>NZ_JBHSQO010000073.1:0-25575 GCF_042658445.1 Saccharothrix lopnurensis | reverse complement strand
CTGACCGGCCGGTGACGCGCGCGCCGCCCACGTGGACCGGTCCGGGCGCGACCGCGCCGCCGCCCGCACGCCGGTCACCCGGTGGCCAGCCTCCCCAGCACCCCCGGCAGCCCACCGGTGTGCACCACGCCCAGCCGCTGCGTGGCCCGGGTCAGCGCCACGTACAGGTCGCTCGCCCCGCGCGGCGACTCGGCCAGGATTCCCGCGGGCTCCACGACCAGCACCGAGTCGAACTCCAGCCCCTTCGCGTCGACCACCCCCAGCACCACCACCTGCGCGTCCAGGTCGTCGGACGCGCCCGGCACGACCGCGCGCAGCTCCGCCACCGACGCCGCGGGCACGATCACCGCCACCTTGCCGTCGCCGACGCCGGCGACCTCCTTCTCCACCAGCGCCGGCAGGGTCTCGGCCACCGAGTCCACCCCGAGCGCCCACGGCGGGAAACCGCTGTCCCGCACCGAGGTCGGCGGCTTCAGCGCCGGGTCGACCGACGCCAGCACGTCCGCCGCCACGGCCATGATCTCCGACGGCGTCCGGTAGTTCACGGTCAGCTCGGTGAGCTTCCACCGGTCCATCACGTACGGCGAGAGCACCTGGTCCCACGACGACGCGCCCGCGATGTCGCCGGTCTGCGCGATGTCGCCCACCACGGTCATCGACTTGGCCGGGCAGCGCCGCATCAGCGTGCGCCACGCCATCGCCGACAGCTCCTGCGCCTCGTCCACGATGACGTGCCCGAACGTCCACGTACGGTCCGCCGCGGCGCGCTCGGCCGCGGTCTCGTAGCGCTCGGCGCCGTGCCGCTCGGCCAGCCGGTGGGCGTCGACCAGGTCGGTCGCCATGAGGATGTCCGGGTCGGCGTCGTCCTCCAGGTCCAGGATGTCCAGCACGCCCTGCGCGTAGTCGATCGCCTGCCGCCGCCGGCGCTCGGTCCGCGCCTTGGCCTCGGTGTCGTCCTCGCCCAGCAGCTCGGCCGCCTCGTCGAGCAGCGGCACGTCGGCCGGCGTCCACTCCGCCCCGCGCGGCCGGCGCAGCAGCTCGCGCTCGGCGGGCGAGAGCTTGGGCGTGGCCTTGGCGATCAGCTTCGGCGACGCGTACAGGTCCTCCAGCAGCCGCTGCGGGGTCAGCGTCGGCCACAGCCGCTCGACGACCCGCTGCACGGACGGCTCCTCGCGCAGCTCCCGCCGGATGTCGTCGATGTCGGCCTGGTCCAGCAGGTGGCGCCCCAGCCGGGACACCGCCTGCGCGGCCAGCGTCGAGATGATCTCGCGCTGGAACGTGCGCCGCGCCTCGTTGTGGGGCCGCCGGGTGCGGCGGGCGCGGCCGCGGGCGTCGCTGATGGCCCGCCGGTCCAGCCGCAGCACGTCCTGGTCGAACGGGACCTCGACCAGGCCCGGCGCCTCCTGCCGGTCCTTGATCGCCCGCGCCACCACGTCCGCCATCTCGGCGCGGCCCTTGAGCGCCGCGGCCGCGGCGGGCTCGCGGCCCACCGCGGTCAGGCCCGGGAACAGCTCGCCCACGGTCGACAGCAGCACGCCCGTCTCGCCCAGCGAGGGCAGCACCTGCCCGATGTAGCGCAGGAACGTCGCGTTCGGCCCGACCACCAGCACGCCGCGCTTGGCCAGCTGCCGCCGGTGCGTGTAGAGCAGGTAGGCGGCGCGGTGCAGGGCCACCGCGGTCTTGCCCGTGCCCGGACCGCCCTGCACGACCACGACGCCGTTCAGCTCGGTGCGGATGATCCGGTCCTGCTCGGCCTGGATGGTGGCGACGATGTCGCCCATCTGCCCGGTGCGGCTCGCGTTGACCGCGGCCAGCAGGGTCGCCTCACCGGTCAGGCCCTCCGAGGACCGGTGGGGGTCGACCGAGTTGATGTCGAGCACCTCGTCGTCCATGCCGACGACCTTGCGCTGCTTGGTCCGCAGGTGGCGGCGCCTGCGCACGCCCTCCGGGGCGGCGGCGGTGGCGAGGTAGAACGGGCGGGCGGCGGGCGCGCGCCAGTCCATCAGCAGCGGTTCGTACTCCTTGTCCTCGTCGAACAAGCCGATCCGGCCGATGTAGAAACGGCCGTCGGTGTGGAAGTCCAGCCGACCGAAGCACAGCCCGTTCTCCACGGCGCTGTACTGGGCGAGCTGGTCGGAGTACAGCGCCACCGCGGTGTCCCGCTCGGAGCGCATCTGGTGCGTGCCCCCGGTTTGCCTCAGCGCGCCGGCCAGGCGCTTCGAGCTCTGCTCGCGGAGGTGGTCCAGCCTGCCGTACAGCATCGACACGTATTCCTGCTCCGCCTCGGTTTCCGCGAGCCGGAGGTCATCGGAGGGGCTTGACAACGTGCCTCTTTTCTGGATAGCGTGGATTATCAGCCTGCGTGGCATTGCGGCTGACAGTTTTTTGCGCCCTGCGCCCTTCCCTGCTGCGCAGAACGTCCAATCTACTACACGCGCCCGCTCGCGGTGCCGCCCCGACTTCGTCAACGGTGGGGTCGTCGCATCCGTTCGGCCGAGTGCCCGAACCCGTTGAGCGGTGGGGCTTGCGCCGGGTGGTGGGGCGGCGATCCGCTGTTGCGCAACCGGTTCCGCGGCCGCGTGCCCGGTGCCGCCGTGGCCGGCGCAGGTGCCGCCACCGGTACCGGCGCTGATGTTGGTGCTGCCGAACCGGCGTCGCCACCCGCGACCAGTGCTGCCACCCCTGAACCAGTACGCGCGCGGCCAGTGCCGGCGCCGCCCCGCCACCGCTCACCGTTCCCGAGCGGCCACCCGCGCGCCCCCGCTGTCTTCCCACCCACCGGGTACACCTGCCGCGCCCGCCCACCACACCACGTGAGTACCCCGGGAGGACCCGACCACCAGACGAGCGGCCCTCCCGAGCAGCCGGGTGAAACCGGACAGCGGTGACCAACCGCCCCGGCAGGCTGACGGGTGTGAGGGAACATCGCCGGGAACTGTCCAGGCTCTGCCGCCTCGCGGTGGACCGGCCGAGGTGGGAGCTCGCGTTCGCGGTCGTCGTCTCCGCCTGGTCCCTGGCCTGGGTGCTGGGGCAGGCGTTCGGCGCGCCCGGCCCGCTGGACGTGCTGCCCGCGCGCTGGGCCGGCCTGCCGACCGGTCTGCCGGACGCCGCCGGCGCGTGGGCGGTCGACCGCACCGGGCCCCTGGCGTTCGCCGGCGGCCTGCTGTGGGCGATGACGGGCCCCGGCAGGCAGCTGCCCGCGCTGCTCGGGTGGCTGGCGGTGATGGCGGCGGCCGAGGACGTCGGCTACGTCGCGGTCAAGTGGGCGCTGTCGGCGTTCGCGGCCTTCCTCGTCGTGATGGGGCTGGTGTCGCTCACCGGGCGCCGGGCCTTCGTGGTGGACCGGGTCGCGGTCATCCCCCGGGACGTGGCGCGGGCGGGCGCGACGGCGGCCGCGCTGTCGGCGGTCGTGCCCCTCCTGGCGCCCGGTCTGGTGCTCGCCCGATTGGTCTCCCCCTACCTCACCCGACCGCCCCGACCGGCTTCGGACCCGATCGTCCGCCCCCGGTCGGCCGAACGGCCGCCGTCACCCGAGGGGGTGAACCCGGTGCCCGCCCAGCGGGTCGCGCGGTGACGCCGACGGGTTTTTCGTGGTCAGGGCGTTTTCGACGGGAATAGTTTTGCTCTCCAACAATCCCGACGCGGTAACCGAGCAGACCTCACATCACATTCCGGAATCGTCTGGTTGGGCTTACCGGTCCGTATCCATCAAGATGAGCGCGTGCATGAAAATCCCGCTGAAAACCGCTTAGCCAAGGTGATGCGGCGTCAGCCCGTTCAGCAGCGCGGTGCCGCCACGGTGACCGCCATTGTCGATGCCTGCGCGACGCTGCTCAACGAGTACGACTACGACGACATCACCACCGCCCGGATCGTCGAGCTCGCAGGCGTGCCAATTGGATCGTTCTACCAATACTTCCCGGACAAGCGTTCTGTTGTGCACGCCTTGGCGCTGCGCGGCATGGAGGAGTACCTCGGACGGGTGGAATCCCTGTTCACAGAGGGTCGCCTGGCCGGGGACTGGCGGGGAGCGGTCCAGCAGGTCGTCGCCGTCTACCTCAAGATGCTGTCCGACCTCCCGGGCTTCGGCCGGGTCCGGTTCAGCGACCTGCTCGACGGGCACCGCCTCGACTCGTCGGTCGACCAGTACGAGCTCATGGCCGAGCGGCTGCGCGACCTGTTCGTGAGCCGCTTCGAGGTGCGGGGCGACGCCCCCGTCACCCTGACCTTCCGGATGGCCGCCCAGACCGCCGACGCGATGTACAAGCTGGCCGAGAGGGTGGAGGAGGAGGAACGCCCGGTCGTGCTCCGCACCGCGGACAACGTGATCCTGGAGATGCTGGCGGGCGTGTTCGACCCGGCGTGACTTGCCGGGTCGGTCCGGGTGGTGTGGGGTGGACCGGTGAGCGACGACTTCGACGTGATCGTGATCGGCGGCGGGCCGGTGGGTGAGAACGCCGCCGCGCGGACCGCCGCCGGCGGTCTGCGGACCGCCCTGGTGGAGTTCGAGCGGGTCGGCGGCGAGTGCTCGTACTGGGCGTGCATGCCGAGCAAGGCTCTGCTGCGCCCCGGTCACGCGCTCGCCGCCGCCCGTCGCCTGCCGGGCGTGCCCGTCGGCGACCGCCTCGACGCGGCGGCGGTGCTGGCGCGGCGCAACGGCTTCACCTCCGACTGGGACGACGCCGGCCAGGTCGAGTGGGCCGAGGGCGCGGGCCTGACCGTGCTGCGCGGTCGCGGTCGGCTGGTCGGGGAGCGCCGGGTCGACGTGGGCGGTCGCGTGCTCACCGCGGCCAGGGCGGTGGTGGTGTGCACCGGCAGCGTGCCGCGGGTGCCGCCCCTGCCCGGCCTGTCGGACGTGCCGCACTGGGGTTCCCGCGAGGCGACCTCGGCCCAGGAGGTGCCCACCTCCCTGGTGGTCCTGGGCGGCGGCGTGGTCGGCGTCGAGATGGCGCAGGCGTGGGCGCGGCTGGGCTCGCGGGTCACCCTGGTGGCGTCCGGCGAGCGGCCGCTGCCGAAGTTCGAGGACTTCGCGGGCGACCTGGTGGCCGACGGCCTGCGCGAGGACGGCGTGCGCGTGCTGACCGGGGTCCGGGCCACCGGTGTGTCCACAGCGGACGCCGGGATCTCGCTCGCGCTGTCGGACGGCTCGTCGGTCGAGGGCGCGCACCTGCTGGTGGCCACGGGCCGGCAGCCGGCGACGTTCGACCTGGGCGTGGAGGAGTTCGGCTTCGGGGCGGGCGACCCGCTGCCGGTCGACGACACCGGCCGGGTGTCCGGAGTGGACTGGCTGTACGCGGCGGGCGACGTCACCGGCCGCGCGCTGCTCACGCACCAGGGCAAGTACCAGGCCCGCGCGGTCGGCACGGCCATCGTCACCGGCGCGGTGGACCCCGAGCCGTGGACCGCCCCGGTGTCCACGGCCGACCACACCGCCGTGCCGCAGGTCGTGTTCACCGACCCGGAGGTGGCCTCGGTCGGCCGCACCGCGGCGCAGGCCCGCGAGGCCGGCCTGGACGTGCGGGTGGTGGACGTGGACATCGCGGTCGCCGGCTCGTCCCTGCACGCCGACGGCTACCGCGGCAAGGCGCGCATGGTGGTCGACGAGCGCACGCGGACCCTGGTCGGCGTCACGTTCGCCGGCCCCGACGTGGCCGAGATGATCCACGCGGCCACCGTCGCCGTGGTCGGGGAGGTCACCGTGGACCGGTTGTGGCACGCGGTCCCGGCGTACCCGACGATCAGCGAGGTGTGGCTGAGGCTGCTGGAGTCCTACGGGCTCTGACGCTGGGTGCGACACCGGTCGGCGCACCGTGTTCGCCCTGGTCCGAGTGCCGCAACGCCGTGCCGCCATCGGTCGGCTGGACGGGAGAGCGAGCCTCACGTCTCATTAGACTGCGCCGGTGAGCAGAGGAACCGTGGTCCTGACGACGGCCGCCGTGCTGTGGTGCGCCTTCGTCATCACCACCACGTTCCTGCCCGGCGGTCCCCGGTGGACGCCGATCGCGGTGCACCTGCCGGGCTTCCTGGTGCTGCCGGTCTTCCTGCACACGCTGCTGCGCGCGCGGTCGGCGGCGCTGTTCTGCCTGGCCCACGTGCCGGTGCCGGTGCTGGTGCCGGGGATCGCGGCGGTGCTCGGCGGGTGGCTGTTCGCGTGGGGCGTGGTGGTGGGCGAACCGGGCACCGAGTCGCTCAGCGGGATCGCGGGGCTGGTGATCGTGCTGCACGCGGCCTTCGGCCTGATCGCCGTCGGCATGGTGCGCACCGGGCGCTGACCTCGGCGGCGACGACCCGGCTCTGCCGAGACCCCGGCGGCGACCCCGGCTCTGCCGATACCCCTGCCCCGCCGACCCCGACCCCGCTACTGCTGCGCGGCCGGCAACCGCAGCGCCTGTTCCGCCACCTGCCCCAGCGCGGGGTCGCCCCCGTCGGACTCGCCCTCCGCCCACACCGCCTGCGCGATGCGCACCTGCCCGCCCCTGGTCGTCGAGCGGAGCGCGGACCGGTCGAACGACACCGGCCCACCGGGCCAACCCCGGCCCTCCCGGACCAGCGCGATCACCCCGCCCGCGCCCGCGGTCGTGGCCACCGCGTGCAGCTCGCCCGCGCGCTGCGCGTCGGGCAGGCTCAGCTCGGCCACCGCCACGCCGACCCGGCGCCCGTCCACCGCGGTCTCGTACTGGGCGCGCCGCAGCTGCATGCACATGTGCTCCGACAACCACGCCCGCACGTCCCCGAACGCGTGCCCGGCGCAGTCGTCCGTCCGGTCCGCGCCGCGCGGCGAGAAGTTGCGGCCGTCCACCACGACCGTGGTCGGCCGCGCGGTCGAGGTGGCCGCCGAGGAGCCGTCCGGGGAGCCGTCCGGGGACAGCGCCACGACCAGCGCGATGACCAGCAGCACGCCCACCACCGACGCGACCAGGTAGGGCAGGGCCCGGCGGCGGGGCGCGACGGTGATCCTCGGCAGCAGCACCGTGTTGGCCGAGGCCAGGTCGGCGGCGGCGTCGGAGAAGCCCTCGGCCAGCAGCTGCGCCCGGGGCGGCGGCGGGCCGGTCGGCGCGAGCACGGCCACCAGCTTGGCGGCGTGCTCGGCCGAGCAGGGCCGGTCGCTGGTGGCCAGCTCGCGCGCGGCGGCCAGCAGCGTGGTCGGCTTGGGGTGCAGCACGCGCACGCCCCGGTTGAGGTCCACGGTGGGCTGCACGACCTGGCCCACGTACGGGCCGACGGCCACCACGGTGGTCACCGGCAGCGGCTCGCCGCGCATGTCCTGGATCCGCCGGGCGACGGCGGTGGTCGCCTCCAGCGCCTCGGCCGCGGGGCTCAGCGCGCCGTCCGGCCGGGTCAGCGGCCAGCCGTCGATCCGCCACTGGCCGTTCAGCGGCGCCTCCAGCCGCACCGCCGGGTCGGGCAGGTCCACGCCGACCACGACGAGCACGCCCCGCGGCAGCACCACCACGGCGTCCAGCTCGCGCGGGCAGTCCGGCGGCCGCACGCCGAGCAGCGCGACACCGCCGAGCACCGCGTCGCCGTTGCCCCAGGTGCTCAGCGCGGCGCGCACGTCCGCGCCCACCCCGGAGGGTTCCGACCCCAGCCTGATCAGCCGCACGAGATTCCACCGTTCCCCACGGACGGACACGGTAGCGCCGCCGGCGGCCGGGCGGCGCGCCCCGCCAGGAGTGTTGACCACGCGTGACTGTCATCACCTGATCGGCCGTGGCGCGTTGGGCCGAACGGTCCCGCCGTGGCAGGGTGTCCCCGGGGTGGGGCGGGCGCCGGCGCCGGCCGCGCCCCCGCCGCGCCGTCGACAGAGGACCGACCACCGCGGTCGGTCGTGGAGAGGATCTTCGTGCCGATCACGTGACCGTGTCCGGATGATCTCGGAAAGTGATCTCGCGGCCCCGCGGGTGTGGCCCCGTGGTTGCGAATAAGGGTCGAAAGCCCTGTATCTGACCCGCCCGAGTGAGGAACGGGCTGGTTCTTCTGGCGGACCGCTGCCCGAGCGGGCAGAATGACCAAGTCGGGATTTCACAAGATCGCCGCGGGACTCGGCAGGTCGTAGGGGAAGACGTCCCTCGTCGAGTAGCGGAGGTCAGCTGTGAGCACCCGTGGCAGGACCAGTGGCGTGGTCTACGTCCACTCGTCGCCGTCTGCGGTCTGTCCGCACGTCGAGTGGGCGATCTCGGGCACCCTCGGTGAGCGAGCGGACCTCAAGTGGGCGGCGCAGCCCGCTGCGCCAGGGCAGTTGCGCGCCGAGTGCAACTGGACAGGTGAGGCCGGCACCGGGGCCAGACTCGTGTCCGCGCTCAGGGCGTGGCCGATGCTCAGGTTCGAGGTGACGGAGGACCCGAGTCCGGGCGTGGACGGCGTGCGGTACTGCTTCGCGCCCGTGCTCGGCCTGTGGCACGCGCGCACCAGCGCCAACGGCGACATCGTCGTGTCCGAGGACCAGCTCCGGGCCCTGGCCGCGCGCAGCCGCGGCGGGGAGTCGTTCGCGCACGGCGTGGACGAGATCCTGGGCGCGGCGTGGGACGACGCGCTGGAGCCCTTCCGGCGCGCGGGCGACGGGGCTCCCGTCACCTGGCTGCACCGCGTGGGCTGCCAGGCCGCCATCAGGTCCCGGTAGGCGCCGGAGGCCGCCATCAGCTCGTCGTGGCGGCCCAGCAGCGGCGCGCCGCCGTCCATCACCAGCACCAGGTCCGCGCGCAGCGCCGAGGACAGCCGGTGCGCGATCACCACCAGCGTGCCGCCGCGCGCCGCGAACGCCTGCTCCACCACGGCCTCGGCCGCCGGGTCCAGCGACGACGTGGCCTCGTCCAGGATCACCACGTCCGCGTCGGAGGCGTGCACCCGCGCCGCGGCCAACAGCTGCGCCTCGCCCGCCGACAGCCCGCCGCCCGCGTGGCCGATCCCGCCCGCCAGGCCGCCCAGCCGCGCCAGCACCCCGGAGGCGCCCACCGCCGCCGCGGCCGCCAGCAGCCGGGCGTCCGAGGCGTCGGGCGCGAGCAGCGCCAGGTTCTCCCGCACGGTGCCGGTGAACAGGTAGGTCTCCTGCGGCACCAGCGCGATCCTCCGGTGCCGCACCTCGGCCGCCACCGACCGCACCGGCGCCCCGCCGAACAGCACCTCGCCCGCCTGCGGCGCCACCAGGCCGGTGACCAGCCCGGCCAGCGTGGACTTGCCGATCCCGCTCGGCCCGACCACGGCCAGGTGCGAGCCGCCCGGCAGCACCAGGTCCAGCGACCGCACCACCGGCTCGGCGCCCGCGCCCCAGCCGAAGGTCACCCCGCGCAGCTCCACGTCCTGCCCGTCGGGCACCGCGTCGCCGGTGGGCTCGTCGACGGGCGGCGCGGCCTCCGCCAGCCGGCGCAGCGCCACCACCAGCCGCAGCACCACCGTGCTCACGGTGTCGGCCAACCGCCGCAGCGCGGGCTGCACGCTCGTGCCCAGGTACACCACCGCGCCCAGCACCTCGCCGGCGCTCAGCTCGCCGGAGCGCACCATCGCGGGCGCCAGCACCAGCAGCAGGGCCAGCGGCGCGAACCCGCCGAGCGCGACCACCACGCCGCGCAGCGAGGTCGCCCACGCCATCCGCACGGCCGCCGCCGCCTGCCGCTCGACCTGCGCCGACACGTCGGCCACCGCGTGCGCGGCCCCGTCGACCGCCACCACGTCCCGCACGCCCAGGAACACCGTCCCGGCCACGGCCGCGGTGTCCTCGTCGGCCAGCACCAGCCGCCGCTGCCCGCGCGCCAGCGACGGCAGCATCAGCCCGAACAGCACCAGCGCCGCCACCACCGGCAGGATCACCAGCCAGGCCAGCGAGGACACCGTCGCGGCCAGCCCCACCAGCGCGGCGGTCGTGGTCACCAGCAGTGCCCGAGCCTGCACCAGCACGCCGGCGGTCGCGTCGCGCACCACCTCGACGTGCCGGGTGATCCGGGCGACCGCGCTCGCGTCGGGCTGCCGGGTGTGCGAGCCGCCGCGCAGCACGCCGCGCACCACCTCGCGCACCAGGGCGTCCCGCAGCGGCTCGACCACCGCGCCCAGCCGCATGAACACCTGCCGCAGCCCGAACCCGCCGAGCACCGCGACGCCGGCGAACGCCAGCAGCCAGCCGACGCCCACCCACGGCTCGCCGACCGCGAAGCCGCGGTCCACGGCCAGGGCCACCAGCCGGCCGGACAGCAGCGCCGGCACGCCCTCCAGCACCGACCAGCCCAGCAGCACCGCGACGCCGCGCCGCTGTTCCCGCAACGCCCGCAGGTAGGCCATCAGCCGAACACCGCCCGGTACTCGTCGTCGTCCCACAGCTCGCGGTGCGGCGCCACCGCGCGCACCCGGCCGCCGTCCAGCCACACCACCACGTCCGCGCGCCGCGCGGTCGCCGCCCGGTGCGTCACCACCACCCGGGTCCGCCCCGGCAGCGCCGACTCCACCGAGCGCTCCACAGTGGACTCGGTGACCATGTCCAGGCTCGCGGTGGCGTCGTCGAGCACCAGCACGGCCGGGTCGCGCACGAACGCCCGCGCCAGCCCCAGCCGCTGCGCCTCGCCGCCGGACATGGGCGCCGCCGACATCGGCGTGTCGTAGCCGTGCGGCAGCCGCACCACCACGTCGTGCACCTGCGCGGCCCGGCACGCCGCCAGCACCTCGTCCTCGCCGGCCGACGTGCCGTAGCGGACCGCGTCCCGGACCGTGCCGCCCACCAGCGCCGGCCGCTCGAACGCGTAGCCGACGGACCCGCCGCGCAGCACCTGCCCCGACGCCGGCCGGGCCAGCCCGCCGATCACCGCGGCCAGCGCGGACTTGCCCGCCCCGGACCGGCCCACCACGGCCACGAACGCGCCCGCCGGCACGGCCAGGTCCACGTCGTGCAGCGCGTCCGGCACGCACACCCCGCTCAGCCGCACCTCGCCGGCGGCGGTCGACCCGGGCGGCCGCGCCTCGTCCGCGGGCGTGTCGAAGACCTCCTGGAGGCGGGCCGCCGAAGCGCGGGCGCGTTGCAGGCTCGTCAGCACGGTGGCCTGCCCGACCACCGCCATCCCCAGCGCCGCGTACCCCAGCGCCGCCAGCACGTCGCCGATGCTCAACCGGCCCGCGACCAGGCCGAACCCGGCGGCGGTCAGCACCGCCAGCTCCACCGCGGGCAGCAGCAGGCCGGCCCGCCAGATCATCCGGGCCTGGGTGCGCCACATGCCCGCGCCGGCGCTCGCCAGCCGGGGCAGCGGCCGCAGCACCCGCTCGGCCTCCTGGTCGGCGCGACCGGAGGCGGCGATCGTGCGCAGGCCGCCGACGGCGTCGACCAGCCGCGCGGACAGCTCGCCGGAGACCTCCTGGTAGGCCGCCACGTCGGAGGCGGTCAGCCGCAGGTGGGAGCGCACCAACAGGGTCGCCAGCGGCACGCTGAGCAGGAACACCGCGGCCAGCCGCCAGTCCATCAGCGCCAGCGCCACCACCGCGCCCACCGCGGTCAGCACCGAGATGCCCACGTTCACCGCGGGCACCGCGATCCCGCCCGCCAGCGCGCTGTCGCCGGTCAGCCTGCTCACCGCGTCACCGGCCTCGAACCGCGCCGGGTGGCCCAGCGCCAGCAGGTGCCCGGTCAGCCGCCGCCTCAGCCACGCCGCGCCGCGCGCGGTGATCGAGGCGGCCAGCACCACGCCGATCGCGTCGCCCACCAGCTCGACGACCGCCAGCCCGATCAGCCACAGCACGGCGGCGCCCGCCGGGCGGCCGGCCAGCGCCGCGTCCACCGCGGCGGCCAGCGCGGTCGGCAGCAGCAGCCCGGCGGTGGTGGCCAGCAGCGCGTTGACGGCCAGCAGCAGCCAGCGCGGGTCGCGGCGCACGACCGGGGGAAGCGACATCTCGGCTCCTCGGCGCATCATGTGTGCGGGGGCCCGACGGCGTGCCGTCGAGCCCCCGCGGTGACCGGGTGGGCGGCGCACTTCGCCTGCGCCGCCCACCCGGTGGGCAGTACCGTGTCGAGCCTGGTCAGCAGGCCAGCACGCTGAGGGTGGAGTGGCTGCAGACACCCAGCAGGGAGAGGTTGGAGGCGGTCGTGCTGCCGCCGCCACCGCCGCTGCTGCCGCCCGACGCCATCGCGTTGGACTGGGCCTCGGGGGTCTCCAGGTCCTGCAGGTCGAGGATGAAGTCCATGATGACTCCTTTTTCGGGGGATTTCGGAAAGGGTTACTGCTACCGGCCCGGAAGGGCCGGGGCTGTGAGGAACGGCAGCACGGGGGTGCCGTTCACGAGGGTGCTGAGCGCCGCGAGCACGCCCGCACCGCCGGTGTTGAGGTCCATCGACAGCCGCCGGAGCTGGATGCCGGGGAACGCCAGGCCGTCCTGGTAGGGCACGGCGTGCCAGGCCAGGCCGGCCACGTGCCGGTCGATCGCGTGCCTCGGTCCGCCGGTGTGGACGAGGGTGGCGAGCAGGCCCGAGCGCCCCAGCATCAGGGCGGGCTGCACGACGAACTCGCCGGTCGTGCCGGAGACCAGCTCCGGCAGCCGCCCCACGACCGGCAGGTCGGGGTCGACGAGGCGGAACTCGTTGAGCACCAGGGCGATGCCGGCGCTGCCGATGCCGATGTAGGGCAGGGTGCGGAAGTTGCCGTCCCGGACCTGCGTCGAGCCGTCCAGCGCGATCATCGTCTCGGCCAGGTCGCGCTCCAGCGCCGTGACGCCGGACTCCAGCCAGCGCCGGTCGCCGGTGTGCTCGAACAGGCGCAGGAACAGCAGCGCGGGACCGGACCAGCCGTGCTCCAGGCCCGCGCGGGCCTTGTCACCGGGCGGCTCGACGTCCGCCAGCGCGGCGTCCAGGCGCTCGCCCAGCTCCACCGCCCGCGCGAGGTAGGTCTCCTCGCCGCGCGTGCTGGCGAAGTGGAGCAGGTTGAGGCCGATGCCCGCCAGGCCGGCGCCGAGGCTGTGGTCCTCGGTGTCGGGCAGCATCGCCGCGTAGGAGCCGACGATCTCGCCCGCCAGGTCGCGGTGGCCGAAGTTCTCCAGCACGTGCGCGACGCCGTGGGCGCCGGTGAAGAAGCCGGGCTCCTTGGGCGGGTCGCGGCGCACCGAGTCGAGCAGCCACCGCTCGTGGTCGGGGAACCGGCCCTGGCCGGCGGTGTCCAGCGCGTGCAGCACGCCCGCCGCGCCGTGGCCGAAGGTCGCGCCGCCGGTCTCGAACTGCTCCACGTCGCCGGGGAACAGGCGGTCGGTGCGGTGCGGGGTGGCGCTGGCCAGGACGCCCGCGGCGATCATCTTGAGCACCACGGGCAGGTCGGGCCCCGGGCCGTCCAGCGAGGTCGTCGCCGGGCCGGTCGGCGGGTCGACGCGGCGGGCCAGGCCGTCGAGGATGCCGGCGCAGTACTCGTCGGGCAGGTCGAACCGGCGGCGGATGAAGTCCACGTGCGAGCGCAGCTTGACCGGCGCGAGCTCGATCACGGCGTTGAGCGGCAGGAACAGGTACAGGCGCAGCGCGGCCAGGGCGTGCTCGTCGATCTCGAAGCCGCTGCGGTCCGGCGGCGCCTGGAAGCCCGGCGAGCCCAGCGTGGGCTTGCGGTCCTCCTCGACCGGGAACGCCAGCTCGAAGTCGATCAGGGAGACCCGGTCGTCGTCGTCCACCAGGACGTTGAGCGGGTGCAGGTCGCAGAACACCACGCCGCGCCCGTGCACCTCGTCGACGATCCGCTCCACCTCGGCGACCAGCTTCAGCGCGCGCTCGGTGTAGGCGGTGACCGCCTCGTCGGTGACCTCGTGGTGGGTGAGCGGGTAGTTGACGCCGAGCCACTGGCCCAGCGGCCGGCCGGGCACCTCGGACATGGCCATGAACTCGTGCTCCCACGCGGTGAAGCGCTCGAACACCTCGGGCACGCCGTGGACGCCGGCGAGCCTGGTCAGGATGTCGTGCTCGCGGTGCAGCCGGGCGACCGCGTCGACGTTCTCGCGGTCCAGGCCGGCGTGCGGCCGGGCCTCCTTGAGCACCACCTGCCGGTCGTCGGACTTGCGGGTCGCCTGGTAGACGCCGCCGCCGTTGGAGAAGTGCAGCGAGCGCAGCACCCGGTAGGGGAACCCGTCCTGGCCGCCCGCCCGGCGCGCGGCCAGGTGCTCCTCCAGGAACGCGGGCACCTTCACCCAGTCGGGCACCCAGAACACGGGCTTGCGCTGGTCGGGGACGAGCGCGCCGTCCGGGCCCTCGATGGCCAGCACGCGCTTGCCGTCCATTTCCAACCACTGCTCGACGAACCCGCCGTAGCGGACGAAGAGCGGGCCGGTGCCGTAGCGGAGATCGCTGAGGATGTACGCGCCCGCCTGTCCCCGGAGGATTTCCGAGAGCTCGGTGAGCGTGCGCTCCAGCTCGGTTTCGTCGGCGGGGTAGATCGTGATGAGCTTGCCGCTGCCTTCACGCGGGGCGTACTTGGAGTTGCGGGCCAGGACGATCGAGTGGGTGCGCAGGTACTTGAACGGGATGCGGCGCTCCGTCAGGTACGCGTGGGCCGCCCGCAGCACCTCACCGGCGTTCAGCACGGTCGCCGAAACGTGGATCTTCCAGCCCTGCTTGGGCAGCACCACGCCGTTCGGGTGCAGGTGCCGCCAGATGTTCCGGTCGGCCTGGGTCCAGCCCTCCGGCAGCGGGGGCAGCAGGTGGGAAAAATCATCCCGGCCCGTTTCGTCCTGACTTTGCACGTCGTAGAAGAGGCGGTCCGCGAAGCAGTAAGCCTCATAGCGGAGATCCACAGGAATTCGCCTCCCTACGATTTATTCGACCGGCATATTCCCGCACGTTGGCCGGCGGCCAACAATCCACCGAATCGGGGAGTTGGTGCCTCCATCCGTGTCCTACCCTTCCACGTGTTTATGCACCTCAGGTGGTCATTGACACACCTGGTTCACCCGTATGCCAGGTTTGGCATCACCTGAAAGCGGAGAGAGTCACCCGACCGTTGTCAAACGGAACCGTGAGGTTTCGTCATGTTGACCGGTTAACCTGGTGTTTCACCCCCGTCTCCGCTGTATTGCGGGTCGGTTTACCCAGGGTTGTCTGCTGCTCCGTCCGGGGGAGGGGGTGCGCAATAACTACGGTAATGACCCGATAGGGTACGAATAGGTTGAAAATTTTCGGGTCTGAGTCATTACCAGTACGTGCTTCGGTGCTCTCAAACCGCAAACTTCGGGGAAGGTGCTGCGACTTCCGGGTGATGGCCGCCCGGGGAGCGCCCTGTGGCAGGCTCGGGGCGTGCGACCGCGCCTGCTGCTGCCCCTCGTGCTGGTGGTCGCCGCCGTCACCGCGGGTGTGGGCGTGCTCACGCGCGAGGTGTACCAGCGGCCCGCGCCGGCGCAGGGCGACCAGATCGCCGTGCCGAGCGCCGGCTCGTCCGCCCCGGTGCCGCGCGAGGACCAGCCGGGCGGCGGGGTCGTGCAGCTGAGCATCGACGCCTCGATGCACCCCGACGGCCCGCGCGTGCGCGAGGTGCTCCAGCAGTTCTTCGACGCGATCAACGACCTCGACTACGAGCTGTGGACCGGCACCGTCACCCGCCGCCGCGTGGACGAGACCCCCAGGTCCCGCTGGCTGTCCGACTACGAGAGCTCGCGCGACGGCACGATCCTCGTCCACCGCGTCGAATCGGTGTCCCCCGACCGCCTGCGCGTCCTCATGACCTTCACCAGCACCCAGGACGTGGCCAAGGCCCCGGCCGAGCTCCAGGCCGACTGCATCCACTGGCGCGTCGTCTACCCGCTCCAGGCCGAGGACGGCACCCTCCGCGTGGACCTGGGCACCGAGGGCTCAACCTCCCAGTTCACCCCCTGCTGACCACGCCCCGCAGGGGTCGCGAACGCAGAACTCGGGTGTCGCGAACGTAGAACTCGGTGGTCGTGAACGTGGGACACGGTGGTCCTGAACGTACGACTCACCCGTCCTGAACGTACGACACGCGCGTGTCGTACGTTCAGGACCGGCGTGTCGTACGTTCGGAACGCGCGAGTCGTACGTTCGTGACTGCCGTGTCGTACGTTCAGGACCACTGAGTTCAACACTCGGGTGTGGGTTAGAGGGGGATGTTGCCGTGGGTGCCTCGGCCGGCGGGGGCCGAGGCCAGGGCCTCGGCCAGTGTGCGGCGGGTCCTGGTGGGGTCCACGACCTCGTCCACCACGCCGATGGCCAGGGCCCGGTCCACGCCGCCCGCGACGCGCTCGTGCTCCTCGACCAGCTCGGCGTGCAGGGCCTCGCGCTCGGTCGGGTCCGCCACCGCGGCCAGCTTCTTGCGGTGCAGGATGCCGACCGCCGCCTTCGCGCCCATGACCGCGACCTCGGCGGTGGGCCAGGCGAACACCGCCGTGGCGCCGAGGGAGCGGGAGTTCATGGCGATGTAGGCGCCGCCGTAGGACTTGCGGGTGACCAGGGTGACGCGCGGGACGACCGCCTCGCCGAACGCGTGCAGCAGCTTCGCGCCGCGGCGCACCACGCCGCCCCACTCCTGGTCCACGCCGGGCAGGTAGCCGGGCACGTCCACCAGCACCAGCAGCGGCACGCCGAACGCGTCGCACATCCGCACGAACCGCGCCGCCTTCTCCGCCGACAGCGAGTCGAGGCACCCGCCCTTGCGGATCGGGTTGTTCGCGATCACGCCGACCGCGCGCCCGCCGAGCCGCCCGAGCCCGACCACCACGTTCGGCGCCCACCTGGCCTGGAACTCCTCGAACGACCCCGTGTCCAGGATCGCCCGCACCAGCGGCTTCACGTCGTAGGCCCGCTGCGGCCGGTCCGGCAGCAGCGCCCGCAGGTCCTCCCCGTCCGGCACCGAGCGCGGGTCGATCACGCCGGGCCGGGCGAACAGGCCGGTGATCCGCCGGGCCCGCCGGTACGCGTCCGGCTCGTCGTCCGCCACCACGTGCACCACGCCGGACTTCCGCCCGTGCGCCTCCGCGCCGCCGAGCCCGTCCATGTCGATCTGCTCGCCGGTCACCGAGCGCACCACGTCCGGCCCGGTCACGAAGACCTTGCCGGCCGGCGCCATGATCACCACGTCGGTCAGCGCGGGCCCGTAGGCGCCGCCGCCGGCCGCCGGGCCGACCACCACGGAGAGCTGCGGCACCCGGCCGGACGCGCGGATCATCGCGGCGAACACCCGACCCATGCCGTCCAGCGACTCCACGCCCTCCGGCAGCCGCGCGCCACCGGAGTGCCAGATCCCGATCACCGGGGTGCGCTCGCGCACCGCGGTGTCGATCGCCTCCACGATGTGCCGGCAGCCCTCCGACCCCAGCGCGCCGCCCATGCGGGTGGCGTCGGTGCAGTAGGCCACCACTTCGGTGCCGTTGATCCGCCCGCGCACGGCGTGCACGCCGCTGCCGTCGCGGGGCCGCAACGGCGCGGTCGAGCCGGGGTCCAGCAGCAGGCCGAGCCGGACCTCCGGATCGCGCGGATCGGTGTGCCCACCCGCCTCCGGGATCACCGGCGGGGACGCAAGGGCGGTCATCGCGAAGCTCCTCGGGTGGGCTGTCGAACGTGGTCGAGCGCGATCGAACGTGGTCGAGCGCGGTCAGACCCGGGTGAAGACGAGCGAGACGTTGTGGCCGCCGAAGCCGAAGGAGTTGTTCACCGCCGCGACGAGGTCCACCTTCCGCGGCTCGCCGGTGACGACCTCCAGGTCCACCCGCGGGTCCTGGTTCTTCAGGTTCAGCGTCGGCGGGATGATCCCCTCGCGGACCGACAGGAGCGTGGTGATGGCCTCCACCGCGCCCGACGCGCCCAGCAGGTGACCGTGGTTGCCCTTCGGCGCGGTCAGCACCGGGTGGTCGCCGATCGCCCGCCGCACGGCCTGCGGCTCGATCACGTCGCCCACCGGGGTGGACGTCGCGTGGCAGTTCACGTGGCCCACGTCCGCCTTGTCGACGCCCGCGGTGCGCAGCGCGGCCGCGATGGCCCGCGACTGGCCGATGCCCTCGGGGTCGGCCGCGGTGATGTGGTGGCCGTCGGAGCTGGTGCCGATGCCCGCGAGCCTGCCGTAGATCCGCGCGCCGCGGGCCCGGGCGAACTCCTCGCGCTCCAGCACCAGGATTCCGGCGCCCTCGCCGAGCACGAAACCGTCCCGGTCCACGTCGAACGGCCGCGACGCGCCCTCGGGGTCGTCGTTGCGGGTGCTCATGGTCCGGGCCTGGATGAAGCCCGCCATGGTGATCGTGGTGATGCACGCCTCGGCGCCGCCGGCCACGACCACGTCCGCCTCGCCGGACTTCAGCATCCGCCACGCCCAGGCCAGCGCCTCGGCGCCGGACGCGCACGCCGACACCGGCGCGTGCACGCCCGCCCGCGCCTTGAGGTCCAGGCCGACGTGCGCGGCCGGGCCGTTGGGCATGAGCATGGGCACGGTCAGCGGCGAGACCTTGCGCAGGCCGGAGGTCTCGATCAGGTCGTCCTGGTCCAGCAGCGTCATCGCGCCGCCGATGCCGGTGCCGACCACGACGCCGAGCCGCTCGGGGTCGACGTCGTCCTCGCCGAACCCGGCGTCGGCCCACGCCTGGCGGGCGGCCACCACGGCGACCTGCTCGCAGCGGTCCAGCCGCCGCGCCTCGACGCGCGGCAACACCTCGGTCGGGTCGACCACGAGCGGCGCGCCGATCTTGACCGGCAGCTGGTACTTCTCGACGAAGCCGGCCGTGAGCGTGCGCACGCCGCTGCGGCCGGACAGGAGGGCGTCCCAGGTGGAGGCGACATCGCCACCGAGCGGGGTGGTGGCACCCAGCCCGGTGACGACGACGTCGTTGCTATTCGTCATGCGTTGCTGGCGATGTAGTTGACCGCATCGCCCACGGTCTTGAGGTTGGCCAGCTCGTCGTCGGGGATCTTCACGCCGAACTTGTCCTCGGCCTGCACGGCGATCTCCACCATGGACAGCGAGTCGATGTCCAGGTCGTCCACAAAGGACTTCTCAGCCGTCACGTCGGCCGCCTCGACACCGGCGACCTCTTCGACGATCTCGGCGAGCCCCTTGTAGATGTCCTCGTTGCTCACTGAAAATCCCTTTCCTCTGACTGCTCCCGGCGGGGGGCTCCCGCGCCGGGGTACTGGGTGGTCACGGCAGCCGGACGACCTGTCCGGCGTAGGACAGGCCCGCTCCGAAGCCGACGAGCAGCGCCACGTCGCCGCTGCGGGCCTCGCCCGCCGCGCGCAGGTGGTCCAGCGCGAGCGGGATCGAGGCGGACGAGGTGTTGCCGGAGTCCACGATGTCACGCGCGACCACGAGGTCCTCGCGCGCACCCTTGGCCCGCAACCGCTTGGCGATGGCCTCGATGATGCGCAGGTTCGCCTGGTGCGGCACGAACACGTCGACGTCGGCGGCGTCGAGGCCCGCCAGCTCGACCGCCCGCAGCGCGACCGGCGCGATCTGCGTGGTGGCCCACCGGAAGACCGACTGGCCCTCCTGGACGATGAACGAGTCGCGGTCCTGGATGCTGATCATGTCGGCCAGGTCGCCCGCGCTGCCCCACGCCACCGGGCCGATGCCCGGCTCGTCGGACCGGCCGACCACCGCGGCGCCCGCGCCGTCGGCGAAGATGATCGCGGTGGACCGGTCGAGCGGGTCGACCCAGTCGGTCAGCTTCTCCGCGCCGATGACCAGGACGTGCTCGGTGGTGCCCGCGCGGACCATGTCCGAGGCGGTGGCCAGCGCGTAGCAGAAGCCCGCGCACGCGGCGTTCACGTCGAACGCGGCCGCGGCCCTGATCCCGATCCGGTGGGCGACCTGCGCCGCGGCGTTCGGGATCTGCGACGGCATGGTGCAGGTGGCCACCAGGACCGCGCCGATGTCGGACGGGGCCAGCCCGGCGTCGGCCAGGGCCTTGGCGCCGGCCTCCACGGCCATGTCGACGAGCAGCTCGTCGGGCTTGGCGACCCGGCGGTTGGCGATGCCCACGCGGTCGCGGATCCACTCGTCCGAGGTCTCCATGCGCAGGGCCAGGTCGTGGTTGCTGACCACGGTGTCGGGCTGGTAGCTGCCCAGGCCGACGATGCGGCTGCCGGTCGAGCCGGCGGGCACGGCGAACGCGGTCACCGCGTCGCCCCGGTCCCGGCGGGCTCGGCCGCGGCGGCGAACAGCTCCGCGGCCCGGTCGAGTTGGTCGGGGGTCTTCAGGCCCAAGGTGGGAGTGCCCTTCAGCTCGCGCTTCGCCAGGCCGGTCAGCGCGCCCGCGGGCGGCAGCTCCACCACCGCGGACACCCCCAGCCCGGCCATGGTCGCCTGGCAGGAGTCCCACCGCACGGGGCGGGTCACCTGGGAGATCAGCCGCTCCAGCACCTCGGCGCCGTCGGTGAGCACCGCGCCGTCGGCGTTGGACAGCAGCGGCAGCACCGGGTCGGAGGTCGTGACGCCCTCGGCGCGGGCGCGCAGCGCCTCCTCGGCCGGGGCCATGTAGCGGGTGTGGAACGCGCCCGCGACCTGGAGCCGGCGGACCTTCGCCCGACCGGGTGGTTGTGCCACCAGCTCGTCGAGGGCCTCCACCGGCCCGGCGGCCACGACCTGACCGGCGCCGTTGCGGTTCGCGCCGACCAGGCCCAGCTCGTCGAGCCGGGCCAGCACCTCGTCGGGCTCGCCGCCGAGCACCGCCACCATGCCGGTGGGCGCGAGCGCGCAGGCGGCGGCCATCTCGGCGCCGCGCACGGCGGCCAGCGCGACCGCGTCGTCGGCGTCGAGCACGCCCGCGATCGCGGCGGCGGCCAGCTCGCCGACCGAGTGCCCGGCCACCACCGTGCCGGCGGGCAGCTCGAAGCGGCGGCGCAGCTCCTCGTGGGCGAGCAGGGCCAGCGCCACCACCAGCGGCTGGGTGACCGCGGTGTCCTTGATCTCCTCCGCGTCGGCCGTCGTGCCCAGGCGCACGAGGTCCAGACCGGTCGTCCCGGACCACGCCTCGACCCGCTCGACGGCCCCCTCGACCTCGAGCCAGGGGGTGAGCATGCCGGGTGTCTGTGACCCCTGTCCGGGGGCTAGGAGCGCGATCACGTCCCCAACTGAACACGGTCGACTCGCTCCACCGGGATGCCGTCACTGACGAATCCACGCCCCACCCTTTGTGGGGTTCCTACAAAAGTGACTCACGGATGACCGTTGATGCACGTCGCGTGTTGTCGGTCGCGGCTCATGGCGGCTCACCCGGTCACTGCGTCGTGGGTCACACCCCACTGGGTCACACCCCACTGGGTCTACCCCACTGGGTGTCACCCGGGCTCACCACAGCCCGCGGGCCCTCGCCAGCCGCCCCACGGACAGCGCCACGCGCAGCACCAGCGCGTCACGGGGGTCGTTGGCGTTGCGCCCGGTCAGCTCGGTGGCGCGGCGCAACCGGTAGCGGACCGTGTTCGGGTGGACGAACAGCCGCCGCGCGCACGCCTCCAGCACGCCGCCGACCTCCAGGAAGGTGTCCACGGTCGCCAGCAGCGAGCCGCCCGCCTCCTCCAGCGGCCGGGCGATGCGGTCCACCAGCTGCCACTCGGCCTCCGGGTCGCCCGCCAGCGCCCGCTCCGGCAGCAGGTCCAGCGACCGCACCGGCCGCGGCGCGGCGGGCCACCCCACCACGGCGCGCAGCCCGGACAGCGCGTCGCTCGCGCTGCGGTGCGCGTCGGCCAGGCTGGCCACCGACGGCCCGGCGACCACCGGCCCGTCGCCGAACGCCTCGGCGATGCGCGTCAGCGCGTCGCCCCGCTCGGTCTCCCCGCCCAGCAGCACCACCAACCGCGAGCCCTGCACGCTCAGCAGCACCTGCCGCCCGAGCCGGGCCGCCCGGCTGCGCACCTCGAACACCACGGCGGGCGGGTCGTCCGACGGCGGGTTGCCCACCAGCACGGTCGCCTCGGCCGCCGGGTCCCAGCCCAGGGCGGTGGCGCGGGACAGCAGCGACTCCTCCGCGTCGCCGCGCACGATCCCGTCCACGACCAGCGCCTCCAGCCGGGCGTCCCAGGCGCCCCTGGCCTCGGCCGCGGCCGCGTAGGAGGTGGCGGCGGAGAAGGCGATCTCCCGCCCGTACCGCAGCACGCCCTCGGTGAGCAGGGCGCGCTCGGTCTCGTCGCGCGCCAGCTGCGGCAGCCGGCGCTCGAACAGCTCCAGCGCGATCCGCACCAGCTCCACGGTCTGCCGCAGGCTGACCCACCGGGAGATGTCCTTGGGCGCGGCGCGGAACGCCTCCGCGGTCAGCCGGATCGCCTGCTGCGGGTCGTGCAGCCAGGAGACGAAACCGGCGACGCCGTTCTGGATCAGCAGCTGCACCCCGGCCCGCTGGTCGGCCGGCATCCGCCGGAACCAGGGCAGGCGCGACTCCATCTCGGCCACGGTGGCCGCGGCCAGGCCGCCCGACGCCCGCCGCAGCGTGCGCAGCGTGTCGGGCGACAGGGGGCCGGGGTCGCCCGCCGCCTGGCCACCGGTCGCCTGGTCGCCGGCAACTGGGCCGCCTGCCGCCGGGCCGCCTGCCACTGGGCCGCCTGCCGCCGGACCGGTCGCTGCTGGGCTGGTCATGACCCCACCATGGCACGTGCTCCGCGAGACGACACCAACGAGTGACTCGACCGGACACCGCGCTCCGATCGTCCTACCTTCGGTGGCGTTCGGGGCAGTCGGTGGCCTCGGGTCTGGAGGGTGGACGTGCGCAGGTTCATGTCGGTAGGGCTGGTGCTCGCCGCGGTGCTGGCGACCGCGGTCGACGCCTCGGCCGGGGAGGGTCGCCTCAAACCGTCGCTCGACCCGCTGACCGAGTTCCACACCCAGGTGCCCGCCTGGAAGCCGTGCCGCGACGGCCTGGAGTGCGCGGAGCTGGTCCTGCCGCTGGACTACGCCCGGCCGGCCGCGGAGCGGATCTCGCTGGTGATCAGCCGCCGGAAGGCGGAGGACCAGGCGCGGCGGCGCGGCGTGCTGGTGCTCAACCCCGGCGGCCCCGGCGGCTCGGGCCTGGGGATGCCGACCTTCCTGGCGAACTCGGGGGTGGCCAAGGTCTACGACCTGATCGGGTTCGACCCGCGCGGCGTGGGCGGCTCCACCGCGCTGACCTGCAACGACGTGCCCCCACTGGTCATCGCCGACACCCGGCCCCGGGACGAGGACTTCCCGAGGTGGGCGGCGGAGGCCCGCGCCACGGAGGACGCGTGCCAGCGGGCGGCGGGCGGCATCCGGCCCTACGTCAACACCGCCAACACCGCCCGCGACCTGGACGTGGTGCGCGCCGTCCTGGGCGAGGAGAAGATCAACTACCTGGGCTACTCCTACGGCACCTACCTGGGCGCGGTCTACGGCAGCCTGTTCCCGCGGCGCCTGGACCGCAGCGTGCTGGACTCGGCCGTGCACCCGGAGTGGATCTGGCGCAAGCAGTTCCTGGCCCAGGCCGTCGCGCTGCGGCGCAACGTCGAGTCCTGGGCGGAGTGGGTGGCGCAGCGCGACGACCACTTCCGGCTCGGCACCGGGGTCGAGGAGGTCATGGCCACCGTGGAGGGCGTGGCGGCGGCGCTGGCGGCACAACCGATCGCCGACAACACCCGGACCCGCTTCGACGCGGCGATGGGCGTGGGCACCCGCTACCGTCCACTGTGGGCGGACCTCGCGGACGCGGTGACCAGGCTCCGCTCGGGGGCGCCCGCCGAGACGGCGCTGATGATGGCCCGCTCCGCCCACGACGAGCTGGTCTCGGGCGTGTTCAACACGGTGACCTGCGAGGTCGACTGGCCCACGGACGTGGAGACCTACTACGAGGACATGCGGGTCTTCCGCGACCGCTACCCGTACGGCTTCGGCGTGGCGCGCGCCGCCCCGACGACCTGCGCGTACCGCACGTTCACCCCGCCGGAGCCCGCGGTGCGGCTCAAGCGCGACGGCTACCCGGTCGGCGTGGTGGTCCAGGCCGAGGGCGACACGCAGACGCAGTACGAGAGCGGTCCGGCGATGGCGACCGCGCTGGGCCACAACCTCGTCACCGTGCTCGACGAGGGCAGGCACGGCATCTACGGCTCCGGCAACGCGTGCGTGAACCGGGCGGTGAACCGCTACCTGGTCGACGGCGTCCTGCCGCCCAGCAGCTCCACCTGCCCCGGCGAGCCGCGCCCCGCCGAGGTCGGCGAGCCCTCGCCGCCGGCCGTCCAGTCCTACCTGGACGGTCTGGTGGTGGGCGTCCGCCCCTGACGGACCGGCGCACGCGCGGACGCGGCGGCCGGGCGATCTCCACGAGGTCGCCCGGCCGCCGCTCGTCGCCCTGCCCGGCCCCCGTCGCCGCGGTCGGGCCGGTGTGACGTGAAAACGCTCGGCGCGGTCAGACCGCGCCGAGCGTTTCCCTCTCCCCGGTCCCCACCGGTAGCTCCACTCTGGACTGTCCGCGCAAGATCCGCCACGCCAGTCACCCTTTCGGGCAAGCACTTCAGGTTGCCGGGTGACGGGCGCTGCGACACGATCCGAATCGCGGGGGCGCGGCGCGGGCCGTGCCGCCGCCCCGGGACCACCGACGGGTCAGGCCGGCGCCGGCCGACCTCTCGGGGGCCGGCTCCCCGAAGCCGGCCGGTGCCGGAGGCCCCCGTCCGGCGGGGGCCTCCGGTCGATCGCGCCTCAGCCCAGCTCGTCCAGCACGTCCGCCCAGCTGACGTAGGCGAACCCGGTCGTGTCCGACTCCCCGGCGGCGGGCCGGCGCTCGCCGTCGTGCACGACCAGCAGCCCCTCCGGGTAGCGCGGCCCCAGGTCGGCGGTCACCGCGTGCGCGCCGTCCGGGTGCTCCACCGGGTCGTTGCCCCGGCCCGCGCCCACCGCGAACGACCCGACGTACCGGTTGCGCCCGGTCCGCTCGTAGGCCACGAACCGCGAGTCGCCCTGGCTGGAGGCGATCAGGTAGCCGTCCGCCGCGGTCAGGCCCTCCGCGTCCGCCTCCAGCACCCGGCCGCCGACCCCCGGGTCGGGCCCGGAGACCGCGCACTCCTCCGCGACCGGGTCGTAGGTCTGCGGCACCCCGAAGGACCGCACCCGGTCGACCGGCACCGGCTCGCCGAACCCGGACGCCCGCAGCGGCACCCGCCACACGCCCACGTCCTCCTGCGCCGCGTACAGCACCCCGTGCCGGGAGCCCACCACCGTGCCCTCCAGCTGCGGGCCCTCGCCGGGCTCGCCGCACGGTGCCCACACCCCGCCGCCGGGCAGCGGGAACGACGAGGGCAGGTCCAGGGTCGACACCACCGAGGTGCCCACGGTCCCGCCGGCGGCCGGCACGACGCGCAGCAGCGCCACCCGCGTCTCGTTCCGCCGGTTCACCACCACCACCACCACGGGCGCGCGCCCGACGACCCCGGCGGCCGGCCCGTACGCCGTGCGCTGCCCGTCGACCTCCTCCTCGGAGCCGGAGAACACCGGCCGCGCGGCGGGGTCGGTCACGTCCCGCAGCACGCCCGCGCCCGCCGCCGAGCCGCGCCCGTCGACCTCGTGGACCCGCACCCGGTCGCGCCCGCGGTCGCCGACGAACGCCAGGTCGCGGGCCCGGCCGCCGACGGTCGCCCGGCTGAGCACGTCCACGTTGTTGTACCGGCCGGGCGCGGCGCCGGGCGCGGGGGCGGGCGCGGGGGGGGGCGGGTAGG
>NZ_JBHSQO010000072.1:0-25578 GCF_042658445.1 Saccharothrix lopnurensis | reverse complement strand
CATCTGGGCGGACCTGATCCGCCGCTACCACGCCAACCTGGACTCCAACCTGCTCAACCTCGCCACGGTGGGGCTGTACCCGAAGATCCCCGAGGCGCTGGCGGGGATGGAGGGCGCCCTGGTCGACGTCGCCACCGGCGAGAACCTGGCCGTGATGCACTCGCGCCGCTGGTACTGGATGCAGAACGCCCTGGCCGCCACCTGGCCGCTGATCAGCCAGCCCGGCGTCGTGGCGCAGACCCTGGGCGCGAACTACGCCGAGGCGTACGGCCGGGGCATCCGCGGCATGTTGCCCAACGGCACGCCGGTGCTGGTCGACAACAACGTGGCGACCAACCTCGGCGCGGGCACCAACGAGGACGAGATTTACACGGTGGACAAGAACCACTGCCACCTGTGGGAGGACCCCTCGGCCCCGCTGATGATCCGCGCCGAGCAGCCCAAGGCCGGCTCGCTGGGCGTGCAGCTGGTGGTCTACGGCTACTACGCCTTCACCTTCCAGCGCTACCCGCACGCCCGCAAGATCGGCGGCACCGGCCTGATCACCCCGGCGTTCACCGGCTGATCGGGTCCGCAGACCGAGGGGGAGCCGTTGGCGGGCGGCTCCCCCTCGCCCGTTTCTCCGCCAGGACCAGGAGCACGAGGCGATGAGCACGCAGAACCAGGACCGCCCGGCGGGCGGGGACAGCATGATCGGCGCGCTGCTGCACGAGCGCGCGGGCTACCTGAGGGTGGGCAAGGACGACCGCGCCGGGCAGGTGGCCGAGCAGCTGCGGCTGCGCGGCTACGACACCGAGGGCCGCAAGCTCGACGAGCACCAGGCCGAGGTCGACGAGGGCCAGGGCGACGGCGAGGGCCAGGGCGACCCGGCGGCCGGTCCGTCCACCCCGAAGTCCACGCCCACCGACCCGCCCAAGCCGGTGGGCAAGCGGCAGACCACGCGGACCTGAGTCGTGGCGGTCACCGAGTACATCACCCTGCCGCAGCTGCAGCACGCCCTGCGCAAGCAGGGCACGGTGCAGGCCGACGACGAGCTGCTGGCGCTGCACATCCGGGCCGCGTGCCGGGGGATCGACGACCACACCGGCCGCCGGTTCTGGCGCGACGACGCCCCCAGCGCGAGAACGTTCCGGCCGCTGAACGCGTCGGTGTGGGACGCGGACGGGCACCTGCTGCTGGTCGACGACATCGCCACCACCGACGGCCTGGTGGTGGAACAGGGCAGCACCTCGGGCGGGTGGTCGTCGGTGACCGGCTACGAGGTGGCGCCCGACAACGCGGTGGCCCGCAGCCGGGCGATCACCGGGCTGCGGGTTCAGGCCGGGTGGCCCTGCTACGCCGGTGCCCGGGTGCGGGTCACCGCGGTGTGGGGCTGGCCGGCGGTGCCCGACGTTGTCGAGCAGGCCGCGCTGCTGCAGGCCACCCGCCTGTCCAAGCGCAAGGACAGCCCCGAGGGCGTCATCGGCTCGGCGGAGTGGGGCGGGATGCGGCTGGCCCAGCTGGACCCGGACGTCAAGGCGCTGCTGAAGAACTACGAGCTGCCCGGGTTTGGGTGACGGCGTGGACTTCCTGGGTGTGCGGCGCGGCCTGGCCGCCGCGGCTGCCGCGATCGACGGGCTGAGCGCACTGCCGTTTATGCCCGACAGCGTCTCCCCGCCGACGTTCTTCGTCGGGGAGATGGACCTGGAGTTCGACAAGGCGTTCGGCCGCGGCCTGGACGAACTGGTGGCCACGTGCCGGCTGCTGACCTCCCGGGCGTCCGACGACGGCGGCCAGGCCGAGCTGGACCGCTACCTGGCCGGGTCGGGGCCCTACAGCGTCAAGGAGGCGCTGGAGGCCGACCCGAGCCTGGGCGGGGTGTGCGACGCGGTGCACGTCCGGCGCGCCACCGGCTACGGCCTGTTCGAGTTCGGCGTGGGCAACGACATGTCCCGCTACTACGGCATCGAGTTCTTCGTGCACGTCTACGGCACCGGGGGGTGATGACGTGGGGAAGTTCGTCCTGATCGACGCCCGGGTGTTCACCGGCGGCGCGGACCTGTCCGGCGCGTCCAACAAGATCGAGCTGAACACCGAGCGCGAGGCCAAGCCCGCGATGAACTTCCGGTCCGGCGGCTGGGAGGAGCTGCTGGGCGGCCTGGCGTCGTCGAGCCTCAGCGGCGAGGGCCAGTGGGAAGCCGGCGACCCGGGCCGGGTCGACGACGCCGCGTGGGCCGGGCTGGGCGGCCTGGGCCCGTGGACGATGTGCCCCACCGACGCCACCCAGGGCGCGCTGGCCTACCTGACCTACGCCATGACCGGCAGCTACAAGCTCGGCGGCCAGGTGGGCGAGGTGGCCCCGTGGACGGCCGAGGCCAAGGGCAGTTGGCCGGTGGCGCGCGGCGCGGTCGCGCACCCGCCGGGCACCGCGCGCACCGCCGACGGCAACGGCGCGGCTCTGCAGCTGGGCGAGGTCGACGACGGCCGCCACCTCTACGCCGCTCTGCACGTGCTGTCGGTGGCCGGCACCGGCACGCCGAGCATCACCGTCGAGATCGAGTCCGCGCCGAGCGCGGGTTTCGCCTCGCCCACCACGGTGGCCGCGTTCACCGCGGCGACCGGACGCGGCGGGCAGATCCTGCGCACCGCGGGCCCGATCACCGACACCCACTACCGGGCGGTGTGGACGATCACCGGCACCGCCCCCTCGTTCCTGTTCCTCGTCGCCCTCGGTATCCAGTGAGGTCCCCATGCCCAAGATGGTTCTGCTGTCGTCCTACGTCGAGCTGGACAGCAACGTGCTGTCCCAGTGGTGCAAGAAGATCGAACTGACCACCGAGGTGGAGGAGCAGGAAGTGACCAACTTCCTGTCCCTGGGGTGGAAGGAGGTCCTGGGCGGCAAGAAGTCCGGCAGCCTCAGCCTGGACCTGTTCCAGGACCCCGCAGCCGCGGCGATCGACTCGATCATGTGGCCGCTGCAGGGCGAGGTCGTGCCGTTCGTGGCGCGGCTGTCCAACGCGGCGGTCGGCGCGTCCAACCCGAACTGGACGGGGAGCGTGCTGGTCAACAAGTGGACGCCCATCGGCGGCGAGGTCGGCTCGGTGGCCGCGGTCAGCGTGGACTACCCGACCTCGGGCCCGGTGCTGCGCGCCACCGCGTAGGCGGGCGGCGCCGTGGTCGCGGTCGCGCTGTCGCTCGACGAGCAGAACATGCGGCGGCTGGGGCGGGCGCTGCGGTCGGTGGAGGACGGCAAGCAGCTGCGCGCCGACCTCACCCGCGCCGCCCGCGACGTGCTCAACCCCACCCGCAACGCCGCCCGCCAGGCGATCCGGGCCGTGCCCAGCAGCGGCCACGCCGGGCCCAAGATCAGCCGGGGCATCGCCAACAAGGTCATGGTCCAGATCCGGCTGGGCGGCCAATACCCGGGCGCGACGCTGCGCGCCAAGAAGACCCCCAACGTGCGGAAGTTCCGCAACGCGCCCAAGAGGTTCAACGCCCGCAAGGGCTTCACCCACCCGGCGATCAACAACCGCAAGATCAAGATCCACCAGAAGGGCGGGCCGGGCTGGTTCGACGACACCACCCGCCGCGACCACGCCAAGTACCGGCGTGCCATGCGCCGGGTCCTGGACGCGCACGACAAGCGCATCCGCGACCGCCTGTAGATCCCCCCTCACCCCCTCTCGGAAGGGCACCGCCATGTTCTTCACCTACCGACCCGCCGACGGCGACGAGCAGCGTTGGGAGTTCGTGGCCGCCGAGGTCCGCGCCTCCCAGGCCGAGCCGATCGAGAAGTCTTACGGCCAGCCCTGGGACGTGTTCCTGGTCGACGTGTTCAAGGGCGCCGCCCGCGCCCGCCGCCACCTGCTGTGGCACCTGATGCGCACCGACCACCCGGCGCTGCGCTACGAGGACGTGCCCGACTTCGCGCTGGGCGAGGTCGAACTCGCATTCGACCGCGGAGAGCTGGAGGCCATGCGCGAGCAGCTGGCCGGGCAGCTGACCGCCGAGCAGCTGACCCAGCTCGACGCCCTGGTGGCCGAGGCCCCCGAGGGCCGCTCGGGAAAAGCCCTCTCCAACAGGCGCGAGCGGCGTACCGCGTCCCGATCGCGCAGCACTTCCACCTCGGGTTCCAAGACCAGGAAGCGCTGACCGTGGGCGAGTTCCGGGCGCTGTGCGACGCGGTCGACGAGATCAACCGCGAGATCGAGAAGCAGCGCCGCTAGCCCGAGGGGGAGGTGATCCCCGGTGGGCGACACCTCCCTGCTGTTCAACCTGCTCTCCCGCGACAACGTCACCAAGACCCTGGGCAAGATCAGGGTGGCGGCGATGGCCACCGCGGTGGTCATGGGCCAGGTCGGTCAGCAGACCGGCGCCATGGCCCGGTCCAACGCCGCCGACATCGCCGGCCTGGGCAGGCACTTCGCGCTGCTCGGCGGCGCAGCAGCAGCCGGGGCCCTGGTCGCCGGTGGTGCGATAGCGGCGCTGCCGCTGCTGTTCGCCGCGGTCGGCGCGAAGCTGCTGGCCGAGAACGAGCTGGTCAAAGGCGCGTTCACCGGCCTGGGCGACCACGTCAAGAACAAGATGACCGCGGCGGCGCAGCCGCTGGTGCCGGTGTTCGTCGGGGTGGCCGGGCAGCTGCGCAGCACGTTCGACGCGCTGCTGCCCGCGATCACCACGATCTTCGCCGCGATCGGGCCGCTGATCACCGAGCTGACCGGCGGCCTGATGGGGTTCGCCACCGGCGTGATGCCCGGCGTGGTCACCGCGGTGACCTCGGCCGGGCCGGTGTTCGCGGGCCTGAGCAACTTCCTGGCGCTGCTGGGCGGCGGGCTCGGCGGGATGCTGACCAACCTGTCCGCCGGGGCCGAGGGCGCCGGTACGGCACTGACCGCCCTGGGCGGCGGCCTGGCGCAGATCCTGCCCACGCTCGGGTCGCTGATCGGCGCGCTGGCCACCGCCGGCGGACCGATCCTCGCCGCGCTCATGCCGGTGATCGCCCAGCTGGTGTCCGGCCTGGCGGGCGCGCTGATCCCACTGCTGGCGCAGATCGCGCCGGTGCTGGTCCAGGTCGCCACCGCGGCGATGCCGCTAGCCGAGGCGTTCAGCCGGCTGCTCGCCGCGGCGGGCGGCGCGCTGGGCGCGGTGTTCACCCAGCTCGGCGGGCTACTCGTCGAGCTGGTGCCGCTGCTGGTGTCCGTGATCGACGCGGTGATCCCGCTCGTCGCCGGGTTCGCCGCGCTGCTGACCCCGATCACCCCGCTGATCCCCGCGATCGCCCAGGTGGTCGCCAGCCTGGTGACCGGCCTCGCGCCGATCCTGGCGCAGCTGCTGCCGATCATCACCCAGGTCGCCGGGATCATCCTCGGCGCGCTGTCCGGGGCGATCCTGCGCCTGTTCGGCGCGATCGAACCGCTGATCCCGGTGATCGGGGAAGCGGCGGTGACGCTGGCCGGCGGGTTCCTGCAGGTGATCACCGCACTGGCCCCGCTCGTGCAGGCCCTGGTGGGCGTGCTGGTGGCGATCCTGCCCGCGCTGCTGCCGCTGATCCCCGCCGTGGTCCAGCTGACCATGGCGTTCCTGCCGGTGATCGAGCTGGTGGCGCAGTTCGCCACGTGGCTGGTGAACCTGCTCGCACCGGCGATCGCCGCGATCATCGGCTGGGTCGCGAACCTCGCGGCCGGGATCATCTCCTGGCTGGGAACCGCGGTCACCTGGCTGATCGACAAGGTGCCCGGCGCGTGGCAGTGGATCAAGGACGCGATCGCCAAGGCGATCGACGGGATCAAGGGCGTGATCTCGTGGTTCGGCAACCTGCCGGGCCTGATCGGCGGCTGGATCTCCGGGGCCTACAACAGCGCGGTCGACTGGTTCGGCCGGATGGTCAACTGGATCGGGGGCTTGCCGGGTCGCATCCTGGACGGCCTGGGCAACCTCGGCAGCCTGCTCGTGTCCGCCGGTGGTGACCTGCTGCGCGGCCTGTGGAACGGCATCCAGAACCTGGCCGGCTGGCTCAAGGACAAGCTGGTGGGGTTCTTCAAGAACCTCGTGCCGGACTGGGCCAAGGACGCCCTGGGCATCAGCTCCCCGTCCAAGGTCATGGCCGAGCAAGTGGGGCGTTGGATTCCGCCCGGCGTCGCCCTCGGCGTCGACCAGGCGCTGCCGCAGCTGCGCCGCTCGATCAACACCATGGTGGCCACCGTCACCACGCCCACCGCCGGCCTCGGCGGCGGGCCCCCGTCGATCACCGCCCCGCCGCCCGGCTACGGCGTCGACCAGGCGGCGTTCCACGTCGAGCACCTGCACATGCACAAGGCCAGCCCCCGCGAGGTGGGCGAGGAGCTGCAGTGGCTGCGCAAGTCCAAGACGGGGAGGTGACCGGTGGCGGCTGGCGACCTGCTCACTGCGGACGGACAGGTGGAGTGGCGCGGCGTGGTGCTCGGCTCGGACGCCGTGCTGGGCACCACGTCGATCGAAGGGTGGAAGGACCGGGCGGCGCGCGGCGGCAACCGCGACCTGAGCGGGTTCCACGGCGCGCTGCCCGCCCGCTGGCTGGCCGAGCAGCGCCAGGTGGTGTGGAGCTTCGTCAACACGGTCAAGGGCGCCGCACTGGCCGCCGCCATCGAGGAGCTGGAGGCCCTGACCCAGTTCGACGAGCAGCCGGTGGAAGAGGAGCTGTGCATCCGGCTCGACGGCGTGCGGGCGATGGTGCACGCCACGCTCGTCGGGGTGGCCTTGCCGGTGGGCCTGGACTACTCCCAGGCCCAGTACGTCACCGGCGCGGTGCGCTGGGTGGCCTCCAGCCCGCGCAAGCTGCTGCTGCCCGGCAAGAGTGAACCCATCGGCCTGCCCACCGAGGCCGCCGGCGACGGCCTGGAGTGGCCCCTGGAGTGGCCCCTGGACTGGGGAACGGGCGTCACCGGCGGGCAGGTCACCGTCACCAACGCCGGTCCGGCCGCAGCCTGGCCGCTGCTGCGCGTCACCGGCCCCGCACCGGCGCTGCGGATTACCAACCTCGACACCGGGCAGCGGCTGACGTTCGACCCGGCGTGGACGCTCCCGGCCGGGCAGACGATCGAAATCGACACCCGCCCCGGCTACCGCACCGTGCTGTTCACCCCGTCCGGCGTGAGCGCCGACGCCAGGTTGTTCGTCCGGGACTGGTTCCCCATCCCCGCCCGCTCGTCGATCCGTATCGGGGTCGACGCCGCGGCCTACGACCCCGCCGCACGGCTGACCGTGCTGTGGCACGACACCACCCAGTAGGAGGCACCCGTGGTAGTGCGCAAAACGTGGGCCGTCTCCCAGCCGGGCGGCCTGCAGACCACCGTGGACGGCAGGCACTCGCTCGGCGCGCTGCTGTGGCCCGGCTCGGGCGCGCTCGTCAAGCGCGCCGGCCGCTTCCCGCAGAACCTCGCGGCGTTCGTCGTCACCGCCAGCGCGCCGACGCCGGATGGGTTCGTGCACGTCTCGCCCGGTCAGCTGGCGGTCATGGGCACCAGGTCGATCGCGCCCTACCTCGGCGCGGTCGACGCCGTGGTGGACGTCAACGTCTTGGCCGTGCCCGCGCACGCCAGCCTGACCCGCTACGACCTGATCGTGGCCCAGCAGTCCGATCCGCTGCACACCGACGGCAACGGCGACCTGTGGATCGGGCCGATCCGCGGTACGGCCTCGGCCACCCCGTCCGACCCGGCGGTGACCACCGCCAACGGCGCGCCGACCAACAGCCCCGACTACGTCGTGCTGGCGCGCGTGGTCGTGCCGCCCACCGCGTCCAGCGCGGGCATCCTGCAGGCCAACATCACCCAGCTGTTCACCGCGCACACCGTCGCCAGCGGGGGCCTGCTGCCGGTCGAGAACCAGACGGAGCGCGACGCCCTCACCGGCACCCGCTACGACGGCATGGCCGTTTGGCGGCGGGACCGCGACTGGGAGGAGGTCTTCGACGGCGCGGGGTGGCGGATCTCGGGCACCGCGGTGTGCACCTCCACCACCGACCGCGACGCGGTGATCACCTCCCCGTACAACGGGCAGCTGGCGGTCACCACCGACACCGGCACCATCTGGCTGCGCCACTCCGGGGCCTGGGTGTCAATGGGCCGGGCCAGCGGCGAGATCACCTACACGCCCACCGTCACCGCCACCGGCGGCGCCCTGGTGCTCGGCACCGGCGGTTCGATCGGCGGTCGCTACGTCGAGCGCGGCAAGATGATCGACCTGCACATCTACATGAACGTCGGCACCGGCAACGACACCAAGTCCGGGACGCTGAACTTCGGCCTTCCACCCGGAATGACGGTCGCGGCGGGTGGCGTCGAGCGCACCGGCGTGGCGAAGCTCTACAACGGGCCGACCGGGAGGATCTTCCACGGCATCGTGTACGCGCCCGCCGGCAGCGCGACGATCCAGGTGTTCATGCCCGAGTCGCCCTCCCTCACCAGCCTGGCCGGGCTGCGGTCCGCGTCCGCCCCCGGCTCGCCGGGAACCGGCGTCCCGCAGCTGGCCGGGGTCTACACCCTCGGGGACAACTCGAACGTGGACATCGACGTCGCCCTGGCGATCAACTAGGCGGGGTGAGTCGTGGCCCAGGCCGTCTACACCTACGAGCTGCGCGACCTGCGCACCAACCTGCTACTGGCCACCGTGCCGCTGCTGGACGTGCAGTTCTCCAAGGTCCTCAACGACACCTCCAGCCTGCAGGGCACGCTGCCCCTGCCGCTGTTCAACAGCCTCGGGCAGCGGCGCGAGGTGTTCGAGCTGACCACCCCGGCGCACACCTGCGTGTACGCCTACCGCGACAACACCCCGGTGTGGGGCGGGATCATCTGGACCACGGACTACGACTCCGAGGCCAACGCGATCACCATCGGGGCCGCGGACTGGTGGTCCTACCTGGACCACCGCAAGATCCTGCCGGTGCTCACCGGCGCGGCGTTCAGCATCACCGACCACATCGGGCAGCTGGCGGTCGGCTACACCGCGCAGTACAGCGCAATCGCGCGCCAGCTGCTCGCCCTGGCCCAGGCCCACACCGGAGGTGACCTCGGCATCGTCGCCACCACCGGCGACTACGGCAGCACCCACGAACGGACCTACCCCGGCTACAGCATGACCCCGCTCGGGGACCAGCTGCGCAACCTCACCGAGAACCTGAACGGGCCGGACCTGAGGTTCGACGTCGGGCCCGTCGACGAGCAGGGCCGGCCCACCCGGCGGATGCTCATCGGCACCCCCGACCTGGGCGCGGTCGACGACCACGTGTGGGAGTGGGGCGGCAACCTGCTCCGCTACAAGTGGCCACGCGACGCCACCAAGATGCGGAGCAGGTCGTTCGCGATCGGTGAGGGCTCGGACCGGGCCACGCCGATCGGGGCCTACGAGGAACCCGGCCTGTACGCGCTGGGCTGGCCGCTGCTGGAGGACGACACCGGCTACGACCGCACCACCGGCAGCGCCACCCTGATCGACAACGCCCAGGCCGACCAGCAGGTGCTGCGGCTGCCGGTCGTGCTGCCGACGTTCGTCGTCAACGGCGCCGCGTACCCGACCATCACCGAGGTCAGCCCAGGCGACCGCGGCCGACTGCTCATCCGCGACGACTACCACGGCTACCAGCCCGGCCTGGACACCACCGCGCGCGTGGTGCAGCTGGAGGTCACGCCGGAAAGCGAGACCGGAGAAGAGATCGCGATCACCGCCGAGCCGCAAGTGGAGAGCTGATGGGCGCCGTCAACCGACGCGAGGACGACGCGACGTGGAAGATCCGAGTGGAGCGAACGCTGCGCGCGGTACGCGACCGCGTCGGCAATATCAGCGCCTACATCGGTGAAGGCGGGCTGACGGTCGGCGGCGGCGGCGAGTTCACCGTGAGGCACGAGAACGGCAACTGGCTGTTCCACGTCGGACGCGGAAGCCAGGGCAACTACTTCCTGACCATCCGGCGCGACAACGGCGCGGCTGCCTTCGAGATCGGCACCACCGAGACCGGCCAGCAGTTCTGGGCGGGCTGGGACGGGTCCGGCAACGTGGCCATAGCCGACGACGCCAAGAGCGGCCAGGGCCTGGCGCGCCCCTGGCTGCCCCAAGGGACGATCAACGTCTTGTCCACCAGCATCCCGCTCACCTCCGCCACTTCGTGGATCGCCACCCAGTCGACCGGGCAGATGCTCAAGCAACAGCCCTACGCCGAGGTGGAGGCCCTGCTGCTGTCCACGGGCGGCGGGGTTGGTGAGGCCCGGTTCACCATCAACGGCACGCCCGCCGGCAACGTCATGCCCATCGGGGCCGGGTCGTTCGCGTGGCAAACGATCCAGACGTTCGCACTGCCCGGCTCGGTGAACAGCCGAGCGACGATCGACTTGCAGGTGCAGCGGACCAACGCCGCTGGCTCGATCGGCGGGGTGTTCCGCTGCACCCAACGGCAGTCGCCCTGATCAGGGCGTGAGGGTCGGCTGCGGTTCCGGCTCGGGCACGTAACCGCCCGGGTTGCCCGGCGTCGGCGCGGGCGGCGCGGGCGTCGGGTTGAGCGGGTTGCCGTGCTCGTCGCGCGGCACGTCGGGGGTCGGGATGGGCGGCTGGGGCTCGGTCGGGTCGTCCAGACCCGGGCCGGGCTCGTCGGTCGCGGGCCCCACCTGCTGCTGCACGGGCTGCTGGTCGCTCATGGCCGGCACCGTACCCGGGGCCGCCGGGCTCGTGCTGCTGGTCGACGTCTCGGCCGAGGCGGTGCTGCTCTCGACGGACTGCACCACCGAGTCCAGCTCGATCTCCTGTCCGGCCGGGCGCGGCTCGCTCTGCGGCGCGCTCGGCCCGAGCAGCACCGCGGCCCCCACCACGGCCGCCAGGCCCGCCGTGATCCCGCCGGCGGCTAACCCCTCACGTCGTCCGAACCGCATCTCCACCCCTTTGTCCAGGCGCGCCGGTGATCGGCGCGTCTCCCGATTCATCGCTGGTCAGGACGCCCAGCGCAACACCACGCTGTCCGATTCCACCCGACTGGCCCACACCGTCCCACGCCCGGTGAGCACCCGACCACGCAGAAGTACGGAGAAACCCATGAGCAACATCCCCGACTGGATCACCCAGCTCAGCGCGGGCGGCGTGCTCGGCGCGGGCGGCGTGCTCGGCGGCCTGCTCGCCGGCGGTGCGGCCTGGCGCCGGTCCAAGCCCGAGGCGCGGAAGGCGGCGGCCGAGGCGAAGAAGGCCGAGGCCGATGCGGCGCGGGCCCTGGCCGACAGCGCGGTGGCCTTGGGCGACGCCGCGACCGGTATCGCCCAGGGCGTCCAGGGGCAGCTGGCCGCGCTGCGCGGCGAGGTCGACGCGGTGAAGGCCCGCGAGGCCGACCGCGACCGCCGCGACGCCGAGCAGGTCCGCCTGCTGCGCGTGCACGAGGACTGGGACCACGCCGTGGTCACCGCCGTGCGCGACCTCGGCGGCGACGTCCCCGACCCGCCGCCCCTCTACCCCGACCCGAACCAGACCTAGGAGGTTGACGTGGCCCTGCTCCTGGCGGGCCTGGCCGACGCGCTGCGCGCGGCCGGGCTGACCGTGATCGAGCACCCCGGCTGGACGGACCGCGGCCAGAAGGACGGCGCGTTCGCGCCGGTGGCCGCGATGCTGCACCACGACGCGTCCCCGCACGGCGACTCGCCCGGCGTCCCGGCGTTCATGGCGAACCTGCGCAACAACGGCGCCCAGACCTGGGTCGACCGCGGCGGCCGCTGGCACCTGGTCGCCGCGGGCCGGATGTGGCACGCCGGCCTCGGCGGTCCCTGGGGGCCGATCTCCCGCGACGACGGCAACACCGACTCGGTCGGTGTGGAGACCGACCACACCGTGGGCGAGGACTGGCCGACCGCCCAGCTCTACGGGCTGCGCCGAGGCCTCGCCGTGCTGCTGCGCCACATCGGCGCACCGGCGTCCGCGCTGTGCGGACACCGCGAGTACCGCACCACCAACCCCGACCCGGACGGCCTGGACATGGCGCACGAGCGCGCCGAGGTCGCCCGGATCATGAAGGAGGGACCCGACACCATGCCGAACCACATGGAGCACATCGGCATCCGCAACTACCTGGGCCACGACGTGGCCGCCCAGGAGGTGCTGAACGCCACCGAGCAGGCCGCCACCGAGGCGGAGAAGGCCGCGAGCGAGGCCCTGGCGATCCTGCGTGACCTCAAGGGCACGCGGAACTTCAAGGGCCAGGACGTGGACGTGGAAGCCGTCTGGGCCGAGACCGAGGGACGCGTGGCCCGACTGGAGACGGCGGTGGGCGAGCTGGCCGAGCTGCCGGCCGCCGTGGGCAAGCTCGCCACGCTGCTGGGCGAGGTGGCCAGGAAGGTCGGTGCCGCGTGAACGACCGGATCACCGCGCTGCTGCGCACCGTCGTCCCCGCCGCGTGGGGTACCGGGCTGGCCTGGCTGGTCGGCCGCGGCCTGCTCACCCCCGGGCAGGCCCTGGACGCCGCCCCGCTCGGCCTCCAGCTCGTCGACCTGGTCGCCGCGCCGGTCGCGATCGCCGCGGTCTACGCGGCCTCCAGGTGGCTGGAGACCCGGTCCTGGATGCCCGCGTGGCTCACGCGCGTGCTGCTGGGCTCGGTCCGCCAGCCCAGCTACAGCGGCATGACGGCCTAGCGCGCCTACGACGAGGCCCCCGCACCGCCGCCCTTGGGCGGCGGTGCGGGGGCCTTTCGTCGTGGGCGGGATCAGTCCCCCTGGTGTGGGCCGTGCCTGCCCCAGGGGGCCGGGGCGGGCACGGTGGATCAGCGCAGCGAGGTGCCGTCGTCCTGGGCGCTGAGCCCGGCGTCGTCGTGGCCCGCCTGCTGCTCGATGCGGTGCCCGTCGCCGGCGGCGCGGATCCAGCCGCCGTACATCCGGGCGTCGATCTCCTCGGTGGTGGGGACGGGCTCGCGGCCCATGCGTCTCCTCTGGTGGTATGGGCGGTCTCAGCCCCGGTCGCGGGGTCGGCGTCCCCGCGCTAGCGGGGGTTGCAGGTGCGGCAGTCCGCGTACGGCCGGCTGTGGTCGTCGCACACCGTGGTGCCGTCGTCGGCGGTGTGGCCGTCGACCGGCCAGCGTCGGGGCTGCGCCCCTGCGGGCGGGATCAGCCACGACGGCCCCTGCCTGGGGGTCACGTCGTCGGAGCCGGTCACGACAGGGCCGGGCAACTCGACGTGTGGTTGGTGCCCACCCGCTGTGCCGCCCCGCAGGTGCAGGCGGCCTGGGTGTCCGGGCCGCGGCCGGCCCAGCGGCCGGCGTCCGGGCGGTCGGGGTGCGGCGACTCGTCCTCGTGGTCGGTGCTCACGGTGGTGCCTCTCTGGTGGTGGTGGTGGTGGGGGGATGGGGACCGCGCCCGCCCCGGGGGGAGGCCGCCCGCGGGGAGGTGCGGGCGGCGCGGGGCGGGCGCGGCTGGTGCGCGGTCGCGGGACCGCACACCCTGCGGGCCGCCGGTGCGGACGGCCCGAAGTCATTCGCCGGGGGAGATCTGCTTGAGCAGGTGGGCCAAGGCATCGGCGGAGAGGCCGCACACGACGGCGAGCGGGGGTAGCGCGTCGGGTGGCAGGTGGAGCACGCGCGCTCTGGGAGCAGCGCACGCCGCCCATGCCTGTAGCGGTGCCAGTGCCCGGTCGCGGGTCGCCCGTAGCGCCCGAAGGTCAACGGGGACCGCGTCAGGTGGCGCGATGCCCAGGGTGGTGATGACGTCCGCCAGCACGTCGCCCGGGTCGATGGCTAACGCCCGGCACATGATCCACAGCCGGTAGACGCTGATCTCCCGGTCACCGCGCTCGACGCTTTCCAGCGTGCGATGGGAGAGGTCAGCGTGCACTTGACCACTGAGCCACTTGGTCATGCCCGGCCGTGTCAGCGCCTGGTCCTCGCGCCGACGTTGCAGTTCGGCCCCGAGCGCCTGTCGGAAGCGCCTTTCTTCAATCACGCCAGTCCCCCGCGTCGCCGTTGTCGGTTGCGCCGACCACCTGGATGCACGAGGTGCAGGTGCCGCGGTCACCCCCCGGTGACCGCACGGCCGACGCGGTGAAGACCGCTCCGCACACGGTGTCCACCATGGGCTCGTCGCCCAGACCTGTCTGGGCGACGAGCTCTTCAGCCTTTGAGGCGAGCACCGCGTGATCAACCCCCCAAACGGGGTGATGCCACCAGACGTGGACTACTCGGGGTGGCATGAGCACTCCTCGCACATCGGCCAGCCGAGTGACCCGGTGACAGCAAGTGGCACATCAAGTACCACAGGTGACCGGCAACGCCCGAAGGCGTAGCGCCGACCTCTGATCGTGAGCACGCGGGACGGCCACTCGACACGGTGCAGTCGGCGCCGGAACACGCCCGGAACCAGCGGGTCGCCCGTCGGCCCGCTCACGACCGCACACCGAGGCGCCGGGCGACGTCGCGCAGCACAACGCCGACCTGGGCCCGCCGCGCACAGTCGTGCGGCACCAGCTGGTGCGCAACGGCGAACGTGAACAGCGTGGCGGCACAGGAGATCAGGGCTTCCCCGAAGACGTACAGACCACCCATTCCGACGTACCTCCTGTACCCGCCGAGACCCTCTCGGTGTGGGACGATCCACCGCAAGGGAACCAAACTTGCGCAAGCTTTGCCCCTCATCTGCAAGTTGTGCAAGTTCCAACCGGGTGAATAGGGGGTTCGGTGAGTCAACAGCCAGCCAAGGCGACCGCCATCGGCGCGCGGTTGCGCGAAGCCAGGAAGGCGCGCGAGCCCCGCGTGTCCATGAGGTGGATTGCGGATCAGCTCGGGTGGAGCGAGGCCAAGGTGAGCCGGATGGAAACCGGTAATCGCCCCGTGGATGCCGACGAGGTGGCCGCGTACCTGCGCGTGCTCGGTGTGGCCGGTACCGAACGCGAGCGGCTGGTGTCCATGGCGAAGACGCCGGATGAGCCAGCGTGGCTGGAGGAGCTAAGCGGGGTCCCTCAAAGCAGCGTCACCCTGGCCACGTGGGAGGCGCAGGCAGTAGCGGTCTGGGACTGGGCGCCGCTGCTGATCCCCGGCCTGCTTCAGACGATGGAGTACGGCCGGGAGTACATGCTGGGCGACAACATCCCCGAAGGGGAGATCGGCGTGAGGCTGTCGGCACGGCAGCGTCGGCAGACGATGCTGCCGGGACTCCAGTACACCGCGATCATCGACCAGCCGGTGCTGCACCGACGCGTCGGTTCCAGGCGGACCCACCGCGCTCAGTTGCAGCAGCTGCTGGACGTCGCGAACGATCTCCCGAACGTGGACATCCGGGTACTTCCTGTCGCCAGTGACAGACATCCGGCCAGGGTGAGCCCCTGGTTGATGCTGGAGTTTTCGGCGTCGCCGCGCATGGTTCACGTAGAACTGTCCAGGTCAGCGGTGTTTTTCACAGAGCCCACCCAGACGGACCACTACCTGTTCGAGAGGGCTGAACTTCTTGCACGGGTGATGGATAGGGAACACTCTCAGAGGGCGATCAAGGACGCCCTGGGAGACTGAGAGTGAGGTCTGGTGATGACAGAGCCCGTACCCCCGCTGCGGTGGCGTCGGAGTAGCCGCAGCGGGTCGGAAGGGAACTGCGTCGAAGTCGGGTCCACGTTCGACCGGCTACGGGACTCTAAGCGCCCCACCGTCGAGTTGGGTGTCTCCCGCGGCGCGCTGCACGCCTTCCTTCAGGCTGCCGCAGACGGCCGGTTCGATCCCCGCGGCTGACCGAAGTGGCCGTGCCCACGGTGGCACGGCCACCGTGTCCCCTGGCCAGTCATCCGGGTGCTGTCGCTCACACGTCGCTCACACAAAGGCCCTCCCCAGCCCTGTCGGGACCGGGGAGGGCCTTGTTGTCGCTGGTCACAGCGTGGGCCGCCAGGGGCTCGAACCCTGAACCCGCGGATTAAAAGTCCGCTGCTCTGCCAGTTGAGCTAGCGGCCCGTGGTCCAGGCTAGTGGACGGCGGTGCTTTCGTTCGACGGTGGTTGGGGCGTGGCGCGCGACACACCCGGCCTTCGGGTCGTGTGGGCGGCGGTTCTCGGCTGGGCGGTGGGCGTCGGTTCAAGTCCACCGGAACGGGTGATCATGCTGGAACGCCGTCGTCCCGGCGGTTAAGCAGGTTCCATGCACCTCGCCATGGCGCTCGCCCTCGCGGGCTCGTTGCTGCCCGTCTCCGGTGATCTGACCAGCTACGACCCGCGCGTGCCGGACGGTGCCCGCGCCTCCGTGCTGTCCACGCCGGTGGCCGGTGGGACCTACGTGCTGCTGCGCACCACCGGGCTCCTGCCTCACCGCGACTACGGCGCGCACGCCCACGTGAACGCCTGCGGTCCCTCGCCCGCCGACGCCGGGCCGCACTACCAGCACGTGCCGGGTGGGGCTACCGATCCGGCGTTCGCCAACCCCTACAACGAGATCTGGCTCGACTTCACCACCGACGCGCGGGGGCGGGGGTGGGCGTACGCACATCTCGACTGGCGGTTCGGTGAGCGGCGCCCGGGTTCCGTGGTGCTGCACGAGGAGCATACGCACACCGAACCGGGGCAGGCGGGCTCGGCTGGGGTGCCTGACCGTGCCGTTCTGAATGCCTGTCGGGTGGGGTGACCTGCGCTGATCAAGAATTGTCGTACCCCGCCGGCATGGTGTTGCCATGACCACGCACCTCGGCGGCCCGGAGGCCGAGGCCCGGCTGGTCGATCGGCACCGGCGCTACCACGCGCCCGGTGATGGCCGGATGTTCCGCGTGGAGGTCGACGGGGCCCCGGCCGGCAGCGTCGGGTACTGGGGAGAGGTGGGCTTCGAGTACCCGCCCGGTCGGCCGGTGCGGTGCAACGACTGGGGGGTGGAGCTGTGATCGCACGGTGAGGTGCGGTGGGGGGTGATCGGGTCGGGCTGGGACGCCGGGCCGGGGTGCTGCCCGGCTGAGGGGTCGTCCGGCCGAGGTGCGGCCCGGCCCGAGGAGCGCGGTCCGGGGCGGGGATTCCCCGTGTGGTACCCGCCACTGCCCGTGCTGGGCGACAATGGACGGCGATGTCCACCGCCCTGCACACCACCCAGCCCCTGAGGATCGGCCCGTACCAGGTCGATCCCGCCGTCGTGCTCGCGCCGATGGCGGGGATCACCAACGTCGCCTTCCGACAGCTGTGCCGGGAGTTCGGCAGTCCCAGCTCGCTCTACGTGTGCGAGATGATCACCGCTCGGGCCGTGGTCGAGCGCGACTCCAAGACCATGCAGATGATCACCTTCGGCGAGGGTGAGCGGCCGCGGTCGATGCAGCTCTACGGGGTTGACCCCCGGTCCATGAGCGAGGCCGCCAAGATCATCGTCGCTGAGGACCGCGCCGACCACATCGACATGAACTTCGGCTGCCCGGTGCCCAAGGTGACGCGCAAGGGCGGCGGGGCGGCGCTGCCCTACAAGCGGCAGCTGTTCCGGCAGATCGTGCGCGCCGCGGTACGGGCCGCCGAACCCGCCGGGGTGCCGGTGACGGTCAAGTTCCGCATCGGCATCGACGAGGACCACCTCACCTACCTCGACGCCGGCCGCATCGCCGAGGACGAGGGGGCGCGCGCCGTCGCCCTGCACGCGCGCACCGCGGCCCAGCGCTACTCCGGCCGGGCCGACTGGTCCGCCATCGCGCGCCTGAAGGAGGCCGTCACGAGCGTCCCGGTGCTCGGCAACGGCGACATCTTCAGCGCCCACGACGCCCTGCGCATGGTCGCCGAGACGGGCTGCGACGGCGTGGTCGTCGGGCGCGGATGCCTCGGCAGGCCGTGGCTGTTCGGCGAGCTCCAGGCGGCTTTCCGGGGTGAGCCGATCCCGCCGGGGCCGCGGTTGGGCGAGGTCGGAGAGATCCTGCGCCGGCACGGCCGGCTGCTCGCGGACTTCCTCGGCGAGGACAAGGGCGTCCGCGACCTGCGCAAGCACATGGCCTGGTACCTGAAGGGGTTCCCGGTCGGCGCGGAGCTCCGCCGCTCGCTCGCCATGGTCTCCACCCTCACCGAGCTGGACGACCTGGTCGGCCGGCTCGACCCGACCCTGGAGTTCCCCGACAGCGCCGACGAGCCGCGCGGCCGCCAGGGCTCGCCGGCCCGGGTCGTGCTGCCCGAGGGCTGGCTGGACGACCCCGAGGACGCCACGGTGCCCGTCGGCGCCGACGAGCTGCACTCGGGTGGCTGACGTGGTCCTGCGCGGCGTGCTGGCCGCGGCGTGCGCGCTGGCGCTGACCGCCTGCGGGGCGCAGGTCGCCGGCACGCCGCGTCCCCTGGAGGTCACCGACGTGGAGCGCGAGTTGGTCTCGGGCTACTTCACCGACCTCAACGACGCGGGCGCGCAGGGCGGGGCCGAGCAGCGCGACCTGCTGCGCGACACCCAGCACCCGGACTTCGTGGACGAGGAGTGCGAGCCGCCCGCGGGCACCCTCAGGGTCCAGCCGACCATGTCCACGCTGCGCCTGGACCCGACGTGGACCCCGCCCGGCGAGGACGAGCACCCGCGCGGCGTCGTGCTGGTGGTGGCCGTGACGCTGACCGTGCTCCAGGACGGCGCCGAGGTCGGCAGCCAGATCGGCTCGCAGCACGTCGTGCTGCTCAACGGCAAGGTGTACGGCTTCGCGCCCTGCGTCAACTGAGCCGATGTGCGCCCGTTGACCACGCTGAGCGAGCAAGATGACACCTCTATCACGCAAAGTCACCACTTCGGAGCAGTGCACGGTCAACCAGTAGGGGGAAATCCCTCTATGACGCGTCCCGCCGGCTCAAGCGCCGCGTCGGATCAGACGACACCTTGGCAAGTAGGGAGGTGAGCACGATGACCGCACTGCGACCCGAGGTCGCCGAGTTCGACCGCGACGGTCGACACGAAGCGGATACCGCCGTGGCCGAGAACGACGGGCCGGGACTGGTCCAGCTGCACGAGTCGATCGCCACGCTGCTCGCCTCCCGCGGCCAGTGGCGGCAGGCGTACCAGCACCTGCGCTCGGCGTTCGACCTGGTCTACGCCGACCAGGACGACCCGCCGCAGGTCCCCGAGCAGCTGCGCCGGGAGGTCGATCGGCTCCGCCGGGAGCACGCCGAGGCGCGCGCGCAGAGCCTGCGCGACAGCCTCACCGACAGCTACAACCGCCGCTACCTCGACGAGCGCCTGGTGGACATCGTCGCCGCGCGCGGTTCGACGGCGGCCGGGCTGGCCATCGCGCTCATCGACCTCGACTGGTTCAAGCAGGTCAACGACACGTTCGGGCACCTGCTCGGCGACCGCGTGCTGCAACGCGTGGTCGAACTGCTCCAGGATGACCTGCCGGAGGGCGGTTTCTGCGCCCGCTACGGCGGCGAGGAGTTCGTCCTCGTGCTGCCGGACACCCCGGCGTCGGTGGCGGTCGAGATCGCCGAATCGGCGCGGCTGCGTGTCGAGCGTCACGCCTGGGCTTCGCTGGCCCCCGGTTTGCGGGTGACGGTCAGCATCGGGTTGGCTTACGAACCGCCCGCCGGGGACTCGTCGACGCGTCCTCCGGTCGCCCCCGAGCAGCAGCTGCTGCGCGCGGACAGCCTGCTCTACACGGCCAAGCAGTCCGGACGCAACGCGGTCGCCTACCGGGAGAACGGCCGGGTCCGGCTGGCGGGTGCCGCTTCCGGGCGACGCGGGATCGCCGAACCCCGGGTCGCCGGTTACTGACACCAGACGGCCACTCACCCTTTCAGGCGTAGTCTGCTGCGCGTAACCGGGCACTGCCGACCCCTGTATCACCGGGAGTGGTCGTCAGGACTGGCGGTCATCCGTAGTATCGCCAAGGCAAGTGACACGCCGTTGGTGCAACCACTGTGTCCTTGCTGTCGTCAACTCGTGATGACGACCCACTAGTGACAGACGCTGAAGGGAGACCGGGTGCCCGACGAGCCCCGCCGTGGCGGCACCGGACCCGGAGGTGACCAGGCCCCGCAGGACGACCAGCCGACCGGCCGTCGACGCAGGTCGCTGGACGACGGCGGCCTGAGCGTGTCCGACCTGCTGGAGCAGCACAGCCGCACCGACCTGCCCCGCCCCGTCCCCCCGCGCACCGGCCCCGAGGAGCCCCGCGGACCGCAGAACGGTCGGTCAGCGGAGAGCACCGGGCGGCGGGCCGCGCCGGAGCGACCGGCGCCGGAGCGACCGGGCGGGCCGGACTACTTCGCCCCCGCGGACACCGGCACCCACCCCGGACCGGCCAACGGCGCGCCGCCGGTGGACCGCAGGCGCGGTGCGCCGCCCCCCGCGAACGACTTCTTCTCCCCCTCCGGCGAGGGCACCGGCACCCGGACGCCCCGGCCGAACCCGGAGGACACCGGGCGACGCCGGCGTGCCGAGGAGCGCCCCGGCGACTTCGCCGAGGGGCCGCGACCGGCGAACGGCTACCCGGGTGGGCCGGAGCACCGGCGCGACGCGGGACCCGGCGACGCGGGCCTGGGCAACACAGGTCCGGGCAACGCGGGCCTCGGCAACGCGGCGGGATTCGGCAACGCGAGACCTGGTGGCGTGGGACCTGGTGGTGCGGGACCGGGTAATCCGGGACCCGGCAACGCAGGACCCGGTGGCGTCGGTGGCGAGGCGAGCAGGCGGTTCCCGGCTCCCGGCCGCAACGCGGAGAGCACCGGCCGGCGCGCCCGACCGGAGGTCCCCGGCCCCGACGGCGCGGGCAGGCGCTTCGCCGACGACCCCGCGACGGGCGGCCCAGGCCGGAGGCCGGAAGGCGATGTCGACCGGAGGCCGGAGGCCGGCCAGGACCGCAGGGCGGAGGCCGGGTTCGACCGCCGGACCCCGGACGCACCGCGCCGACCCGTGGACGACGGCCTACGGCAACCCGTACCCGTAGACCCGCACCCGCGACCCGAGCACTTCACCGGCGCGCCGGCACCCCACCCCGGCGAGGGCACCGGTCGACGGCCCGTCGACGGACCGCGTCCCGGTGAGCACACCGGCCGACGCGCGCGTCCGCCCGTGCCGGGCGAGGGCGTCGGACCGCGCCCCGGCCCCGAGGGCACCGGTCGCCGGCCCCACCCGGGCGCACCGCGCCCCGACGCACCCCACCCCGGCGAGGGAGTGCCCCCCGGCGCTCCGGGCCGCCGGCTCGCCGACGGCGGCGGCCCCCGCCCGGACGACCTGGGTGGCCCGCGTCGCGCGGCGGAGGGTCCCGGCCCCGAGGGCACCGGCCGCCGGCCGCGCCCCGAGGTCCCCGGACGTCCCGGCGAGGACGTGACCGGCCACCGGCTTCCCGACGGCAGCGGCCCGCGCTCGCGGCCCGAGAACCTGGACGGTCCCCGCCGCCCGGTCGACGGCCCCCGCCGCCTGGCCGACGGACCTGCACCCGAGGGCCCGCGCCTCGACGGCCCGCCCCTCGACGGCACCGGCCGACGCCCGCGCGCCGACCTCCCCGGCCGACCGGGCGACGACGTCCCCGGCACCGGCCGCCGACTCCCCGAGGGCAGCGGCCCGCGACCGCGTCCCGACGACCTGAACGGCGCGCGCCGCCCGGTCGACGGCCCCGGACCGGAAGGCACCGGCCGCCGTCCCGTGGAGGGCGGCCCGCGCCGCCTCGCGGACGGCCCCGACCTCGACGGCACCGGCCGACGCCCGCGTCCCGAGGTCCCCGGCAGGCCCGGTCCGGTCGAGGGCGCGGCCGCCGAGCCCGGCGGACGCCGCCCGGTCGACGGCTTCGGCGAGGACGCGACCGGCCACCGCCTCCCCGACGGCAGCGGCCCGCGCCCGCGCACCGACCTCCCGGGCGCACCGCGCCGCCCGGTCGACGGCCCCGGACCGGAGGGCACCGGCCGACGCCCCGCACCCGGCGACGGCCCTCGCACCCGACCCGAGGACGCCGACGGCCCGCGTCGCCTGGCGGAGGGCGGCGCGCCGCACCCCGCGGTCGACGCGCCCGGTCGCCGGTTCGCCGAGGACCCCGCCGCGGCGCTCGACCAGGGCCCCGCGGTCCCCGGTCCCGTCGCCGCCGGTCCGACGGCGCGCGCGCAGATCGACCTGAGCCTCACCACGGAGATGGAGGCCATCAGCGACGACGTCAAGAAGCGCCGCGAGGTCGACCACACCCTGGCGCGCTTCTCCGCCGTCCACGACGAACTGGCCCAGCAGGAGCGGCAGCGCAAGGAGCGCCGCCAGAAGCTCATGCCGTGGAAGGCCGACCACGACGAGGACGCCACCGAGTACGCCTCGCCGGTCGAGGGCCCGGACGACGGTGACGACGACCGGCCGCGCGGGCACGTGCGGACGGCCCAGCACAGCAAGATCGTCAAGTCCGTCAAGGCGGTCGCGCTGGCCGCCGCGGTGTTGGTGTTCGTGTCCACCGGTGTCGGGTGGGGCGCGATGCTCTACATCGACAGCAAGATCGTCGAGGTGGACGCGCTCGGCTCGAACTCGGCCGCCGTGCACCAGGCCGAGAAGCAGCTGGGCGACGAGAACTTCCTCATCGTCGGCTCGGACACCCGCGCGGGCGCCCGACCGGAGGACGGCGTCGGCGACTCGGAGGCGGAGCCGGGCGCGCGGTCCGACGTGCTGATGCTCGCCCACATCCCCGCCGACCGGAAGCGCATGGTCGTCGTCTCCGTGCCGCGCGACCTGCTGATCGAGCGGCCCGACTGCGAGCGGTGGGACCCGTCGAACGGCGAGTACACCGGTGAGCAGCTGGCCCGCGAGTCCGACGTGAAGGCCAACGAGCCTTACGCGGTGGGCGGTCCGCAGTGCGTGGCCAAGTTCATGACCGAGCTGACCGGCCTGGAGATCAACCACTTCATCAGCGTCGACTTCAACGGCTTCAAGGGCATGGTCGACGCGGTCGGCGCGGTGACGGTGTGCGTGCCGAAGCCGATGGTCGACGAGCAGCTGGGCACCATCTTCGACAAGGCGGGCAAGTACGACATCGGCGGCACCAAGGCGCTGGACTACGTGCGCGCCCGCAAGGTGTCCGGCGAGGTGCTCGGCGACTACGACCGCGTCACGCGGCAGCAGCAGTTCCTGTCCGCGTTGCTGCGCAAGGCGATGTCGTCGGAGATCCTGCTGAACCCGGGCAAGCTCAACGGTTTCCTCAACGCGTTCGCCTCGGCCACCGTCGGCGACAACATCGGCGTGAACGACATGCTCACGCTCGCCCAGTCGCTGCGCAGCCTGGAGGCGGGCCGGGTCAGCTTCGTCACCGTCCCGCACGACACCGAGGAGGGCGAGACGCTCTCGCACGAGGACAACGTCGAGGTGCTCCGGGTGGAGGACACCAAGGCGCTGTTCCAGGCGATCATCGACGGCACACCGCTGCCCAAGGAGAAGGCCGACACCAGCGCGCCCGCGGACCAGGCGCAGCAGCAGGCGCCCGCCCCCGGCCCGCGCCAGGGCAAGGTGGTCGACCCGAGGGGCCTGAAGATCCAGGTGCGCAACGGCGACGAGGACGCCGACGGCGCGGCGGGCCAGGCGACCGGCGAGCTGGAGGACCTGGGCTACCAGGTGGTGTTCAGCGGCAACGGCGAGGCCGTCGACAAGACGATCATCAAGTACAGCGCGGGCGGCGAGGACATAGCGGAGACGCTCAAGGCGTCGGTGCCCGGCGCGACGCTGGTGGTCGACCCGTCGATGGGCGGCGCGGTGGAGCTGCTGATCGGTCCCGGCTGGGACGGGGTCGTCCAGGCGCCGCAGGGCGCCCCGGCCGGCGATCCCGGCAAGGCGGCCCCGCCCGAGGACCTGTCCGTGGTGAACGCGGCCGTCGACCCGTGCGCGGGCTAGTCGACTGGACGTCCCGGGTTCACCACCGGTTCACCGGGGTGGGTCGCTACCGCGATGACCGGTCCGTAGGCTGACGGCCATGCGCGAGGCTTACCACGACCAGCTCGGACAACTCGCCGGCCAGCTCGCGGACATGTGCGCGATGGCGGGCGACGCGATGGAGCACGCCACCCGGGCGCTGCTCGGGGCGGACCTCGCCCTCGCCGAGCAGGTGATCGGCGACGACATCAAGATCGACGACCTGCGCGCGGGGATCGAGGAGCAGTCCTACGCGCTGCTGGCGCTCCAGGCGCCGGTCGCGACCGACCTGCGCACCGTGCTCGCGGTGATCCACGCCGCGGAGAGCGTCGAGCGGATGGGCGACCTGGCGCTGCACGTGGCCAAGGCCGCGCGCCGCAGGCACCCCAACCCCGTGCTCGCCGACACGGTGCGGCCGTACTTCGCCGAGATGGGCCGCATCGCGGTGGAGCTGGCGCGGGAGGCGACCGACATCATCCGCACGCAGGACGTGGCGCGGGCGCGGTCGCTGGAGGACGCCGACGACGCGATGGACGACCTGCACCGCCACCTGTTCACGATGATCATGGACAAGGAGTGGGCGCACGGCGTGCCGTCGGCGGTGGACACCACCCTGCTCGGCCGGTTCTACGAGCGGTTCGCCGACCACGCGGTGTCGGTGGCCAAGCGGACGGTCTTCGTGGTCACCGGTCGGATGCCGGGCTACGGCGGCGGCACCGACGAGGCGTAGTTCGACGCCGCTCCGACCCGGCTGCGGACCAGCCGGGTCGGGCTCGGTCGAGCCGGTCGGCTGGGTGAGCGCCGGTCGGGCTAGGTGAGCGGGGCGCCCAGCTCCTGGGCGAGCTGGGCGGCGATGCGCGCGTTGTCGGCGGGGGCGTGGGTGAGCCACTTCCGGCCGTCCTGCCCCTGCCGCGTCTGCGACATGTAGCGGCCCTGGTCGTTGTCGAACCAGGCGACCTGCGGGGCGCGCTGCTCCCGGCCGTGCCTGCCGCGCACCGTGACGCCGAACTGGCCGGCGCGCAGCCGGGGCCGCTCGAACACCGCCTCCAGGGCGCGGACCTGCGTGCCCGTGGTGGAGCGCGGGGCCATGGCGCGGGTGAAGGTGGCGCCGCCGAAGTCCTCGTCGCGGGTCGGCCGCGGCGGTGGCGCGGCCGACGGCACCGGCACGGTGACCGACTGGCCGGGGCCGGGGCGGCTGTTGGGGACGAGGTCCACGAAGGTGCGCACGAGCGCGGCCGAGCGGATCAGGTCGACCTTGACCTGCCGGTCGTCCATCACGGCGACCGCGGCGCGCTCACCGACCGCGCCGCCGCGGGCCAGCAGCTGGCGCTCGACGTTGCGGGCGTCCAGCGAGGCGACCGCGTTGAGGCAGAAGTCGAACCGCACGAGCAGGGTGAGCCCTTCCGCGACCTCGGGCGCGACCAGGCCGCGGCGGGCCAGGCCGCGCGACTCCAGGTCGCGGTGGACGGCGGCGCGGATGCCGCCGCGCTCGTCCACGGTGCGCCCGAGGTAGGGGAAGTCGAACGGGTAGGGCCGGCTGCCGAGCTCCAGGTCCTCCCAGAGCACGTCGGCCGCCGCGTGGGACAGGGAGAACGAGAACACGCTCATCCGCCGATGACCGGCGGGGCGACCATGGTGCCGTCGCCGAAGACGTCCTCGGTCTCCACCAGGTACGAGGCGGCCTTGTGGTCCTTGTCCTCCTCGCCGCGGCCACCGCCGGCGCCCGCGCCCATGCCACCCATGGCGCCCGCGCCCGCCGCGCCACCGCGACCCGCCGCACCGGCACCGGGGCCGAAGCCGCCCGCACCCGCACCGCCCGCACCGGCACCGGTCCGCCCGGCCTCGCCGAGC
>NZ_JBHSQO010000071.1:0-29064 GCF_042658445.1 Saccharothrix lopnurensis | reverse complement strand
ACGTCCGATCTACCAGGAGTTCCCTCGTCTGCGCACCAAAGAGCCGTCACCTGCCCAAGCTCGGAAACGGCTACTAACAGAGCTACGCCATCAGAGTGGATTATCTGTTCAATCGGGTGAACTATCCGTCACTTGACGCACAACTCTGACCTGCCAACAGGTAGAACCTGGACTCGTCAGGACACCGTAGAGCTCCCCGGAGGGCTGGATGGCGGGTGCTGGTCAGGCGTTCCATCGCACAATGGTGATGGTAGATGTCGAGGGCTTCGGTGATGCGCGCCGGACATTGCCCCATCAGCTCCGTACTCGGGAAGGCATGTACGGAGTTCTGACGGGCGCCCTGGAGACGGCTGGCATCACCTGGGAAGCGTGTCACCATGAAGACCGGGGCGACAGCGTGTTCGTACTGGTCCCGCCGGAGTATCCAAAGGCGCCGCTGTTGGAGGTGCTGCCGGACGCGCTGGTGCGGGCACTCCGCGCATACAACCAGACCACTCATGAAGCCGGACGCACCCGGCTGCGCTTAGCCGTGCACGCCGGGGAAGTTGCCTTCGACGAGCATGGCGCCACCTCTACCGCCCTAACCACCGCCTTCCGACTCCTCGACGCCATCCCAGTGAAGAGGGCGCTGACTGGCTCACCCGGCCTGCTCGCGATGATTGTGTCCCGCTTGATCTTCGACGAGGTCGTCCGCCAATCCGCCGTCCTCGACCCCAGTACGTTCCGACCGGTGTCGGTGGAGGTTAAGGAGGTCCGCGACACAGCGTGGATCGCCCTACCCGACGCGCCTTACCTGCCGAACCATGAAGCGCTCGCCCCTATCAATCAGCATGGCGACAGTAACAAAGTGACCCTCGCAGGCCAATTCACCGGTGCTGGTCACGCCGACACCTGGCGGGATAGCGCAGACGTGAGTGTGGTCAAGCCAAACGAAATGGACAGTGTCCACAATATGCAGAGGAAGGGGTCACCGGCAGTCGACGGGGTACACGGCTTGACCGAGGCCGCAACCACACGTAACGGCTACCTATTTCGAGATACTGGTGCACAGGTGCCGCCTACGACGAATTCGACGGCAAAGCGGGTCGTCGACAACGCCTTAGCGACCGGTCGACGAACAGAAAAAGCAGAAATTGCCACGGTCTTTATCAGTTACCTTCAAGCCGACGCGCCCGCCGCCGAACGGTTGGCGACCAACTTGCGGAGACGTGGACACAAGGTCTGGCTCGACAGTCGGGAGATCAACCTTGGTGACTCGATCATCGAAAAAGTGGACAAAGGTCTTGCGATATCTGCCTATCTGGTCCTCTGTTACTCGGCAGATGACTCGACGAGTCTACGGATGAAGCGGGAATGGATGTCGGCTTTGGCCCGCCAGCTCGATGGCGCCGGTATCCGCATCCTGCCCGTCCGATTGACTGGTGGCACACCACCAGCGATCCTGGCCGACGTCAAGTACGCCGATCTCACCATCGACTGGGCAGGTGGCGTGGACGCCTTGTGCATGGCTATGCGGTGACCACTTGGATCGCCAGCCAGTATACGTCGTTCACGCCGAAGGCGAGGAGTCGCAGGCCGAGTTGTTGGCGCAACCGCTGCGCGACGCCGGGTACGACGTAACCCATAACGGCACCATCGTCATCGGCGAGTCGCTGATCGGTTCGGCGATGCGGGCAGTGGCGGGCGGCGCTCCGATCGTGCTGTGCGCGACCGCAAGAGCTTCCGGCAGCGCTTGGGCGCACCAAATCGTCAACGCGGGACACTCCGGCGGGCGGACCCAGGTGTTCGTCGTGCAGATGGAAAGCCAAGCGTTCGTCGAGCAGTTGGCGCTGCGCGCGAAGGTGGCGCGCTACTGCGACGACCCGGCCGCCGCCGTGCGCGACCTGCTCACCGCGCTCGCCAAGCACTTCCCCCCAGCTACACAGCCATTACCAGCCCGAATCGAGTGGCTCGGTGAACGCATGGACGCCCCGAGCAGCCGCACCGACCTCGACCTCGACACGGTGCGGCGGTTTCGGGACCAGCTGCGGCCAGAGGTCGCGGCACGGCATCCCGGCGCGTTGGAACCCTGGAAGTTCCTCGAACGCGCCGGACTGGTCGTGAACGACGTGCTGACCGCGACCGGGGTGCTGCTGTTCGGTCGGAACCCGACGGCGCTGTTCCCCGCAGCGGTGGTCAAGTGCGTGCACTACTACGGCCCGGACCGTTCGGCACTGCGCGACACCGAGACCTTTGAGGGCACCGTAATCGAGCAGATCACCTTGGCACGAGACTTCGTCGCCCGGCACGCACGTCGCGGCGAACACCCGAGCGCGGCCCAAGCGCGCTCGGTCGACATGCACGACTACCCCATGATCGCCGTGCGGGAAATCATCGCTAATGCCCTCGTGCACCGCGACTACGGTAAGAGCGACACCTGCGTGCACGTCCGGATCTTCCATGACCGTCTAGAAATCAGCAGCCCTGGTTCCTGGCCGGGACGGGAGATCATGGACGGCGTCGAGCTGAGCCTGGCGGACCTGAACGGGCAGTCGATCAAACGCAACTTCCGCCTCGCCCATGTGCTGTCGTGGATTCGCATGGTGGAAGGCGAGGGCAGCGGCATCCCCACCAGCCTTCGCGACTGCACCCAGGCGCAATCACAACCACCTACCGTGCACTACAACCAGGACGTGGTTACGGTCACGCTGCGGCCCCGCCCACCGGACTTCACACCGCCCCGCGCCCGCAGAGAGGTCGTACCGCGTCAACTGCCCGCCCCACCAGGGGTCATGGTCGGGCGAGCGACCGAGTTGGCGTATCTGGACAGAATCCTCGACGAGGCTGGCGAGGCGGCCATGATCAGCTCCATCGGCGGTGCAGGCGGTATCGGTAAGACCTGGTTGGCCCTGTCCTGGGCGCACCGACACCTCAACAGGTTCCCCGATGGGCAGCTGTACGTGGATCTCCACGGGTTCAGTCCGCACAGTGCCCCTCTCAGCCCCACAGTCGTAATCCGGGGCTTCCTCGATGCCCTCGGCGTCGAGCCGGATCGCATTCCGACCGAGCTGGACGCCCAAGCCGCCCTGTACCGGAGCTTGGTCGCGGACAAACGGCTCCTCATCGTGCTGGACAATGCCGCCACTACCGCCCAGGTCGTCCCCCTGCTACCGGGCAATTCGACCTGCACGGTGCTGGTCACCACCCGGCACAGGCTAGCCTCCATGATCGACCGGTACGGCGCCCGCCAACTGACCCTGGACACTCTCACCCGCGGTGAGGCCCACGCCCTGCTGACCGCACGCCTCGGTGTCGACCGCGTCGAGACCGAGCCCGACGCGATCGACCACCTGGTCGAGCTTTGTGAGGGTTACCCGCTGGCCCTGTCGATCACCGCCCGCCAAGCCGCTGCCCGCCCCAACATCCCCCTGGCCGAGGTTGCCGCCGAACTGCGCGAGCTGGGCCTGGACATGCTGGACGGCGACGATCCCGCCGCCAGCCTGTCTACCGTGCTCTCCTGGTCCCTTCGCCAGCTCACTGACGAGCAGCGCACGGTATTCGGGCTGCTGGGCATCGCCCCCGGACCCGACACCGGCCTGCCTGCCGCAGCCGCCCTCACCGGCTTGCCTCCAGCTCGTACACGCACGACGCTGTCGGCGCTGGAGGACGCGTCCTTGGTCGAACGACGGCCAGGTGGCCGGTACGCGATGCACGACCTGGTGCGCGACTATGCCGCGACCATCCCCCTGCCTGAAGGTGTGAGGGAGGCTGCCCTGGCGCGGGCGGTGGACTTCCACATGCACACCGCTTTCGCCGCCGACCGCCTGCTGGACCCCCATCGCCCGCTCCTGCGCCCCGACCCGCCCGTGTCCGGCCTCCACCTGTTCCCGCTGGCCGACGCCGCAGCCGCGATGGCCTGGATGGAGGCCGAACACGCCACCCTCCTGGCCGCCCAACGCGCCGCCGCCATCCTTGGCCGCCACCAGGTCGTCTGGCATCTCGCCTGGGCATTGGAAACCTTCCATACTCGACGAGGGCATCTGCACGACGCTCTCGCCACGTGGCGGGCCGCGATGGACGCTGCCGCACACCTGCCTGACTCCACCGCACGCATCCGCACCCACCGACACCTCGGCAACGCCTGCTCACGACTGGGTTTACACGACGAGGCCACTGGACACCTGGAACAGGCACTCGCCCTGGCCCTACGCCACCAGGACCTCGCTCAACAAGCACACACCCACCAGGCGCTCGCATACGTCTGGGAACGACGAGGAAACGACAATCAGGCCCTGAACCACGCCCAGCAGGCACTCGGGCTCCATCGCACCCTCAACCAGCCAGTACAAGAAGCCAGCGCGCTCAACGCGGTAGGCTGGCACGCTGCGCTCGTAGGCGACTTCGACACCGCCCGCGACCACTGCCACGCCGCCCTCGCTCTGCACCGACAGCACCACAACACCGAGGGAGAGGCAGAGACCCTGAACAGTCTCGGCTTCATCGCTCACCGCACCGACCACCACCGCCAAGCTGTCGACCAGTACCACCAGGCCCTCACCCTGTACCGCACCCTTGGCAACACTTACCAGGCCGCAGACACTGTCGATCACATGGGCCATTCTTACACTGCCCTTGCACAAAACGACCAAGCCCACGCGGCGTGGATGGAGGCACTAGAGCTATATCGTGAACAAGGCCGCGACGCCGACGCCCTACGCGTTCGACACCAACTCGACGACCTTAATCGCCCAACCGACACCCGACCAAGCAGCGCCTGATCGTCGAACCCGGCGCGTCGTCTTTGTACACTTACTGCAACGCTTCCCTCCTGTTCGAAGCAGAGACCTATTGAATCGAAAGTGATCGGTTGCCTGTAGGCTGGGCGGATAGTCGAGGTCGAGGGTGCGCACCGGTTGTCGCCTGCGGAGCAGGAGGTGCTGCGCCTGCGGGTGGTGGCGGCGTTGGAGTCCGGGCAGGTGAAGGGCTACCGGCAGGCGGCGGAGGTGTTCGGGGTTTCGGTGCGGTCGGTGGGCACCTGGTGGCGGGCTTACCGGCAGGAGGGTCGTGACGGTCTGGTGACCCGTAAAGGACGGCCCGGTCCCGCCGAGCTGATCAGCTCCGAGGACCGGGGCACGCTGTTCGCGGCGATGGCCGACTACAGCCCCGAGGAGTTGTTGATCGGCGGCCCGTTGTGGACCCGGCAGGCGGTGGTCGAGCTGATTCGGCTGGTCGTCGGCATGGTCATGACCGAGCAGGGCGTGGGGTTGTGGCTGCGCCGCCACGGCTTCGCCCCGCAGCGCCCGGCTCGACGCGCTTACGAGCAGCCCGCCGCGGTGCGGGCCTGGCTCGATGAGGACTACCCGGCGATCGAGGCGCGCGAAGGCCGAGGGTGCGATGATCGCGTGGGTCGACCAGTGCGGACTGTGCTCGGACGCCGCCCCGCCCGGCCGGTCCTGGGCGCCGAAGGGCAGGACCCCGATCGTGCGGGTGACCGGCAAGCGGCTGCGGGTCAACATCATGTCAGCGGTCGCCTCGCGCGACGCGTTGTGGTTCACCGTGTTCACCGAACGCTTCACCGCCGCTGTGTTCACCGCCTTCCTCGACCTCATGGCCCGCCAGGCGGACCGGAAGGTCCACGTCGTCGCCGCCCGCCACCCCGTGCACCGCGGCAAGGCCGCCCGAGCCTGGCTCGAAGCCAACGCCGACCGGGTCGAGCTGCACCTGATGCCCGGCTACAGCCCGGAGTTGAACCCGGACGAGCTGCTCAACGCCGACCTCAAACGCAACGTCAACGCCTCACGAGCCCACAATGTCGACCGGCTCGCCCATAAGACCCGCCGGTTCCTGCGCCGCCGCCAGAACCAGCCGCACCTCGTCCGCGGCTACTTCCGTGCACCGCACGTCCACTACGCCGACATATAGGCAACCGAACACTTTCATTTCAATAACTCGTTGATCACGCAATCAGCGATAGAACTGCTCGTTTTACAGTCTCTCAATGCCCGGGTCTGCGCCCGTCGGCTGCCCCTCCGTGCCGATAGCCCCTTGGGTGTTGCCAGCCGCACGTCGTTCGAGGTCGTCCAGGCAGGCTCGGACGTCCGCCGCCTGCGGGTCGCCGAGTTCATCGAGCACAGCCAGCGCGTCGCGCCAGCTCCGCCGAGCGGCGGCGAGGTCCTCGACATCGCAGTGAGTCGTCCCGATCGCGAACAGCGTCCGTCCTTCCCCCTGGCGGTTGCCGATCTCCCGCCAGATCGACAGGGCGCGTCCGAAGTGCGCCAAGCCGTCCTCCGACTGGCCGAGGCTTGTCTTGGTCTCGCCGATGCTCAACAGGGCGAACGCCTCCGTGTAGCGATTTCCACCGCTGCGCGCCATCGCCAACGCGCGCTCGTACTGGACGATGGCCTCGTCGAGGCGCAGCAACCTTCGACAAGAGTTTCCCAGCGTGATGATGGCGAAGGTCATGCCCCAGATATCGTCGAAATCGCGAATCAGCTCCACCGCCCTTGAACACGCCTCGGCCGCCTCAGAGAACTTCCCCGCGCAGTAGTGGATCTCCCCGAGGACGATGTACGAGATCCCTTCGCCCCACCGGTGCGCGGCCGACCGCCATTGGGCGGTCGCGGTTCGGATGGCTTCGTAAGCCTGGTCGAAGTTACGCAAGTCGCAGTGCGCGACCGCCAGCATCGTTAGCATCCACGCTTCCCCGGTGAGCGAGTGCTCCTGCCGGGCGGACCGCAGACCTGTTTCGAAGGCCTCAATCCACTCGGGCCAGTGCTTGCGCAAGTAGAAGAAGGACCACAGGGCCGCAGCAGTCCTCCACGCGAGGTCGTGCTGCCCGGACCGCGCGGCGACGCGGATCGCCGCCTCCAGGTTGACGAGCTCTCTCTCGTACCACGCTATTGCGCCATCATCACCCGCGACCGCCAGGTGCGGGGACGGCTTGTCCGGTACCGCCAGTGATATGGGCATGTCGTGCGGTATGACGACCGAGCGCAGGGAGTCGGCGGCGGCCAGGTACCACAGGAGCACCCTCCTTACCGCGAATGCCGCCTCGGGGGCTTCGCCGTCCGTAGCGTTGTACTCGTTCGCATAGGTGCGGGTCAGGTCGTGGAACCGGTACCTGCCCCATTCGACCTGTTCGAGGAGGTGCGCATTGACCAGGGCGTCCAGCAGGGGCAGGCACTGCTCGGAGGTCGCGTCGACCAGCGCCGCGGCCGCGGGGATTCCGAACTCGGGTCCGGGGTTTAAGGCCAGCAGGTGGAACGCCCGCGCGGCGTCCCTCGACAGAGACCGGTAGGACCAGGATAGGACCGTGCGCATCTGCGTGCTGATGTCGTCGGTCCTCAGGATGTCCAACCGGTTCCGCTCGATGGCGAGTTCGGCCACTAGACCGGTTAATGTGGCGTACGGGTGGGAGGCCACCCGCTCGGCCGCGATCCTCAACGCGAGCGGCAGACAATCGCACAGCTTGACGAGTTCACGGGTCGCCGACTCCTCCGCACGGGCCCGCTCGCCGACGATCTCGGTCACTAGCGCGGTGGCTTCGTCGACGGACAAGGGTTCGAGGAGGATCCGGTACGCGCCCTCCCGTGCAATCAGGCCAGCGAGCCTGCTGCGGCTGGTGATCATCACCACCGGCCCCGGCGAACCGGGGATGAGCGGGCGCACCTGGTCCGCGTCGCTGGCGTTGTCGAGGACGATCAGCATCCGCTGGCCGTCGAGCAGGGACCGGTACAGCGCGGCTAACTGCTCCAGTTCGATCGGCACCTGTTCGGCGGGGACCCCCAGCGCGCGGACGAACGCGCCCAGAGCGTGATCCGGCTGCAACGGCGGGCCAGGACCGTAGCCCTGCAGGTTGACGTACAGGTGCCCGTCCGGGAACCGGCCCTTCGATCGGTGGGCCCAGTGGAGAATGAGGGCGGTCTTCCCGACGCCTGCCGTTCCGGCGGTGGCCATCACCACGATCGAGGTTGTCTGCCGGTCGCTGAGGTCGGCGAGGCGATCCAATTCCGCCAGGTGCGCGGCGCGCCCGACGAAGTGGAACGGCCCGATCGGCAACTGTCGAGGCACTCCGGAGACGACGGAGGAGCTGTGCGGGGCAGGGACGAGCGCCCCGACACCGGTGCCATGGACGGCGCGGGCGGGCATCGGGTGGTGAGCGTGCTGATCGCCGAAGAGGTAATCGGCGGCTACAGCGTCAGTGCTGGCCTGGTGGTCAGAACCGGTGTCGCCGAACGCCCCCTCGGGGCTCGGGGGTGTGCCCTCACGGGGAGTCGCCGCAGTGGGTCCAGGTGGGTGGGTGGCCAAGTGGTGCAGGCGGATCCGGGTGGCGGCAGAAAGACCGGCACCGCCGCTGAGGTCTCGCACGCGGGTAGCGATGTGGTCCGCCCAGGCGGTGATGTCGACGTGCCTCCCAGTACGAGCCAGCGCCTCCGCGCCGAGGAGCAGGAGCCTCTCGTCATGAACTATGTCGGTCTCCAGCGAGCCAAACTGTGGTGGAATCTCGTGGTGCCGACCTCGCTCGAGCAGCAGCTCCCAGAGACGGGCGAGTGCGGTGCGGCGATGTGCCTGGGCGTGGTGGCGGAAGTTGTCGACCCACCGCCGACGCACGTTCTCCATCGGGCTCCCTCGCCACAGCCCGAGGGCGTCGTAGAGCCGCTCGGGGTCGCGGCGCTCGCCTGCGTCGCGGGTCTCGCGGAGGAAGCGGTGGTAGTCGACTGTGTCGGGGTCGACATCGAGCATGTACGCGCCGGCGCGGGAGTCGTGGCGAAGCTGGCTCCGCTCACCGTTCGCCCGTTCCAGGGCATCGCGGATGTAGCCGACGTAGCGGGTCAGGGTTCCTGGTTTGGGCTCGCTGCGGCCTTCCTCGCCCCAGATACGGTCGAGCAGGGTCGTGACGGCGATGGGTCTGCCGACATCGACGGCCAGCAGCCCCAACAGGCAGCGCTCTGCCGACCTCGTCAAGGTGAGGACGTCCTGGTCGTTGTGGATTTCGACATTGCCCAGTATCCGGATCTCCACGTCTGCCCCCGGCTGTAGCGCCTGTTGGCAGCGCAGTCTTCTGAAGTCCGCGCTGTCCTCCAGCCAGCACCGCAGTACCGCACCCGTCCGCACTCCGGAACCACCCCTGCGGAGCAGGTGCCGTCAACGATCGGTGGCGGTTCAACCGCCGGGGGTCATCCGAGTGTTGTCCGATAATTGCGGACAGGCCAGCGGACAAGCCAGCGGACACGATTCTCACCCGTTCGGGGTAGCAGTGTCCGCTGCGGCGTCATGGGTGTCGTCTGGTGACCTGTCGCGTGACGACCGACCCGCGAGTAGGAATAGGGCGTCGATCACCAGCAACGGCCCCGGCGTCGGGCCTGTGGACGCCAGCTCCGTCGTCGTGCCGAGCGCCGCGACGTCCACCGCAGTGGTGGTCATCGTCGTGGTCGGCGGCGGCGTGCTTACCGGGCTGGCCGCAGCGGTGCTGACCGACCTCACCAGGACGTTGTTGGTCAGGGCGGTCTCCCACTGCGGATCTGCGAAGGTCCACCTCGTGGCGGCGCGGACCTCGGCCGCGGTCAGCGCTCGCTCCGCCCGCGCGGTGATCGTAAGCGTGATGGACCGGCCCGGCTGCACCTGCGGCACCTGCGGCACCAAAGGGTGGTGGTCTGACCCCTGACCGACCCGACCTCCTTGACCGACAATGGGGGTGAAGCCGTCCTGGAAGCGAACTTCCCCGCCCAGGCGGACGGGCACGTTGTCGCCGTTACGCAGCTCGACCTCCACCGCCGCCTCGCTGCCGATCGCTGGGAGCTCCGGGACCCGCAGCGCCGTAACCGCCGCGTCGTGCCCGGCCGTCTTCACGCCCGCCATGAAGGATCCAGCCTCACCGCCCGGCACGATGTCGAACCCACGCCCCGCCCGATCACCGGGTTGAAGCCCGAATCGCCTCCCCGGCACAATGAACCCGTAGTCAAGACTTCCCCTGGTTCAGGTCGAGCCGGTAGGCCCTGTGAGGACGCCCGCGATCCGGTAGTTGCCCCTGGTCGTCGGTGAAGCTCCTGTTGACGAACCTCCGCTGTAAACCTGGAACCCGATGTTCACCAACAGCGGCTCGGACGATTGGCCGACGCCGTCGACGTTCTCGTCGACCCAGGCGAAGCCAGTGACGGCACCTCGCAGCTCCCCGTCCGGAAGACCCGAGACCCCGTACGGGCCAGCGCTCAAACCACTGGTCACGTCCCACACCGCGCCGGTATCGCGGCGAACTCCAGGGCCGGGCGTCTAACTCCCCTAACGACCTGACCATTGGCCAGGACAGCAACCATCTACTTCACCGACCTCCCACTTCCAGCGCGGCAACTGCACCGATAAGCAGGGCGGCCGGACCGGCGTCTTTCGCGTCCGCGACGGCGTGATTACCCTCGACGACGCGCTGTCGCAACCCAACGGCATAGTCCTGCCACCCGACGGTAGGACGCTCTACATGGGCGGCGGTAACTCGATCGTGAAGTATGCTGTCTCACCCGACTGCTCCACCGGCGCCGCACGACATTCGCGAGCAGCTGGACGTATAACGACGCGACCATCGATTGCGCGGGCGACCTATATTGGGCCGCCTCTAAGTAGCTGTTTCCGAGCTTGAGCAGGCGGAGGCCCTTTGGTGCGCAAATGGAGGAACTTCTGGTAGATCGGACGTTATCGAAGCGCCGCTCTGCCAGGAGTTCCGTTGTTATCATGGCCGATCCCTGCGGACGGGTCCACCGTGGGTGCCCCCTGTTGTCGCCTGACCGCTTCCCACCGACCCACTCGACGAATCAGGCGGTATCCCACCGACGTCACCGACGCCAGTGGGCCGAACTCGACCCTCTGTTGCCCGATCCGGCGTGTCTGGCTGGCTGTGGCGAGCGGTGGGAGAAGCAGAGCATTATTCAGAAGTATCACCAGCCGAGTCGGTAGTACTCCAGGCTGGTGACGATGCGGATGACGGCTGGTAGTTCGGTCAGGCGGGCGCGGTAGCCGGTGGCGAGCATCTTCCAGTTCTTGAGGTGGGCGATGGCCTGTTCGACGGTCCAGCGGAGCTGGGTGATGTTGCGGTTCCAGGTCTTATCTTCAGGCGTGTGGTCGGTGTGGTCTGGGCGTTTGCGTCGGAGCCGGATCGCAATCGTGCCCTGGTAGCCCAGGTCGCCGAGCACGGGGGTGGCGGTCAGGAGATCGGCCAGGCCGGTGAGGGCGAAGGCGTTGCTGTCGTAGGTGCGGCCCTCGACGGGGTCGGCGACGTGGAGCAGGGTGCCGTCCAGGCAGGCCAGGACCTGCAGGCCGAGTCCGGCTTTGTGGCGTTTGCCGTTGTGGCTGGCTTTGCGGTGGCCAGCACGGTTGCCGGTGGGGACCAGGGTGCCGTCCACGATCACCACCCGGCCGTGCAGGGCTTCGGGCAATGGTGGGGTGTGGGGGGGCAGGTGACCTGGTCGATCAGGGGTGCGACACGCCGGAAGATCCGGGACACCGTCGGTTGGGAGATGCCGAACAGGTCGGCGGCCAGGGCCTGGGGCAGGTTGTGGCGCAGCAGGACCAGGGTAAGCAGCACGCAGCGGTGCAGACCCAGGGCCGGAGGCCGTCCGACCTGCGGTGTCGCAGGTGACTGGAGTTGGTCGATACGGCGGACCAGCTCCCGGATCCGGACGTGGCCCAGGCCGGTCGTAGAGTGGTAGCGCAACAGTCCTGTCCTGTGGTGGTCGTTTCTGTGAGAGGAAACCGACTCTACCCAGGCAGGGCTGTTGCGCTGTCAGCCCAGCCCAGAGGTTCTGAATAACGCTCGCACTGTCGCCGCCTGATCGTGGACGCGATCCTCTACGTCGTCGACAACGGTATCAAGTGGTGGGCCCTGCCCGCGGACTTTCCGCCCTGGCCGACGATCTATAAACGCTTCGCGCTCCACCCGATCGGTCCACCGGACAACAATTTCACCCGATCGGCGGACACGGTGTCGGACCGTTGTCCGGGTTTGCGTCCCGGTTCCTGTCCGGTCCCACCGGAGATGCTTGCCCCGTCCTCCCGACCTGGGAAGGACGGAATGGAGGCGAACCGCGATGAGCGCCAACGGCCACCACCTGCCGGACCCGGACGACCCGACCGGGCCGTACTGCCTGGGCCCGGCGACTACGGCCGCCGCCCACGCTGGCGTCGACTCCCCGACATAGGAAGGGAGGTGGCAACGGTGATCGAGTTCCTCAAGGTTGATGAGGAGATGACGTTCAGCACCGGGTCTGAGTCTTAGTTGATGGGGAGGGTTATGATGTTTCGCCCGAGGATCAAGTGGGAGCACCGGCCTGTTCGTCTCGGCGACGGTCGTATCCGAATCGGCGCGGTCCGTGGGATCGAGGCCGCTGTGGTGGACCCGGATGGGTGGGTGTGGGCGTTGCTGGAGACCCTCGACGGGACGCGGACGATGGACCAGGTGGTCGCCGACCTGGTCCACGCCTTTCCGGATCGGCCGGAGGTTGATGTACGCGCGGCGATCGGGGACCTAATCGGCGAGGGTTATGTCGAGGATGCCACTGAGCCGGTGCCGGAGGGGTTGTCGGCGACGGAGCGGGAGCGGTATGGGCGCGGGCGTGGGTTGTGGCGGTGGATGGACCGCACCCCACGCCGGACGAGCTGGGATGTGCAACTGCTGTTGCGGCAGGCGCGGGTGGTGGTGGTCGGCATCGGCGGTGTGGGCGGTGTCGCCGCCTGGGCTTTGGTGGCCTCCGGGGTCGGGTATGTGCACTGTGTCGAGCCGGACGTGGTGGAGCTGTCGAACCTGAACCGGCAACTGTTGTTCACCGAGCACGACGTGGGCCGGGTGAAGGTGGAGGCGGCGGTGCGGCGGCTGCGTGCCCACAACCGGGACGTGCAGGTCACCGGTGAACGGCTCGTGGTCGACGGCCCGGCTGTCTTGCGGGGGTTGGCGGCGCGGTTCGACGTGCTGTTGCTGGCGGCGGACAAGCCCGCCGAGCGGATCAGGTCGTGGACCAATCTGGCGTGCAGGGAGACCGGGACGGCGTGGGTGCACGGCGGCTACGACGGACCGCAGGTCAGCATGGGCCTCTACCGGCCCGGCGGAGGCGGCCCCTGTTACGACTGCCTCTACGCCGAACAGGGCGCACGGCAGGCGGCTCTGCCGCCGCGGACCGAGTGGTCTCCGGGGATCGGGTTGAGAGCGGTGGCGCCGCAGGCGGTCAACGCGATCACCGCCACCATCGCGGGAAGCATGACCGTGCACGCTGTGATGAGCCTGATCACCGGTGTGCCCGCGCTGCGGACCGACTGTCAGTACGGGTACAACCTCGTCACGCTCCAGTCCAGGGTGATCGGGCTGAACGCGCCGAGTCCGCTGTGTCCCACCTGCGGTTCGCATTCTTGACGACCTAGTGTGGAAATGGGTCAGGCATGGGGGTCGGTGGGCGGCTGCCCTTCCTGGGACAGCCGCCCGCGCAGCATGTCGGCGTGCGGATCGTCGAGGTCGGTGAGAATTGTGACGGCCTCGGCCAGGCACCGTGCGGCGCTATCGTGTTCGCCGACCCGCTGAAGGGATGTCGCCAGGGTGTCGAGTGTGATGGCCACGTACCGTTCGCCACCGGCTTCGGTACGGAACAGGGCCAGCGCCTGCTGACACAGGTCGATCGCGGCCCGGTGTTGCCCGAGTCCTTGGCGCGCTGCCGCGACGTTGTGCAGGGCATAGGCGATGCCTTCGGCCACACCGATCGTTCGGCGCAACACCAGTTCCCGCTCGGCGTGGTCGAGCGCCTCCCGGTGGCGCCCGAGTCGGGTGGTGATCAGGGCCAGGTTGCCGTGCGCATTCGCCTCGAAGTAGATACTGGACAGGCCGCGCACCAGCGGCAGTGCCCGCCGGTAGTACGGTTCGGCATCGGCGAACCGCTCTTGCAGCACCCGATTATGTCCGAGGCATGCCAACACCCTGCCGTACAGTGCCTGGTCTTCGAGTTCCTTGGTGAGTACCAGGGCCGTGTGCAGATCGGTGTCGGAGGCGTCCCATTCCCCCATTTTCTGCAGGGTGTCGCCCCGTCGTAGCAGCAGCACCGCCTCGACCTGCCGGTCACCGCAGGCACGGGCCGCGTCGATGCCGCGTGACTCTGCCCGCCTCCGCGCTGGCCACAGGGCGCGGGACCGGAACACCAGGAACCGCATCGCCAGGGCCACGGCCATCATTTCCCGGTGCGCACCGTGCCCGCCTGCCTGCTGTTGGACGGCCTCCAGTGTGATGTGCTCCGCGATCAGCCAGGTCAACGCCTGTCCCCGGTCGGCCAACCCCATCGGCTCTGGAGCATGGGCGAGGCCGAGGTCCGGGGACGGGTGGGCGGCGAATATCCAACGGTCCGCCTCGAGCGCGGTCCGCGCGTACCAGCCCACCACAGCGGTCACCGCCTCTGCGCGGTCCTCGGCGGAGTCATCCACGCGGGCACGGTCGGCGGCATAGGCGTGCAGCAGATCGTGCAGCCGGTACCGCCCGCGCGCGACCGGCTCGACTAGGTGCAGATCGGCCAGGACCTCCAGGTGCCGCGACGCGGTCTTGCGGTCCAGACCGGTGAGCGCGGCGACGGCATGCACACCGAACTCGGCACCCGGATGCAGGCCGAGGCGACGGAAGGTCCGCGCGTGCTCGGCGGACAGCCGGGTATAGGACCAGTCGAACACGGTCCGCACCGCACTACGGTCGTCCCCTGTCGCGCTCAAGGCATCCAACCCCTCGTGCTCATCGACCAGGTCGGCGACGACGTCGGCGACCGCGGTGTGCGGGCGGGCAGCGACCCGGGATGCGGCCACCCGCACCGCCAACGGCAACCGCGCGCACAACCGCACCAACTCCACCACCGCAGCGGGCTCCGCAGCCACACGATCCGGGCCAATCACCCGCGTGGCCAACCTGACCGCCTCCTCGGGCCTAAACAGATCCAGCGGTAGACGACGCGCGGAGTCGATGACCACCAGTCCGGTCAACACCGCCCGACTCGTCACTATCACCGCACACCCCGCCGTAGCGGGCAACAGGAGACGGACCTGCTCGGCAGAAGCGGCATTGTCCAGCACGACCAACACCCGCCGACCCGCCAACAACGACCGGTACAACGCGCCTTGTACGTCCGGATCAGCCGGCACCCGGTCCTCGGCAATCCCAAGCGCCTGAAGGAACGACGCGAGCACCAGACCCGCCTCGACCGGCGCACTCGGCCCGTACCCACGCAAATTCACGAACAACGTGCCGTCGGGAAACCGCTGCTCCACACGGCGCGCCCACCACACCACCAACGACGTCTTCCCCACCCCGGCGGTACCATCCACCGCCACCACCATCGACTCCACGACGACTCCATCGGGTGACAGAATCCCGTCCAGGGCAGCAAGCTCTGTGTCACGACCGGCGAAATCCCGCACCACCGCGGGCAGTTGCCGTGGTACTGGTACCACGTCCACCTGCGGTTGCTGATACAGCATCACTTGGTCGATCGTGCCCGCCTGCACCACCGCACCCATCACAGTGCCGCCGATCTGGTTGCGCACCTCCGCCTCGTCCACGGATCCCAGTCTCGCCCGACCGTGGCCCCAAACGCCCTGTCAACAGTGCGCACCACCCGGTCGGACCATCCCACAGGGTGCTATGGCCCTGCGCAAGGCGGCCCGGTATTTCGCCGGGGAGACGCGCTGGTGAACCGCTTCGGGTTCGTCTCCGAAAACCGACGCCAGTACGGCGTGAAGCGGTTGTGCCAGGTCATCGGTGTAGCCCGGTCCAGCTACTACCACTGGAAGGCCGCCGCACCCGACCGGGCGGTCCGCGGCGCGGCCGACGCGGACCTGGCCGCGCGCATCCGGGTGATCCACCGCGAGTCGGCCGACACCTACGGCGTCCCGCGGATCACCGCCGAACTGCACGACACCGGACAGGTGGTCAACCACAAGCGCGTCGCCCGGGTGATAGGTCTGACCCGTTTTGACGGACATCTGAGATCAGGGGACGCGTGTCCCCGGAAGGATGTCCCATCATGGAGTCCATGGGCAGGAAGAAGCGGCGGCCTCGGCGGTCGTTCACCCCGGAGTTCAAGGCTGAGATCGTGGAGCTGTGCTCCCGGGGTGACCGTTCGGTGGGTCAGGTCGCGAAGGATTTCGACTTGACCGAGACCGCGGTGCGGCAGTGGGTGGTGCAGGCCGAGCGCGACGCCGGAACACGCGTCGACGGGTTGACCACCGACGAGCGCGGGGAGCTGGTCCGGCTGGGGCGGGAGAACCGCCGCCTGGCCGAGGACGTGGAAATCCTCAAGCGCGCCACGGCTTTCTTCGCGAACGAGACCCGGTGAACCTCCATCCGTTCATCGAGGCGGAGAAGTCACGCGGCGGCAACGTCACCCGGGCGTGCACGCTGCTCCAGGTCTCCCGAGCCGCCTACTACGCCCACCGCACCGCCGCACCCTCCACCCGTCGACGACAGGACGCGGACCTGACCGAACAGATCGTCGCCATCCACGACGAGTCGAAGGGCACCTACGGAGCACCGCGGGTGCACGCCGAACTGCGGGCCCGCGGCCGGCGGCACTCCCGCAAGCGCGTCGCCCGGCTGCTGCGGCAGGCCGGACGGGCGGGTCGCACGCCGAAACGGTGGCGCACCACCACTGTCCCCGACCCCGACCCCGCCGCGACCGTCCCACCGGACCTGATCCGACGCGACTTCACCTGCGCCGCAGGCGAAGTCGACACCAGGTGGTGCGGGGACATCACCTACATCCACACCTGGGAAGGGTGGCTCTACCTGGCCACCGTGATCGACATCGCCTCACGACGCGTGGTCGGCTGGGCCACAGCCGATCATCTGCGCACCGACCTCGTCACCCAGGCCCTCGACAACGCCGTCCGACAGCGGCGCCCCGAACCCGGAGTGATCTTCCACGCCGACAGAGGCTGCCAATACACCTCCCGCCGGTTCGGCGCCCTCGCCGAGGACCTGGACGTGCGGCTGTCGGTCGGCCGCAAGGGCCAGTGCTGGGACAACGCGGTCGCCGAGTCGTTCTTCGCCACCATCAAGACCGAGCTGCTCGACCGACAGCCCTGGCCCACCAGAACCATGGCGCACAAAGCGATCTTCGAATATATCGAGGGCTGGTACAACACCCGCCGCCTGCACTCCAGCCTCGGCTACCTCAGCCCCGCCACCTACGAAGCAACCCGCCACCAGCTGGAACAGGTAACCTGATCACACCTCACCGACCCTGTCCGCCAAAACGGGTTAACCCTACTTGCGCGCCGTCACACATCTTATGACACGGCAACTCCCGTAAGTGATCAATTTTTGTCAACACTGAAGCCATAGTTGTTCATGCAATGTTCTCGGTCCGAGCATGTGCGCGCTTCGACCACGCCGCGGCCGGGCAGTACCGGCCGCTCCTTCCCGTACGGAGGGGACACAGCCGCGGAAGGTCGGGGTCGGCAGCGGGTGCTCGTTCACCCTGTCGGGTGGAACGGACGACCGGTTCGGTGATCGACTGTCCCCCGAAGGGCCCGCGGATGGAGTTCAGGGGTGTCCTCGACATCCCCGTCGACGACGAACACGCCCCGGTCGCCGCGGAGGGCACCTTATGAACCGGTCCGATCACCCCTCGTCCGAACCGACGACACCGGCCGCGCCGAAGGCCGCCCATTTTCCCGCCACCGACGACGCCACCACCGCCGGCCTCGTCGGGGCCTGCGGCACACCGCCTCGACACCGACACAGATCAGCGGCCAACCCGGCCACCATTGTCGATGCGGCACCAGCGCCGTCGGCGAGCGGCACCGAGGACGCGGCGTCGGTGTTGCGGCTGTACACCCCGGCGCGGGCGGCAGAGCTGCCGGCGGTGCGGAAGTCCCGGCTTCGCCGCCGGGCCGGCAGACGCCAGCCGCCGTGCACATTCCCGGGCAAGCACCTGCGGTTCTCCGCAACCGACCTGTGCGCCATCACCGCCCAGGACACCCGTGGCGTTCGCCCGCCACGCCACCACACGCCCCGGTAAGCGGCCGGTCGACCCACGAGCACCTCCCCCGAACCGACCCGGAGGAAGCCGGTGATCCCAGGGCGCATCTCGGCCTGGGTGACCACATACGGCTTGACATTCGTCCTGTATGGAGCGTCCATATCCGCTGCCCGGCCACGGGCGCATCACCGATCCGACCGACAAGGGAGTCCGACATGGCATGGGTGGAAAAACACGGCCCCGCCTGGCGCGTCCGCTACCGCACACCCGACGGGACACTCGCCTCCGAAACCGGCTTCACCCACCACACCACCGCCAAAGACCGCGCCCGCGACATCGAATCCGACCTGCGACGAGGCACCTTCGTCGACCCCACCCTCGGCGACCTCCCCCTACGAGAGTGGGTGCCGACCTGGCGCGAAGCCCACGACGTCAGCCCCACCACACAAGCCAAATACGACTCCCACCTGCGCAACCACATCCTGCCCAAGTTCGGCGACACACCGATCAGGGACATCAGCCGCATGACCGTCAAAGGCTGGATCAAAACTCTGCGCCGCTCCTTGGCCGAACGCACCGTGGTCGACGTGGTGACGTTGTTGTCGATGCTGCTCGGCGACGCCGTCGACGAGGGCCTGATCGGCGCCAACCCCTGCCGGCGACTCCGGGTCGACACCGGCGACCACGACGAACGACCTCACGCATCGCCCTGGCAGGTCCGCACCATCGCCCAACGGTGCTGCCCCGGCACGGCCGTGCTGGTCGTCACAGCCGCGTACACGGGGCTGCGCTGGGGCGAACTGGCCGGACTGCGCTGGCACCGCGTCGACCTCACCCGCGGCATCGTCACCGTCGACCCCAAGGACGGCGCACTGCACGAGATCAACGGACAATTGGAACTCGGACCACCCAAGACCAAGGCCAGCGCCCGCACCGTCCACCTGCCGCCGTTCCTGACCGAGCTGCTCAAGACCCACCGCGCCGAGCAGAACGACCGACCCCAGGACCACGTCTTCACCGGAGCCGACGGCGGACTGCTGCGCCGCACCAACTTCCGACGCCGCACCTGGCTACCCATCGTCGGCGGCGACCTACGACACGGCTGGGCACCCGTCCTACCCGGCCTGCACTTCCATGACCTACGTCACACCCACAAAACCTGGCTCATCGAAGACGCCGTCCCCGAAGTCCTCCAACACAAGCGACTCGGCCACCGGATGCCTGGCATCCGGGGCACCTACTCCCACGTGACCCGTCATGGTCGACGCCATGCTGGACGGACTCCAACGACGATGGGAGCGATCGGCGGTGACCTCTACACCGAACGGAGGAGTGACCACATACGGTGCGGTTGATCACACCAAGATCGTTTGCTCCCAATTTGCTCCCACAACAGCCAAAAAGCCGATCAGTGAAGATCACCGACCGGCTGTCTGACCTGCATATATAACTGGTGGACGATACTGGGATTGAACCAGTGACCCCTACCGTGTCAACGTAGATCAACAACTATCCTGACCTGCGAAAACAGGACTCCTGCATGTGCCGTGGGCGCGGTTGGACGCACTTGGGAGCCGTTGAACGCAGTTGAACGTGTCCGGTGGCTCCCAAACTGCTCCCACAGCGGTGCTCCCACAGGGTGGTCGAGATGTAGGTTATCGCCCCTTGGAACATGTCGATCTTAGTCGACCTGTGGTTTCTCTGTTGTCTCACGGCGGTGTCACCAAGATCAGTCTCAGTTCCCGTGGCACTTCCTCGGGCCGGTTGAAGGCGTCGGCGTACGGGAGCGGTCCGGCGCTCGCAGGCCGAGAACCCCACTTCCCCGCCCCCGCAGGAGCACCATCTGCCGGTGATGGGGGTGCGGTCCGCCATCGTGCGGTGTGCGCGAGTGTGCGAGACGCCAAGGTTGTTCTGGAGGGGTCCGAGATCCGGTCGAACTGGAGTGCGCGCACGTGACGACCGACGGTGCCACGGGTGGCGGTGACGGGCACAGGGTGGACCTGGACGCGACCGCGTCCGGATACGCCGTGGTCGTCCAAGCCGGTCGCGACGCGACGGTCGCGGTCCACCAGGGCGACCGCGCGCGGGTGGCATGGCCGGTACGGGTCGGCGTTCCGCCGTCCCCAGCCGACCACCACCAGGCCCGCCGGGCGTACGCGCTGCTGGTCGACGGTTTGGCCTCGGGACGCGCGGTGGTGGTGGTCGGCGCGCCGCAGCGCGCCGGCGTGGTCGTGTCGGGAATGGGCGGGGTGGGCAAGTCGCAGTTGGCCGCCCGTCACGCGTGGTCGGTCTGGGCCGACCCGGTGGTGGACGTGGCGGTGTGGGTGTCGGTGCTCTCTCGCGACGCGATCGTGACCGCCTACGCCGACGCTGCCACGCGGGTGCTGGTCCAACAGGACCCGCAGATCGCCGACCGGCCACCCGAGCAGGCGGCGGCCCGGTTTCGGGAGTGGCTGGCCTCCACCTCGCGCCGCTGGCTGATCGTGTTGGACGACGTGCAGGACCCGGCGCACCTGCGCGGCCTGGACCCGCCACCCAGTGCCGGTGGGCAGGTCGTGGTCACCAGCCGGCGACGCGACACGGCGGCTGGGCGCGGCGGTCACCGGGTGATCGAACTGGACGTGTTCACCCGCGACGAAGCCGTGACCTACCTCGCGCAGTCACTGGCCGGCACCACCGACGGCGGTGATCAGGACAGGCTTGCCGACCTGGCGGAAGAGTTGGGGTGGCTGCCGTTAGCGTTGAGCCAGGTCTCCGCCTACCTGGGAGACCAGCCCCTGCTCACCATCACCGCCTACCGGTTGATGCTGGCCGACCGGCGCCGCACCCTGGCCGAACTCACCCCACCCGAACACGCCCTACCCGAACACCAACGCACCATCGCGGCGACCTGGTCGCTGTCTATCGACCGCGCCGACCACCTCGATGACCCGAGCCAGCCGCGCGGCGCGGGCCTGGCCCGCCCGCTGCTGGAGGTCGCCGCCCTGCTCGACCCCAACGGCATCCCCCTCGACCTGTTCACCGCCCAACCCGTCCTCGATTACCTCACCACCCTCGCGCGCAGGCGGGTCTATCACGACGACGTCCACGACGGACTTACACGACTACACCGGTTCAACCTCATCACCCTCACCCCCGACCGCCCAGCCAGGGCGGTGGCGGTGCACGCCCTGGTCCAACGCGCCGTCCGTGACGCCCTGAGCCCCGACCACCTCCACACCCTCGCCCACACCACTGCCGACACCCTCCTGGCGATCTGGCCGGATGTCGACACCGTCCACCCCGACCTCGGCCAAGCCTTACGCTCCAATACCACCACGCTCCACACCCACACAACCCCCGCACTGCTCACCCCCGCACTCCACGACGTACTCGAACGCGCGGGGAAGTCTCTGGGCGGCAGCGGCCAAGTCCACGCCGCCATCACCTACTGGCACAACCTTTACGGCCACATCAACTCACAACTGGGGCCTGACCACCCCGACACCCTGAACACCCGCAGCAAGCTCGCCTACTGGCGGGGTGAGGCGGGTGACCAGGCTGGCGCGGTCGCTGGCGTGGAGGCGCTGCTGGCCGACCGGCTCCGGGTCCTCGGGCCCGACCACCCCGACACCCTGAACACCCGTGGCAAGCTCGCCTACTGGCGGGGTGCAGCGGGTGACCCGGGCAATGCGGTGGCCGGGTTCAAGGCGCTGCTGACCGACCACCTCCGGGTGATGGGGCCCGACCACCCCGACACCTTGGACACCCGTAGCAAGCTCGCCTCTTGGCGGGGCTCAGCGGGTGACCAGGCTGGCGCGGTGGCCGGGTTCGAGGCGCTGCTGGCCGACCGACTGCGCGTGTTGGGGCCCGACCACCCCGACACCCTGAACACCCGCGGGAGCCTCGCCTACACGCGGGGCGAAGCGGATGACCCGGGCAGTGCGGTGGCCGAGTTGGAGGCGCTGCTGAGCGACCGACTCCGGGTCCTCGGGCCCGACCATCCCGACAGCCTTCACACCCGCATTGACCTTGCCTACTGGCGGGTTGAGGCGGGCGACCCGGGCAGTGCGGTGGCCGAGTTGGAGGCGCTGCTGGCCGACCGACTCCGGGTCCTCGGGCCCGACCACCCCGACACCCTGATCACCCGAGGCATCCTCGCCCACTCTCGGGGTGAAGCGGGTGACCCAGTTGGCGCTGTGGCCGGGTTCAAGGCGCTGCTGCCAGATCATCTCCGGGTGATGGGGCCCGACCACCCCGTCACCTTAAGCACCCGTGCCAACCTCACCCGCTGGCGGGGTGAGGCGGGTGACCCGGGCAGTGCGGTGGCCGAGTTAGAAGCGCTGCTGGCCGACCGACTCCGGGCCCTCGGGCCCGACCACCCCAGTACTATCATCACCCGCAACAAGCTCACTCACTGGCAAGAAATGGTGAAGAGGCACTCTAACTGACGCGCTGACAATGAAGTGAAATTAGGCCATTTCCATCAGCGGGCAAACTCACAGACACCGATCCAACTAACGATTCGCCCATCAACGCTGTGCCTGCCGATAACTACATCCATGCAGGTTGAAGCCGTGTACAGCTTGTAGGGCCGAAGTACTTGTGGGCGCGGCCGCAGGTCCACCGCGCCGTCCGCCAACACGGCATGATGACCGGCTGTGCTGCTCCGACTGGCCTACCTCGGCGTGACCAACGCCTTCGCGCTACTGCACCTACTGCGCATGAGCAACCGGGACAAGGACACGGAAATCCTGGCGCTACGGCACCAGACCATGGTTCTGGAACGCCAACTGGGTAACACCCGTCCGCAGTTCTCCCCCGGCGACCGCGCGTTCCTCGCGGCACTGCTGCACCGACTCCCGGCCGCCACGCTCCATCGACTCCGGCTACTGGTGCGCCCGGAGACGGTACTGCGCTGGCACCGACACCTCCTCGCCCACCGCCACGCAGTCGAGTCCCGCCCCAAACGGCCCGGCCGACCACGAACCGTCCACTCCATCCGGCTCCTGGTGCTGCGCCTGGCACGGGAGAACCCCACGTGGGGCTACCGCCGCATCCACGGAGAACTCCTCGTGCTCGGCATCAAGGTCGCAGCCTCCACCGTCTGGCAGATCCTCAAAGACGCCGGCATCGACCCGGCACCCGAACGCACCTCGACGACCTGGTCGGCCTTCCTCCGCTCGCAGGTCGACGCGCTCCTGGCCTGCGACTTCTTCGAGACCACCACCCTGAGCGGCACCCGTCTGTACGTGCTCGCGGTGATCGAACACGCCAGCCGCCGAGTCAAGGTCCTGGGCGCCACCGCACACCCCACCGCATCCCGGGTCACCCAAGCCGCGAGAAACCTTGTCATGGACCTCGACGACGCTGGCAGCCCCGCCCGGTTCCTGATCCGCGACCGGGACGGGAAGTTCCCCACCCTGTTCGACGCCGTCCTCGCCGACGCGGAGATCCAGGTCGTCCTCAGCGGAGTCCGCATCCCCCGCATGAACGCGATCATGGAACGCTGGATCCACAGCTGCCGCCGCGAACTCCTCGACCGCACCCTCATCTGGAACCAACGGCACCTACTCCACACCCTGCGCGAGTACGAGCAGTTCTACAACACCCACCGCCCCCACCAAGGCATCGACAACGCCCGACCACTACGCGCCCTACCACCAGCCGTCACCGATCAAGCAGCGGTCGTCCGCCTCGACGTCCGCCGACGGCAACGACTGGGCGGAATCCTCAACGAGTACCATCACGCCGCCTGACCTGCACGGACGACATTTTCGGCAAGCACAACGTCGCCGTCTAGTCCGCAGCGACCTGATCAACGAGTACGAACCCGCAGCAGCATAAGAGCAGGTCAGACCGCAGGGCCGACTTCTGGCACCCCACAGGTCGTCAGGCCCTACGATAAGACCATGTTGCAGACCATCGCGAGACACTACCGAAAAATGATGACATGGCGCATCGTCACTGCCTACATCGTGACCCTCATTACGATGGTCATCGGCGCGAGGTTTGTCAACATAAGTTTTCTTGCACAATTGGCCCCTAGTGCCAAAGAGGCCCTAAGTGTCATGTGGCAGGTTCATGCAGCTGTGATCACCATTGGGTTTACAGGCCTTGCGATTGCCTTTCAGCTTCTCGCGGATCCGCAGCTATCTCCGGGCCCTGCCCGCCGCGCCGTAATTCGGCGAATCCGATTCAATCAATTGTTGACAGTTGGCATCTCGTCAGATATAGCGACCGGGCTGGCAGCGATTTGGTTTCAGAGTCACACAAATGTGCTCTTAATTTTTCTTCTCGCCTTCGTTCCAAGCGTCCTAGCAATTGGAATCACTTACGCGTACTCGGCGTATTTGTTTGGACGCCCTCATGAAGTTGAAAATCTTACTATTAATGACCTGCTTGAGACGGTCCGGGCGACAGCGCGTCATCTCGTCAACTACAACAAGAGGAGTCGCAAGCTTTCGGAGGTTGCAAGTGGACTTCCAAACGTAGTGCTTGAAAGCCCAGGCGACGTCTCGCTTGTTCCATCAACGAGAGTTCAACTCAAAGGTCCAGCGCAGAGCGGAATAGTCCAAGATGTCGACCCAAAGAAGATTGAACAGATCTCCAAGATTCTGATGGCTACAGTCGCACTGGAAGAATTTAAACCGGGCGAGTTTGGCCCTGTGGCCCACCTTAGAGTTCGGCCTGGAAGTAAGATTTCAGCCGGTGCGAGTGTCTTGGATTTGTACAGCTCTCAAGAGGTTCCGCGAAAGTCTCTTGACCAGCTAGAGAAGATGGTCGTCGGCGCAATTTCGGTATCTGACGAAGTTGATGATCCCGCCGGGCTATTGCTAAGGGCACTTGAAGATCTTCAAGAGGTCCTTATGACCTCAATGCAAGCTGCTCGGTACCCAAGTATCAGGCGCGGATTCAAACACTATAGAAAGATTGTTTCAACGGTACGCGAGGCCATGGAGGAGGAGTCTCGCAATTTGGCAGCGTATTCTTACGAAACAGACTGGAGATGGCTGGACTCCCATGTTTGGGAGCTTAATGATGTTGCTGCGCGAGTTGGCGAGCGTGTCGCCATGGAAGCGATTGGTGCCGTTTACGGCCGCTGCGTTGACGCTTTGTCAAGTACCGACGTAGGGTTCTTTGTTTCCCAAGCGCAAAACTACTCCCAAATATGGTCTTCCTTGCTGGTGAAGGCGGGCGAGAACAAGAACGCACTTGAACACCTTCTCGTTTCGCTACAGAATCTAACAGAGTTCACCGTTCCTCTAAGGGCTAAGCACGAGCAGCAAGTTGATCGACTTACGGGTGTCGCGCTTGGGGTTTGGACTGCCGTGTTGAGTGAAGCTTATGAGAAGGGGGAGAAAGAGTGGGCTTCACGCGCGCTTGGCTTCCAATCGAGGCTATTTAGATTCGGCGCGAAGTCAACCCAAATGAGGTCTCAAGTGCAGCAGTCTGCAATTCTAGTAATTGCGTGGCTCCTGTACCGCAAGGAAGTTCTCGGGGCAGACACCGATGCAGACATCGGCGAAATTATTGCTAGTGTCAGGATCGATTTTTCGCATTCGAACAGTATCCTTCTTGCGGCAATGGAGGCAAGGCGCGACGACAATTACGACATAATCAGACGCTGGGAGATGTCCACAGCGCTTCCGCTAGAGATGCGGGTCGTACGAGCGGGTGATTTCGTTACTAGAGCCGGACTTCTTTTGCTCGCAAAGTTTCCCCCTTTGGCTCCCGGTAGCATTTCGAGAGAATTTTACAATTACGCCTTGACCGCTGCAGAACAGGTTGAATCATTGAAGGCCTCGTTCGACCCCCAATGGGGCATCAATGAGGAGCACCTCGATACCCTGCCCGCTATCCTGGATCTTCTGATTGAGCGCTACCAGAGGGAATCGCAGCAGCGTCTAACAGGCGCAGCCCTGAATAGTGATCGCGTGAGCTCTTTCATTGAGTCTCTTGCACAAGAGACTCAGAAGCCAAGTAGTCTGCTAAAAATTGTTGATGTGGATGAGGTGCTTGTCGATCCAGGCAATTCTCGGGTGTGGGGCCACCGTCTTACAGCTCCGAAGCTCTTTTTTGTCGAGACTGAGGTGCACGGTGACCCACACCATCTCGGTCAGCAGGTTGGTCGTATGATTCGGGCCAGCGAAGAAGCTTTGGCACTTACACAACTGCTGGCCTGGGGTACATCAGCTTCTCTTTCTTTTGCGAGGACGGTCCAGAAGGTTTCAAAGTGGGCTGCAGCGGCGAAGCAGCCACTGGTGGTGGTCTTTGGATCCTATGAAACCGCTTCAATGCTCAACTATGATTACGACAACTCGACAGTAACCGTTGGCGGTTCGACTATCGATGCGGCGCAGGTATACGTGCATGACGACATTGAAGAACATATCGCACTGCTGGATCAGACCAAGACTCCTCATCTTATTCGCCAGCCAGAGCAAAACGGTGGGCTGGAGCCCGTTGAAGGAACGAGGATTTCAGTATCCGTCATCGATAGTCATGCCGTCGACGCCGAGGGAACACCAATGGTTGAGATTGAATTCGGCAGCCTCGTAAAGGCGGTGCATCCGGACATAGTAGAAGTTGAATTCATTCGTATTGACGACTTGCCGAGTGACTAGACGCTTCCGGCGATCGTAGTGTCATCCGGCATACCGGTGCTCATACGGCGTCCTCTCCTGGATATGTCACGCGCAGGTTCCGTCGGGTGTGGTCAGCCGCTCTCTCCCACCAGGGTCCATACCTGTTTGAGCGGGAGGTCGGCCCGCACATTCGCGGACAGCGTGGCGTAGTGCTGGAAGACGCGGGTCAGGACTTTGTCGGAGTTCCAGACCTTGATGGCGAAGCGCTGCGTGGACAGATACTGGCGAGCCTGCTAGGTGATGCCGCCCCAGGCGACGAGCAAGCCGATCGCGCTGTAAGCGGCCATCGCGCCCTGCAGCTGCTGCACCACCGGCAGGCCGACCTGGCCCGTCTCGGACTTGACCTGCACCACGAGCTTGGGTTCTCCCGGACAGAGCGTGCCGGGTGCTGGCGATGATGTCCACGCTCTGATCGGTTCCCTCCGGGGAGACTTCGCAGGTAAAGCCGTCGGCTTTTATTGAACCTTTTCATCGTGGTTGGCGGTGGATCTCGACGTGGTGCAGAACGAGGATGGCCGCGACGATCGCGGTGGCCCTGCGTGGACAGCAGCGCAGCTTGATCAGCACTTTCCAGCCCTTGAGCAGGGAGACGGCGCGTTCGCCGAGGGCGCGGATGCGGGCGTGTGCCCGGTTGACCGCCTTTTGGCCGCGTGACAGCCGTGGTCGTGTGGCGTGGCGCTTGAACGGGGTGCGCACTGTGCCGCCGGCGCCTTGGTAGGCATTGTCGGCGAAGGTGGTGACGTCGTGGGCGGTCAGCATGTCGATCATGCCGTGGGTTCGGGCCGCGGTGAGATCGTGGACGGCTCCGGGCAGTGCCGCCGAGGCCCACACCAACCGGCCCGCCGGGTCGGCGAGGATCTGGACGTTGACGCCGTGGCGATGGTGTTTGCCCGAGTAGTAGGGCTTCTGGTCGGCGACGCGGTCGATCGGGACCAGGGTGCCGTCGAGGATCGCGTAGGCCAGTCGTGCGGCGCGTTTACCGGCGACGTGCAGGTTGTCGGCCAGGGCGGCGAGCATATCAACCGCTTCCCTGACGTAGCGCCAGGCGGTGCTGTAGGAGATGTCGAACCCGGCGGCGAGGCGGGTGTAGGTGTCGCCGTTGCGCAGGTGCGCGAGCACCAGCAGCGCCTGACGGCCGGGATCCAGGCACCGCCACCGGGACCGTCGCCGCACGCGCTCGACGCGGATCAGGTCGCCCAGGCGGACGAGGGTGCGGTTGGACAGCGGAATCGCGGCAGGGTAAGACAGCACGGCGAGGCTCCCGGTCGGGGCATCGGATCTTGGTCGACTGCCGTCTTACCGGGAGCCTCGCCCACCACGCTCTCCACTGCTCAGCCTGCGACGTGACCTGCGACGTCACGATGAAAATGGCTCATTGAATCGAAAGTGATCGATTGCCTTTAGGCTAACTGGGTGGTCGAGCTTGAGGGTGCGCACCGGTTGTCTCCTGCGGAGCAGGAGGTGCTGCGGTTGAGGGTGGTCGCGGCGTTGGAGTCCCGGCGGGTGGAGGGCTATCGGCAGGCGGCAGAGGTGTTCGGGGTCTCGGAGCGCTCGGTGGGCACCTGGTGGCGTGCCTACCGGAGGGAGGGTCGCGGCGGCCTGGCGACCCGCAAAGGACGTCCCGGCCCCTCCGAGTTGGTCAGTCCGGAGGATCGGGGCACGTTGTTCGGGGCGATGGCCGACTACAGCCCGGAGGAGTTGTTGATCGGCGGCCCGTTGTGGACCCGTCTGGCGGTGGTGGAGCTGATCCGGCTGGTGGTCGGGGTGAGATGACCGGGCAGGGTGTGGGGTTGTGGTTGCGTCGGCACGGGTTCACCCCGCAGCGCCCGGCGCGCCGCGCCTATAAGCAGCAGCCGGCTGCGGTGCGCACGTGGCTGGACGAGGACTATCCGGCGATCGAGGCACGGGCGAGGGCCGAGGGTGCGGCGATCGCGTGGGTCGACCAGTACGGGTTGCGCTCGGATGCCGCGCCGCCCGGCCGGTCCTGGACGCCGGAGGGCCGCACGCCGGTGGTGCGGGTGGCCGGGAAACGGCTGCGGGTCAACGTCATGTCCGCGGTCGCCTCGCGCGGCGCGTCGTGGTTCACCGTGTTCACCGAGCGGTTCACCGCGACCGTGTTCACCGGCTTCCTTAACCACGTGGCACGTCAGGCGGACCGCAAGGTGTACGTCATCGCCGACCGGCACCCGGTACACCGCAGCAAGGCCGTCCGCACCTGGCTGGAGACCAACGCCGAGCGGATCGAACTGCACCTGATGCCCGGCTACAGCCCCGAACTGAACCCCGACGAGTTGCTCAACGCCGACCTCAAGCGCAACGTCAACGCCTCACGCGCCCGCAACGTCGACCGACTCGCGCACGAAACCCGACGCTTCCTACGTCGCCGCCAGCGCCAGCGGGTCTGCTGCACGGATTGGTGACATCTGAGTTGGCTTGCCGTGATGGTGAGCTGGGAGGATGTCGCTGTGCCCAAG
>NZ_JBHSQO010000070.1:0-33675 GCF_042658445.1 Saccharothrix lopnurensis | reverse complement strand
ACAACATCTGGCTCGGCGACCGCGACGCGGTGCGCACGCCGATGCAGTGGACCCCCGACCGCAACGCCGGCTTCTCCAGCTGCGACCCCGGCCGGATCTACCTGCCCGTGATCATGGACCCGGTGTACGGCTACCAGGGGCTCAACGTCGAGGCGCACCTGAACAACCAGTCCTCGCTGCTCAACTGGACCCGGCGGATGATCGAGGTGCGCAAGCAGCACCGCGCGTTCGCCGACGGTGACTTCACCGACCTGGGTGGCTCCAACCCCAGCGTGCTGGCCTACCGGCGGCGGTACTGCCGCCCGGACGGGCGCGAGGACGTGGTGGTGTGCGTGAACAACCTGTCGAGGTTCCCCCAGCCGGTGGAGCTGGACCTGTCGGAGCACCGCGGCGCGCGGCCCGTCGAGCTGACCGGCGGTGTCCGCTTCCCGCGGATCGGCGACCTGTCGTACCTGCTCACGCTGCCCGGCCACGGCTTCTACTGGTTCCAGCTCGTGGACGACGAAGACAGCGAGACGAGGTGAGGGACGTGACCGATCCGCACGGCCTGGTCGACAAGGTGGTCGCCGAGCTGCCGGGGTGGTTGCCCGCGCAGCGGTGGTTCGGCGGCAAGGACCGCCCGGTCACCTCGGTGCGCCCCCTGCGGACCACGGTGCTGCGGGGCGGGGAACCGCTGCTGGTGCACCTGGTGGTGGAGGTGGAGCAACCGGGGCGCAGCGAGCCGTACCAGCTGCTGATCACCGAGCAGGTGGAGAACTACGACGCGACGCTCGACCACGAGCTGACCGGCGTGCTGCTCGACCTCATCGCCGAGAACCGCGAGGTCGACGGGCTGAGGTTCGCGCACGAGCCGGGCGTGGAGCTCCAGACCGGGCTGCGCGGCCGGCCGATCACCTCGGAGCAGTCCAACACCTCGCTGGTGTTCGGCAGCCAGTACATCCTCAAGCTGTTCCGCAAGCTGACCGTGGGCGAGAACCCGGACCTGGTGCTCCAGCGCGCGCTGCACGAGGTCGGGTGCGAGCACATCGCCCGGCCGCTCGGGTCGATCACCGGCGAGCTGGACGGCCGGCCCACCACGGTCGGGATGCTCCAGCAGTTCCTGCCCGACGCGGTGGACGGCTGGGCGATGGCCACCACGAGCGTGCGGGACCTGATGACCGAGCGGGACCTGCACGCCAACGAGGTGGGCGGCGACTTCGCCGGCGAGGCCCGGCGGCTCGGGCAGGCGGTGGCCACCGTGCACGCGGACCTGGAGCGGGCCCTGGGCACGCAGCACGCGGACGGCGACGACATCGAGCGCAGCGTCCGGGCCATGGTCACCCGGTTGGACGAGGTGGTGTCGCGGGTACCCGAGCTGGAGCCGTTCGTGCCCGCGCTGCGCGAGGCGTTCGAGCAGGCCCGGGACACCACGCCGGGGGCGATCGCCATCCAGCACATCCACGGCGACCTGCACCTGGGCCAGGTGCTGCGCACCGTGCACGGGTGGCTGCTGATCGACTTCGAGGGCGAGCCGGGCGCGCCGATCGCGGAGCGGACCGCGCTGCGCTCGCCGCTGCGCGACGTGGCCGGGATGCTGCGCTCGTTCGACTACGCGGCGCACCAGCTGCTCGTCGGCCGGCCGGAGGACCACCAGCTCGCGGTGCGGGCGCTGGAGTGGGCGCGGCGCAACCGGGCCGCCTTCACCCAGGGCTACGCCGAGGCCGTCTCGTCCTCCGTGGGTGATCCGCGCGGGCGCGGGTACCTGTTGAGGGCGTTCGAGCTCGACAAGGCCGTGTACGAGGTGGCCTACGAGCACGCGAACCGACCGGAGTGGCTGACGGTGCCGCTCTCGTCGATCGCCCGGATCACCGGAGAGGGAGCTGCCCAGTCATGATCTCGCCCCAGGACGTCGACCGGCTGCTGGCCGGGTCGCACCACGACCCGCACTCCGTGCTCGGCGTGCACCACACCCCGGAGGGGGTGGTGGCGCGGGCGTTGCGGCCGGGTGCGTCCGCGGTGTCGGTGATGGCCGGGGACAAGCGCTTCGAGCTGGACCGCGTGGTCGACGGGCTGTTCGCGGGCGAGCTGCCCGAGCACCCCGGCGACTACCGGCTGGAGGTCGACTACTCCGGGCACGTGGTCGAGGTCGACGACCCGTACCGGTGGCTGCCGACCGTGGGCGAGCTGGACCTGCACCTGATCGGGGAGGGCCGCCACGAGCGGCTGTGGGACGCGCTGGGCGCGCACGCGCGCTCCTACTACACGGCCGACGGCACGGTCACCGGCGTCTCGTTCGCGGTGTGGGCGCCCACCGCGCGGGGCGTGCGGGTGTGCGGCGACTTCGACGGCTGGGACGGCCGGGCCAACCCGATGCGGTCGCTCGGCTCGTCGGGGGTGTGGGAGGTCTTCATCCCCGGCATCCGGGCGGGCACCCGGTACAAGTTCCGCATCCTCGGCCAGGACGGCGGGTGGCACGAGAAGGCCGACCCCATGGCGTTCGCCACCGAGCTGCCGCCCGCCACAGCGTCGGTCGTCGCCGAGTCGCAGTACCGGTGGGGCGACGCGGAGTGGGAGGCGCGGCGGGACGCCACCCGGTGGGTGAAGGCGCCGATGTCGGTCTACGAGGTGCACCTCGGGTCGTGGATGACCGAGAAGGACGGGCAGCGCCTGGGCTACCGGGAGCTGGCCGGCGAGCTGGCCGACTACGTCGTGGAGCAGGGGTTCACGCACGTGGAGCTGCTGCCGGTGGCCGAACACCCCTTCGGCGGGTCCTGGGGCTACCAGGTCACCTCCTACTACGCCCCCACCTCGCGGTTCGGCTCGCCGGACGACTTCCGGCACTTCGTCGACACCCTCCACCAACGCGGCATCGGCGTCATCGTGGACTGGGTCCCCGCCCACTTCCCGAAGGACTCCTGGGCACTGGCCCGCTTCGACGGCACCCCGCTCTACGAGCACGCCGACCCCCGCCGGGGCGAGCAGCCCGACTGGGGCACCTACGTGTTCGACTTCGGGCGCAACGAGGTGCGCAACTTCCTCGTGGCCAACGCCCTGTACTGGATCGAGGAGTTCCACATCGACGGCCTGCGGGTCGACGCGGTGGCGTCCATGCTCTACCTGGACTACTCCCGGCCGGAGGGGGAGTGGCTGCCCAACCAGTACGGCGGCCGGGAGAACCTGGACGCGGTCCGGTTCCTCCAGGAGCTCAACGCCACGGTGTACAAGCGCCACCCCGGCGTGGTGATGGTGGCGGAGGAGTCCACGGCGTGGCCGGGCGTCACGCGGCCCACCCACCTGGGCGGCCTGGGGTTCGGGTTCAAGTGGAACATGGGCTGGATGCACGACACGCTGCACTACCTGTCGCGCGAGTCGGTGCACCGGTCGTTCCACCACAACGAGATCACCTTCTCGCTGGTGTACGCGTGGAGCGAGAACTTCGTGCTGCCGCTGTCGCACGACGAGGTGGTGCACGGCAAGGGCTCGCTGTGGGAGCGGATGCCCGGCGACGACTGGAACAAGGCGGCGTCGCTGCGCTCGCTGCTGGCCTACATGTGGGCGCACCCCGGCAAGCAGCTGCTGTTCATGGGCGGCGAGTTCGGGCAGCGGGGCGAGTGGTCGGAGTCGCGGTCGCTGGACTGGCACCTGCTGGACGACCCGCTGCACCGGGGCGTCAAGTCACTGGTCGCGGACCTCAACGGGGTGTACCGGAACTCCCCCGCGCTGTACTCGGCCGACGACCGGCCGGAGGGGTTCTCCTGGATCGACGCCAACGACTCGGGCGGCAACGTGCTGAGCTTCCTGCGGATCGGTGAGGACGGGTCGCTGCTGGCCTGCGTCGCCAACTTCGCCGGGATGCCGCACCACGACTACCGGGTCGGGCTGCCGCTGCCGGGGCGGTGGCGCGAGGTGCTGAACACCGACTCGGAGGGCTACGGCGGGTCCGGGGTCGGGAACATGGGTTCGGTGGAGGCGGCGGAGGAGCCCTGGCACGGCCGACCGGCCTCGGCGGTGCTCCAGTTGCCGCCCTCGGCGGTGCTGTGGTTGGTGCCGGAGGAGCAGCCGGGCCTCGGCCTGGACTGAGGCGGGACGACGAGGGGGCGCTACACCGCGGGTGGGGCGCCCCTTGTCGTGCGCGCTCCCCGCCGCGCGCCCGCACTGCACGCCCTCGTCGCGCGCGCCCCTCGCCGCACGCCCCCGCTCCGCGCACGCCACCCGGCGCGAGTGATTTGCACGAATTGGCGCACTTCACGGGCGGGGTGCCCGAGCGACCCTACTTCCGGGGCTGGTGGGCACGTCCCGTCGCTGGTTGTTTGGGTGCGGGAGCCACCCCTGTCACCGGCTCCCGGCTCTTCCCTGCCAGAAGGAGACCACCATGTTCGTGCGCAAGGTCGCGCGCACCGCACTGCTCGTGCTGGGTCTGGTGCTGCCGCTGGTCGCGGTCGCCGCACCGGCCTCGGCCGCACCCGCGGCGGCGGACCCCGGTGTGCTGGTCCGCACCCTGTACTACGACACCAGCCAGGCCCAGGAGTTCGCCGCCGACTGGGACAAGGCGGCCGCCAACTGGAACGCCTCGGTCGCCAACGTCCGGCTGGCCAAGCGCGCCTCCGGCACGCCGACCAACATCCGGATCTACGCCGACAACGGCTGGCCCCGGGCCTACGTGACGTCGCTCGGCAACGGGACCGTCTACATGGGACGCCAGGCCGTGCAGCAGGGCCACTACCGGCCCCGCATCACCACCCACGAGATCGGGCACATCCTCGGTCTGCCCGACCGGCGCACCGGGCTGTGCACGGACCTGATGTCCGGCTCCAGCGCGCCGGCCACGTGCCGGAACGACCTGCCCAACACCGCGGAGCGCGCCGAGGTCGAGCGCCGCTTCGCGGGCCAGCTGGCGGCGGCCGACCTGCGGCCCGCCGTGTACCTCGGCGTCTACTGAGCGTGACCGGGACCGCGGCCACCCCCGCCCGGGGGAGGTCGCGGTCCCACCCGAAGCTCACCCCGAGGGGGTGCGGGCGGGCACAATGGGCCCATGCGGCGTGCATCGGCTCGGCTGGTCCTGCTGACCACGGTCCTGGTTGCGACGACCTCCTGCGCCCAGGTGGTGCCGGGCAAACCCGTGGCGGGCGAGACCGTCACCAGGGGGACCGTGGACCCCGGGTTCATCCGGGGCACCGACGGCGGCCCGATCGACCAGCTGGCGGCCACCGCCATCACCGACATCAACACCTACTGGGAGGACGCCTTCCCGGACACCTTCGACGAGCCGTGGCAGGAGCTGGAGGGCGGGATCTACTCGGTGGACACCACCGACCCGTCGGCCAAGCCGCCGCCGTGCACGGAGAAGGCGTCCGACGTGGAGGGCAACGCGTTCTACTGCCCCAGCGCCGACGCCATCGCCTGGGACCGGGCGGCGCTGCTGCCGGTGCTCCAGGACCGGTTCGGCGACGCCGCCGTGGTGATCGTGCTGGCCCACGAGTGGGGCCACGCCGTGCAGAACCGGATGGGCATCACGCCCGAGGCCGAGCGCCGCGAGCCGCGCCGGTTCCCGACGATCCTCACCGAGGCGATGGCCGACTGCTTCGCGGGCGCGTTCATCAAGTGGGTGAACGACGGCAGGTCGGAGCACCTGGGCATCGGCTCCGAGGTGCTCGACTCGGCGCTGGGCGCGCTGGTCACCTTCCGCGACCCCGTCGGGACCTCGCAGACCGACCGGTCCGCGCACGGCAACGCGTTCGACCGGGTGTCCGCCTTCCAGGACGGCTACCAGCAGGGCGCGAAGTTCTGCGCGGCGATGACGGTCGACAACCGGGTGTTCACCCAGCAGGCGTTCACCAACGCCGACGACCGCGACCGGGGCGGCAACCTGCCGTTCGACGAGATCCTGACCGCCGTCACCGAGGACCTGGACCGGTACTACAGGGGCCTGGTGGAGGGCGCGGGCAAGCAGTGGACCGCCCCGAAGACCACGCCCACCGAGCAGGAGCCGGACTGCTCCGGCGACCAGGGGCCGGTGGCGTTCTGCCCGGCGGAGGACACGCTGGAGGTCGAGGTCGAGGAGGACCTGCCCGAGCTGCACGCGCGGATCGGCGACTACGCCACGGGCGTGCTGGTGGCCAGCCGGTACGGGCTGGCGGCGATGGACGCGGTCGGCGCCGAGGTCGCGGGCGCGAGCGCGGCGACCAGCGCGTTGTGCCTGGCCGGCGCGTACACGCGGGAGGTCTTCACCCGGCAGGACGGCTTCGGCCTGTCCCCCGGAGACCTGGACGAGGCCGTGCAGGTGCTGCTGGCCTACGACTACGCGGCGCGGGACGCGGCGGGCGGGTCGGCGCTGGAGCCCGGGTTCAAGCGGGTCGAGGTCTTCCGCGGCGGCGTGCTGGAGGGCGCGCCGGCCTGCGGTTTGTCCTGATCCGCCCGATCGGCCGAGTAGGGTTCGGGCATGGTTCGACGGGCATTCCACGTCACGGCGCTGGTCGCCGTGCTCGCGTTGACCGGGTGCACCCAGCTGGTGGGCGGCGTGGCCCGCCCCGAGCGGACGGACGTCACCAAGGTGTCCGGGCTCGACATCACCACCGGGGAGAGCGGCGCCAAGCCGGGCGTGCCGGACGCCGACCTCCGGGTGGAGAACGGCGACGGCGGCGAGATGGACCGGCTGGCCATCAACGCGCTGGCCGACGTGGCGGAGTACTGGTCCGAGCAGCTGCCCGCCCGGTTCGACGTGCCGTTCCAGCCGGTCGAGCGGCTGGTGTCGTACGACTCCAACGGCACGGGCGTGGAGGTCTGCCGCACGAATACGGCGGGCGTGGCCAACGCGTTCTACTGCTCGCTGGACGACTCGATCGCCTGGGACCGGGGCGAGCTGCTGCCGATGCTCGACGACGCGTTCGGGCCGATGTCGGTGGTGACCGTGCTGGCCCACGAGATGGGGCACGCGATCCAGTACAAGCTGGGCGACCGGGGCGGCGTCGACCAGGCCACCCCGACGATCATCAAGGAGCAGCAGGCCGACTGCTACGCGGGCAACTTCTTCCGGTGGGTGGCGGAGGGGAAGTCCAAGCACTTCCGGATCTCCACCGGACCCGGGTTGAACCAGGTCCTGGCGACGATGTTCTTCATCCGGGACGCGGCGGGCACGTCGGCGGAGAAGCAGGGCGCGCACGGCAGCGCGTTCGACCGGGTGGCGGCGTTCCAGTTCGGGTTCGCGGGCGACCCGAGGCGGTGCGCGGCCATCGACGAGGCGGAGATCGACGCGCGGATCACCCAGCGGGTGTTCGCCGACGAGGACCGCGACACCGGGCAGGGCAAGGGCAACCTGAAGGTGGACGACCCCGACTCGCTGGAGGCGCTGGAGGAGTCGCTGCGCGAGGCGTACAAGCAGACCGGCGCCGCGCCGCCCGCGTTCTCCACGTCCGGGGCGGACTGCCGGGACGCGGAGGAGACCTCGCCCGCGGCCTACTGCCCGTCGACCAACTCGATCTCGATCGACCTGCCCGACCTGGCCCGGATCGGCACCCCGCCCAAGCGGGGGCAGAAGGGCGGGATCGGCGACTTCGCGGCGTTCGCGGAGATCGCCTCGCGGTTCGCGCTGTCGATCCAGCAGGCGACCGGCTACCCGCTGGAGGGCCCGGCGGCCGGGCTGCGCACCGCCTGCCTGACCGGGGCGTGGGCGGGCACCACGACGCGGGGGGCGGCCAGGCTGAAGCTGTCCTCGGGCGACCTGGACGAGGCGGTGGCGGAGCTGCTGGCGGACCGGAGCCTGATCGCGGCGGACGTGAACGGGACCGTGGTGCCGTCCGGGTTCGCCCGGGTGGAGGCGTTCCGGGACGGCTTCTTCGACGGGTCGGGGCTGTGCACGCGAAAGTACTCGGGCTGACCGGGTCCCCACGACCCGGGTCCCCACGACGCGGAACAGGGGGCCACCTCGCGGTGGCCCCCTGTCGCGTTCCCGGGGCTCAGTACAGGGCGCCGGCCAGGTTCCGGCGGGCCTTGGTCACCCGCTCGTCGTCGGTCGGGAACAGCTCGAACAGCCCCACCAGGTGCTCGCGCACCCGGTCGCGGTCCTCGCCGAACACCCGGCGCACCGTCTCGACCAGGCGCCGGAACGCCTGCTCGACCTCGTTGGAGGCCACCTCCAGGTCGGCGGCGGCCAGCTGCGCGTCCAGGTCGTCGGGGTTCGCGTCGGCCCGCGCCACGGCGTCCTGGTCGAGCGCCTCGGCCCGCGCGGTGAACCGGACCTGCGCCAGGGCCGCCTTGGCCTCGGCGTTGCCGGGTTCGGCCGCCAGGATGGCCTGGTAGGCGGCCTCGGCGGCGGCGAAGTCGCCCTGCTCGAAGGCGTCCTCGGCGGCGGTGAAGCGCGGGTCCTCGGGCTCCGGGGCGGGCTCCTCGCCGGCCCGGCCGGCCTCCGCCGCCCGGATGCCCGGCAGCCGGTCGCGCAGGGCGTCGAGCAGGCGGTTGATCCACTCGGCGAACTCGGCGTCCGGGATCGGCCCGGCGAACGCGTCGAGGGGCTGGCCCCCGGCGACCGCGACGACCGTGGGCACGGACTGGACGCCGAACAGCTGCCCGATGCGCGGGCTGGCGTCGAGGTCGACGCGGGCCAGCAGCCACGTGCCGCCGCCCGCGCGGGCCGCGCGCTCCAGGACCGGCGACAGCTGGGCGCCCTCCTGGCTCCACGAGGCGGTCAGCTCGACCACCACGGGGACTTCCAGGGAACGTTCGACCGTTGACTGGAACGTCGCCTCGGTGACGTCGAGGACCCACGGGCTGGGGCCCTGGTCGTGGCCCCCGGCCGCGCTGGGCGGGGGCGGTGCGGTGGCTCGCTGCCTCTGGGCGTCGGCCCGGGCCTTCAGCGCGCCCAGGTCGACCGCCCCGGACAACGCGGCGGACAGTGCGGCGGTCTTGCGGGGGTCTGGCCTCGTCACGCTCCCATCCTGGCACGAGGCGCCCGGTGCTCCGCGCGGGGTCAGCCGGCGAGTTGCCGGACCGGGTCGATCGCCATCGGGTTGGTCCGCATGGCGTCGTTGAGCCGGCCCAGGCGGAGGGCTACCGGGGTCATCAGCTCGGCGAAGCGCGCGGTGCGGTCCTCGCCCAGCGCCCGCCACGGGGAGGCGGCCGCCTCGTCGGTGCGGCGTTCGACCTCCTCGCGCAGCGCCCGGCCAGCCGGGGTGAGGTTCGTCGCGGGCGAACCCTGCGGTAGCCGACCCTCCGGCGCCTGCCCTTCCGGCGCCTGACCCTCCGGCGCCCGCCCGGCGGGTGCCGAGCTCCCCGGGGTCTGCCCCGCCGGCGCCGAACCCCCGCTGAGCAGGCCGCGCGAGCGCAGGGAGTCCACCGCGGCCTCCCACTCCCCCTCCAGCCACCCCCGGGCCTCGCGCAGGTAGGCCGGCGCGAGGTCGTGGTCCGCGCCGAACAGCGCCAGCGCCTCGCACGCGGTCAGGTCGGCGGCCACCAGCGCCGCCACGTGCCCGTCACCCCGCGACTCGCGCAGCGTCGTGCACGCCTGCCACAGCGCCAGGTGCGGTTCGCCGGGCACCGGCAGCGCCCGGTTCGCCGCGCCCAGCACCCGACCCCCGACGGGCGTGGCGGCGGCCGCCTCCACCGCCAGGGCGGCGGCCTCGGTCAGGTCGACGTCCCCCAGCATCCGCCGCAGCGCCCCGTCCACGCCCTCCAGCCGCGCGGCCAGGAAGCGCTCCGGCGGGGCCACCTCCCACGCGTCGGGCAGCGCGCGGGCCACCCGGCGCGGGGCGAAGCCGAAGAACGCGGCGGTCACCACCTCGGGCGACACGGCGCCCAGCGGGGCCGCGCGCAGGCCGAAGTAACCCATCCACCCGCCCTTGCACCCGAGCGCGTCGGTGGTCGCGCGCGACTCCGGGGTGAAGTAGATGACGTCGTGGTAGGTCTCGAAGCGCAGCCAGAGGTTCCGGGGCGTCGTCCGCATGGTCGTCAACTTAGTAGGAAGTCCTACTTCTCGCCGGCGGCCAGGTGCTGTTCGACCCTCTCCACCTTGGCCCGCAGCTGACCCGTGTGACCGGGGCGGATGTCGGCCTTGAGCACCAGGCTGACCCGGGGCGCGACGGCCTGCACGGCCTCGGTGGCCCGCTTCACCACCGCCATCACCTCGTCCCACTCCCCCTCGACCAGGGTGAACATGGCGTTGGTCTCGTTGGGCAGCCCCGACGCGCGGACCACGCGCACCGCCTCGGCGACCGCCGCCGCCACGCCGTCGGACTCCCCGCCGAGCGGGCTGACACTGAACGCGACGAGCACTGGTTGCCTCCTGCGGATCGGGTACCCACTGGTAGCTTCGGCCCATGACGTCCCAGCCGTTGCCGTTCGACCCCATCGCGCGAGCCGCTGAGCTGTGGGAGAAGCGGATCGGACCGTCGACGGCGATGGCCGCGGTCACGAGCGTCATGCGAGTACAGCAGATCATCCAGTCCGCCGTGGACACCGCCCTCAAACCGCACGGCCTGACCTTCGCCCGGTTCGAGGCGCTGGTGCTGCTGACCTTCTCCCGGGCGGGCAGCCTGCCCATGCGCGTCATGGGCGAACGCCTCCAACTGCACCCGACGAGCGTCACCAACATCGTGGACCGGCTGGAGGCCGACGGCCTGGTGCGCCGCACGCCGCACCCAACCGACCGCCGCACCACGCTGGTCGAGATCACCGAGGCCGGGCACGCCCGGCGCGAGGCCGCGACCGAGGCCGTGACGTCGGCGGAGTTCGGGCTGCGCGGGCTGACCGACCGGCAGACCGAGCAGCTCACCGAGCTGCTGGCGCGGGTCCGCCGCGCGGTCGGCGATTTCGAGGACTGAGATTCCGCGGGGCGTGGACTTCGGCGAACCGAGGGTTCCTCACCCGGCACTTCGGGGTTGCGGGACCCCGCGAACCCGGGCTTCGGCGAACCGAAAGCTCCCCGGGCCTGGAATTCCCCTGGCCGCGATCCCCTCGCCCGAAATCCCCTCGACGGCTCCCACGTCGACCGGTCACCCTGCCGGGGTGCGCGAGATCAGGGCCTTGATCACGGTCGGCGGGCGGTACGTGGGCGCGGCGGAGCCGTTCACCGTGGACAGCCCGTGGTGGAACGACGTGGCGCCGGTGACCGCCCACCTGGACCGCGTGCTCGGCGTGACCACCGCCGTGCTGCGCCTGGTCGCCACGACCACGCCCGCCATGCGCGACGGCGTGGTGACCTACCAGGTGGAGGCCGACCGGGAGCCCGCCGGGCTGGACCGGGGCGCGGAGCACGAGTTCCCGGACCACCCGCTGCGGCTGCCGTGGGCGCGACCGGGCGGACCGGCGGAACTGGTCGCCTGGGCCTCCCGGCACGTGCGGCCGACCGGGCGGCCGGTGCAGGTCAAGACGTGGAACCTGTCGTGCCTGTACCGGCTGCCGACGGACCGGGGCCCGGTCTGGGCGAAGGCCACCCCGCCGTTCATGGCCGACGAGGCGGAGGTGATCCGGCTGGTGGCGTCGGTGGACCCGGCGCTCGCGCCGGTGCTGCTCGCCGCCGAGCCGGGCCGGGTCCTGCTGGCCGAGGCCCCCGGCCACGACTGCTGGCACCCCACCGACGAGGTGGTGGATCGGGTCGTGCCCCGCTGGGTCGCCGCGCAGGCGGCCCTGGCCGGGGACCCGAGGCTGCGGGTGCGCGGGGTGGAGGTGCCCGGTTTCGGCCTGCCCCGCACCCTGCTGCACGGCGACTTCCACCCCGGCAACTGGCGCTCCGGCGGCGTGGTGCTCGACTGGGGCGACGCGCACTGGGGCCACCCGGCGCTGGACGCGGCCCGGCTGGTCGGGTTCGTGGCGCCGGAGCTCCGGGCCGGGATCGAGCGCGCCTGGGTCGGGGCGTGGCTGGAGCACCGCCCCGACAGCGACCCGGCCGAGGCCCTGCGGCACGCCCGCCCGGCCTCGCACCTCGTGGGCGCGCTGGTCTACCAGGAGTTCCTGGACCACGTCGAGCCGAGCGAGCGCGTCTACCACGAGGGCGACCCCGAGGCCGAGCGGGAACGCGCTCAGTCCCTGGCGGTCTGAACCCCGTCGAGCCGCCCGGTGCGCGCGGCCCACCGCTCGAACACGATCGTGCCGAACGGCGGCACGGCCGCGACGAGGCCCCAGAACAGCGTCTTGCGGTCCCACTGCTGCGCCATCATCAGCGTCACCAGGACGTAGCCGACGAAGACCGCGCCGTGGACGGGCCCGAAGACCTTCACGCCGATCTCGTTCTCGACCACCACGTACTTGAAGAACATGCCGAGCAACAGGCCGGCCCAGGACACGGCCTCGGCCAGGGCCAGGAGGCGGAACCGGCCAACGGGACTGGAGAGCATGTCCGCCATTGTGGCCGGTGACGGCGCTCACCGGACCGCCGGGGTGTCCGGTTCGCCGGGTTCAGTCCTCCCAGCGGAACACCCTGGCCGCGATGAACCCGACCACCAGCGTGAAGGCGATCAGCACCGCGGACGGCACCAGCAGCGCCTCCACGCCCTTGCCTCGCACCAGGACGTCGAGCATCCCGTCGTTCATGTGCCGCAGCGGGAACGTCTTCGACACGGCCTGGAGCCACCCCGGCGCGTTCTCCACCGGGAAGAACGTGCCGGACAGGAACGCCATCGGCATGATGATCAGGTTCGCCGCGCCGGACGCGGACTCCTCGGTCTTGCAGAACGCGCCGACCAGCATCCCGATCGCGAAGAACGCCGTGGTGCCGAGCACCAGCAGCGGCAGCGCGAGGTACCACTGGCCGGTGAGCCGCAGGCCGAACAGGGGCAGCATCGCGACCGCCACGAACACCACGCCCTGGGCGAGCGCCGTGCCGATGGAGACGAGGATGCGGGAGGTGAGCACGGTGGTCGTGCCGACCGGGGCGAGCCGGATGCGGCGCAGCACCTGCTTCTTGCGCCACGACACCAGGGTGAGCGCCGCGCCGAACACGCCGGAGAACGACACCGCCCACGACAGGATGCCGGGCGTCAGGTACTGGATGGGCTTGAGCGAGGCGTCCTCGACCGGCTCGGCCTCCAGGGTGAACGTCGGCGTCACGTTCGCCGCGCCGAGGTTGAGCTTGTCCACCGCGCCGGACACGATGCCGACGACGGTGCCCGCGGCGACCTGGTCGGTGGCCGCGAAGACCAGGTCCACCCGGTTGCCGTCCACGACGACCGCGGCGGGCAGGTCCCCGTCGTCGACCTGCCGCCGGGCGGCGTCGGCGCTGTCGTAGCGCTCCAGCTCCAGCGCGCCGGTCTGCTCCAGGGCGGTGAGCACCGGGCCGTCGCCGACCGCGCCGATCCTGGTCCGGTCGTCGCCGGAGTCGCCCAGCAGCAGGCCGAACACGACCAGGAACAGCAGCGGGAACAGGAACACGAAGAACAGGGACATCCGGTCCCGCAGGAAGCCCTTGGCCATGGCCGCCGCGAGGCTCTTGAACGCGGTCACGCGCGGTACTCCCGCCCGGTCAGGTCGAGGAACACGTCCTCCAGCGTCGCGGTCCGCACCTGGAGCCCGTCCAGCGTGCCGCGCTCGGCCAGCGCCGAGAGCACCGGCGCCGGTCTGCGGGTGGAGATGGTCAGCGAGACCTCGTCCTCGTGGGCCTCCTCGACGCCGGAGATGGCGCGGGCGGCCTCGGTGGTGAGGGCGCCCTTCTGGAGCACGACGTGGGTGGGCGCGTCGAGGCCGCGCACCAGCGTGGCGGGCGCGTCCATGGCGAGGACGCGACCGCGGTCCATGATCGCCACGCGGTCGCACAGGATCTCGGCCTCGTCGAGGTAGTGCGTCGTGTAGACGATCGTCTTGCCCCGCCCCTGGATCGCGCGCAGGACGTCCCACAGGTTGCGGCGGGCCTGCGGGTCCAGGGCGGCGGTCGGTTCGTCGAGGAACACCACGTCCGGGTCGTGCACGAGGGCGCAGGCGATCGACAGGCGCTGGCGCTGGCCGCCGGAGAGGTTGTTCTCCCGCACCTCGGCCTTGTCGGTGAGGCCGACCAGCTCCAGCATCTCGTCGGCCCGGCGCGAGGTCACGCCGTACAGCGAGCCGAAGGTCTGGAGCTGCTCGCGGGCGGTCAGCTTCTCGAAGAAGCTGGACGCCTGGAGCTGCACGCCGATGCGGGGCAGCAGCTTCGGGTTGCGCGGCCACGGGTCCTCGCCGAGCAGCGTCACGCGCCCCGCGTCGGCGCGGCGCAGTCCCTCGACGATCTCCAGCGTGGTGGTCTTGCCCGCGCCGTTCGGCCCGAGGATGCCGAAGAACTCCCCCTCCGCGACGGTGAACGAGACGCCGTCCACCGCTCTCAGGTCGCCGTAGCTCTTGCGGATGTCCGACACCACGACTGCCGGGATGCGTGCCCCTGTCATGGCTGGACCGTATTGCGTGCGAAGGGGCGCACGCGGGCGGATCGACCTAAGTGGCGAGGGATCGCTACCTTCGTCGACCCCGGTCGTCGCTCTGCGCGCCACCCTGGTCACGAGGGGTGCTCACCTTGGTCCGGGTGGAGCAGCGGGTGCCGGGACGTCGCCGCCGTGGTCCTCCGCCGACCACGCCGACGCGACCGGCTCGTTCATCACCGCCGGCAGCGACAACCCCGACGGCGACCGGTCGACGGCGGTCACCTGGCGGCGTTGGGAAGGCTGATCCCCGAGGGGTTTCCGCGAGTCGGGGCACCCCGAGCTGATCGAGGCACCCCGCCCGCATGATCGTCAGACGCGCTTCAACCCGGTGAGGAACGACCCGAACGCACTCGGCGGGAAGACCAACGCCGGCCCGTCCGCGTTCTTGCTGTCCCGCACGGCGGCACCGATCCCAACCGACGCGAACTCGACGCACTGCGCGTCGTTGCCCGTGTTGGACCGGCTGCTCTTGCGCCACCGTGCGTCCCGAAGAGCGGCGGCATCCATCCACATGGCTCTACTCCCTGCTGTCGTCGAGGTCGTCGGCCGGGTGCCGCCAGGTTGGGACGAGGCCCCGGACCAACCGAATGCCCGCCCGTAGCGCGGTCAGCCGTCCTGGAACCCGTCGATGAACGCGCGGAACGACTTCGTGGGGAAGACCAACACCGGTCCCCGGTGCTTCGTGTCCCCGATCGCGACCGTCTCGCGGGTCGGTTCGAACCCGCACTCCACGCACTGGGGGTCGTTGCCCCCGTTGGTGTAGCTGCTCTTGCGCCACCGATACCCCGAACGGGAGGTGGCCCTGCTTGGCATCGTTCCTTCCCCCTAGCGTTGTCTGAGGTCAGCGATCCGAGCTTCAAGTATCGCTCGCGTTCGCTCCTCCGAAACTCCCGAGTCCGCTGCCGCCTCCCACGCGTCGTCGAAGACGAGTCGGAAGCGGCTCACATCCCGCTTGATGTAGTCGTTCCGCGCGATGTGCCCGACGAAGGCGAGCCACTCGTCAGGCTCCGTGTGCAGCAGCGTGAAGGGGTTGCTCAGGCCGGTCACGGCACCCGCAGAACCCGGGATGATGCGGAAGCGGACGCGCTCCAGCTCAGCGATGTCCCGGAGCCGTTCGATCTGGCGAGCAGCGATGTCGGGTCCGCCGTCCATCCGGTCGAGCGCCGCTTCGCCGAGCACGATCGACACTTCCGGACCATCCGGCCGGAAGATCCGCTCCCCGCGCTGCTCCCGGTCCCGCGCGAGCGCCTCCACGTCGTTGAGGTCGACGAGCGGCGACTTCGCCAGGGTGGCGAAGGCGAAGTCGAACGTCTGGAGAAGTCCGGGGATCTCGTTGTAGATCATCCAGATGACTGTCGCCCGGCGTTCGCGGGCGAGGTACTCGCGGGACTGCACTCCAGCGGCGACGGGCTGGGCCCTGCCGGCCGCTTGATCGGCCAACTCGACCAGCCGGCCCGCGTCGTCGGCTGAGGGCTGGTAGCGCGTGAGCATCCACGTCACGTGCGCGGTCTTCGGCGCTATCTGCGCGGTTTCGACCTTCGAGAGCACGGAGGCGTAGCCGCCGATCGTCGAGATCATCTCCGCTTCAGCCCGTCCCGGCGTGAACCCGGCAGCCTCACGAAGTCGTCGAGCGAGCTTCGCGAACTCCAGCCGCGCGCCGTACGGATCGAGCGGTTCCACCATGTCGCGAAGTCTGCCCTACCGCTTTGGTCACCTCTGCGTACGCTCGATCGGGCGACAGAACCTGGCAATGCTGACTTTCACCCGTTTGAACGCACCAAAGCTGGCAATGCCGGCTTACGCTCGTCTTGCAGGTGGGGCTGGCAATCCGAGGTCGCCCTCCGGTCCGCACGTCGGTGGAAGCCAGGAGATTGGCGCACACCAAGCCGACTCGACCGGTTCCGACGTTGATCCGCGTACTGCCCGATCCACCACCGATATTGGGCAAACGAAGGCGAAGCACTATGTCACCAGCACGAACTCCGGAATTCCCAAGCCGCGTCGGTACCCTCGTCGTCCCCTACATCGCCATGTGGAGCGAGGAGACGACAGAGGAGCCACCACTGGTGATGCTCCCCAACGGCGCCGGCATCGCCTACCAGGACGAGATCCTCGGCGACCGCGACAGCCGGGGCGTCCTGTGGGACCGCGCCACCACCAACCCCGGACGGGGCACCCCCCGGTTCGCCCGGATCCACGTCCACCGCCAACGCCGCGCCATGCGCAAACTCCTGTGCCAGGTCTGCGCCGGACCAGCCGACCACAACCACGACGGCACCCTCTGGCTCATCCCCGACCGCACCCGACACTGGCCAGCCTGGCCCGAGGGAATGCTCGTCGCCGAACCACCCCTCTGCCTACCCTGCGCACACACGGCAACCCGCACCTGCCCCGCCCTGCGCGCAGAAGGCCACCTGATCATCCGCGCCCGCGAACACCCGATCCACGGGGTCGACGGGACCCACTACCGCGAGGGACCTCGCTCCCCCGCCCCCGTCACGAGCGAACCGGTCGCCTTCGACGACCCCGCGATCCGCTGGACCCTGGCCTCGAAACTGGTCCGAACCCTCCGCCACTGCACGGTCGTGGCGAACCGCTGACCACGCTCACCCCAGCGGCGAAGGCGGCGCGGCCCCCGGCCCGGTCCCCCAGGTCGCCTCACCCGCGTCACCGGTCAACTCGTGCTCCACCACGACCCCGCCGCGCAACTCCTCCAGCTCCACCCACACCCGCTCGCGCGCCACCCCGTCCACCCTCAACGACCGCGTGTACTGCAACCGCGACGGATCGGCGCCGGCCGCCGTCACGACGAAGTCCCGCCCGTCCTCCAGGTGCACCACCGCCCGCCCGAACCGAGGCGCGTTGAGCACGAACTGCCCCGTCCCCGGCACCACCGGGTACAGCCCCAACGCGCTGAACACGTACCACGCCGACATCGTGCCCAGGTCGTCGTTCCCGGTCACCCCGTTGGGCGCGTCGACGAACAGCGTCTGCGCCGCCCGCACCACCGCCGAGGTCCGCCACGGCGCGCCGACGAGCGCGTACATCCACGGCGCGTGCAGGTCGGGCTCGTTGTTCGGGTTGTAGCGGAACTCGTCGTAGTAGTCGTACGGGCCGACGACCCACTTGCCGCGCGCGGTCCCCTCCGGGTCCGTGACCAGGTCCGCGTAGGCGAAGAAGTCGTCCAGCCGGGCCAGCGCCGCCTCCCGCCCGCCCAGCCGCTCGACCAGCCACGCCACGTCCTGCTGCGCCAACCACTGGTACTGCCAGGCGGTGCCCTCGTGGAAGCCGTCCGGACCGCGCGCGCTGAACGGCGCCAGCCACGAGCCGTCGCGCAGGCGGGGGCGCGGGAAGCCGGTGAAGCCGCGGTCGGCGATGAGGGGGTCCCACAGGGAGCGGTGGCTCAGGCCGCGCCGCCGCAGCGCCGCGGCGTCCTCCTCGTGCCCCAGCGCCGCCGCCATGATCGACAGCGAGGCGTCCGCCAGCGCGTACTCCAGGGTGGCCGACGCGCCGTGGTGCGGGTCGGCGTCCTGGCCCTTCTTCGGGAAGTCCCGGTCGTACGCCACGAAACCCGAGGTCAGGTAGCCCGGGTTGCCGGCGCGGCCCGCGAACGGCGACGCGGCGGGCGGCACCTCCGTGGCGTTGCGCCACAGCGCCCGGTACGCCCGCTCCTCCAGGCCCTCCAGCGCGCCGAACCGCCACAGGTCCACCAGGAACGGGGTGACCGGGTCACCCGTCATGGTGTTGGTCTCCTGGTTGGCGTAGGCCCAGCGGGGCAGCCAGCCGCCCTGCTCCTCGATCGCCAGCACGGACCGCGCCACGTCCCGCGCCCGCTCCGGCCGCAGCAGGGCCAGCAGCTGGTTGTGGGAGCGGTAGGTGTCCCAGAGCGAGTAGAACTCGTGGTAGGTCCAGCCGTCGGCGTGGTGCACCCGGTCGTCGAAGCCCCGGTACCGGCCGTCGAGGTCGTTGCCGGTCAGCGGTTGCAGCAGCACGTGGTACAGCGCGGTGTAGAAGACGGTCAGGTCCTCGGCGGTGAGCGCGTCGACCTCGACGCAGCCCAGTTCGCGCCGCCAGGCGTCCTGGGCGGCGGCGCGCAGCTCGTCGAACGACCGGCCGCGCGCCTCGGCCAGGTTCCCGGTCGCGCCCTCGGCGTCCACGTGCGACAGGGCCGTCACGGCGGTCACCGGGCCGTCGCCGGCGAACCGCGCCCACTGCCCGCGCAGCCCCTGACCGCCCTCGGCGCCGCCCCAGTTCCCGGTCCGGGCGAACGGGCGGTCGAACGTCGTGGTGAACCAGGTCGCGTAGGGCCCGCCGCCGCAGAACGCCTGCGCCACGACGGTGCCCGCCAGCGTCCGGTCGTCCACCACCCGGACGCTGCTGGCGAACACCGGCTCCCGGTCGTTGGCCTGGCCCACGTTCACCAGCACGTGCGGCGTGGTGCCCGCGGGGAACGTGAAGCGCTCCACGCCGGTGCGCGTGGTCGCGGTGGTGTCGACGGTGATGCCGGACCGCAGCACCACCCGGTAGTGGCCGGGTTTGCCGATCTCGCCCTCGTGCGCGTAGGCCGCGCCGTAGCGGCGGTGGTCGTAGGAGCCGGGCAGTCCGGTGGCGGGCAGGATCGACACCAGGCCGCCCTGCTCGCCGCAGCCCGCGCCGGACAGGAAGAAATGCCCGAAACCGCGGATCACCGGGTCGTCGTACTGGTAGCCCGAGTAGTGCGAGCCGATCGGGCTGGAGTGCGCCAGGCCGAACGGCATCGACGCGCCGGGGAACGTGTTCCCGTCGTCCTTGGTGCCGATGAACGTGTTGACGCGCTCGACGGGGTCCACGTCAGGCCACCGCCACGGCGAACGCGGAGGAGGTGGCGGCGGGCGGCGTCACCGACCGCACCCGCCTGCCCGGTGCCGGCGCTGCGGGCACGGTCGCGAACACGTGGACCTCCCTCTGCTCGGACTCGCCGCGGGTGCTGTCGCGGTACGGGGTCGTGGCCACGATCCGATTGTCGAACGACGGCGGCAGGTCCGCAGCCCCGCCGGGAGGTCGACCGGGGGCTGTCCGCACGAGCCGCCTCCTCGTTGACAACGCTGTCCACGAACCACGCGTAATCGCATGATGGCGGAGCGTGCCGGGGCGGCGTCAACCCCGGGGCCTGACTGTTGTCCGTTTCGGGACAAGGCCGGCCGTTGACATCCGTGAACACGGGGTGTGGAATTCGCGCACTATGACAACGTTGTCCCCGACCGGTGCGGCAGGCGCGCGCAAGGTCAGGCGCGCCACGATGAACGACGTGGCACGCCTGGCGGGCGTGAGCATCAAGACCGTCTCCCGCGTGGTGAACGACGAGGCGGGCGTGCACCCGGCGACGGCCGAGCGGGTGCTGGCGGCGATCGACCAGCTGGGCTTCCGGCGCAACCTCAGCGCGCGCAACCTGCGGCGCGGTTCGTCCACCGGCACCATCGGGCTGGTGCTGGAGGACGTGGCCAACCCCTTCTACTCCGGCGTCACGCGCGCGGTCGAGGAGATCGCCCGGCTGCGCGGCCGGCAGGTGATCACCGGGTCGTCGGACGAGGACCCGGCGCGCGAGCGCGAGCTGGCGCTGGAGTTCTGCTCGCGCCGGGTCGACGGGCTGCTGGTCGTGCCCGCCGGGTTGCAGCACGGGTACCTGGTGCCGGAGATGCGCGCCGGGACGCCGGTGGTGTTCCTGGACCGGCCGGCGGGCGACGTGGTGGTGGACACCGTGCTGGTGGACAACGTCGGCGGCACGGTCGAGGCGGTGGCGCACCTGGCCTCCTCCGGGCACCGCCGGATCGCGTTCCTCGGGGACTCGCCGGACATCTTCACCGCCAACGAGCGCCTGCGCGGCTACCGCGAGGGCTGCGCGCGGGCGGGCATCGGCTACCACGAGTCGCTGGTGGTCATGGGCCCGCACGACGAGGACTCGGTGCGCCGGGCCCTGGCCGGCCTGCGGGACCTGGCCGACCCGGCGACCGCGGTGGTGACCGGCAACAACCGGATCACCGTGCACGCCCTGCGCGCGCTGGCCGGCTCGTCGGCGCGGCCGGCCCTGGTGGGCTTCGACGACTTCGAGCTGGCCGACCTGCTGTCACCGCCGGTGACCGTGATCGCGCACGACGCGAGCGCGCTCGGCAAGGCGGCGGCGGACCTGCTCTTCGCCCGGCTGGACGGCGACGGCTCACCGCCGCGCCGCGTCGTGCTGCCGGTGCGCTTGGTGGCCCGTGGATCAGGAGAGGTGCCCGCATCATGAGTTCCGACAACGAGCCCGTCGCGCTGCCCGCCAACCAGCCGCGCCAGTTCTACCGCGGCGGGCCGGCGATCGCGGCGCTGCGGGACGCGGACGTCGCGGAGAACGGGCCCGAGGACTGGGTCGCGTCGATCACCACGCAGTTCGGCGCGGAGGAGGCCGGGCTGTCCCGGCTGCCCGACGGGCGCCTGCTGCGCGACGCGGTGACCGCCGACCCCGTGGCGTGGCTCGGGCCGGAGCACGTGGCCGAGTTCGGCGCGGACACCGCGCTGCTGGTGAAGCTGCTCGACGCCGGCCAGCGGCTGCCCGTGCACTGCCACCCGTCCAACGACTTCGCCGCCCGGCACTTCGGCTGCCGGCACGGCAAGACCGAGGCGTGGGTGGTCATCGGCACGTCCGGCCCGGAACCCACGGTGTACCTGGGTTTCCGCGAGGACGTGTCCCCGGAGGTGGTCGCGGGGTGGGTGTCGGGCCAGGACTCGGCCGCGATGCTGGCGGCGCTCAACCCGGTGCGGGTCTCCCCCGGCGACGCGGTGTTCGTGCCCGCGGGCGTGCCGCACGCGATCGGCGAGGGCGTGTTCATCGTGGAGCTCCAGCAGCCCACGGACTTCTCCATCACGCTGGAGTGGCAGGGGTTCCTGGCCGGCCCCGAGGCCGGGCACCTGGGCCTGGGCTACGACAGGGCGCTGGCCTGCGTGGAGCGCCGCGCCCAGGCCGTGGACGACCTGGTGCGGCGCACCAGGGCCCTCACCGGCGAGTCCGTGGACCTGCTGGTGCCCGGTGCCGCCCCGTTCTTCCGCGCCGACCGGCTGCACGTGTCGGGCACGGCGGCGCTGGAGCCCTCGTTCGCCGTGCTCGTGGTGCTGGAGGGGGCGGGCACGATCGGGCCCGTCGCGCTGCGCCGGGGCAGCACGGTCGTCGTGCCGCACGCGGCCGGCGAGGTCGTGGTGACCGGCGACGTGGTCGCCGTCCGGTGCCGGCCGCCGAGGGTGTCGAGCCTCGGGAGCTGACGTGGGCTCACCCCTGTTGCAGGCGCGGGAGTTGGTGAAGCGGTACGGGAGTGTGGAGGCGTTGCGCGGTGCGTCGTTCACCGCGCACCACCGGTGAGGTCGTCGCGCTCGACTCACCACCGGCGCGTCACAGGTACTTGTTCGCCAGCTCCGAGTACTCCTTCTCCAGGTCGTCGGCCAGGTAGGCGACGTACGCCCACGGCACCTCGTGCACGTGGTCGCGCATCCCCAGCAGGTGCCGCTTGGCCCGCGGCGCGTCGTCGGCCAGCGCGAACGCCGCCGCGAACAGGTTGTGCGCCTGGAGCGACCGCGGGTGGGGCCTGCCCTTCACCGGACGGCGGCTGTCGGCCTCCCACTTGTCCGCCGCGGTGGCGATCTCGTCCCGGTGCCGGCTGAAGTAGCGCATCTTCAGGCCCGCGATCTTGAGCGCGCTGCGCGACTGCACGGCGTCCTCGAACTGCTCCAGGAAGATCTCGAAGTGGGCCAGCGGCAGCATCGCCACCACCGGGTCGCCCTGGGGCGCGGCGTCCACGCTGCCGTGCGCGAACGCCATCATCTCCTCCGCCGACCCGCCCCACTTCGCGGCCAGGATCTGCAACCGCGTCCAGTGCGCCGGGTACAGCGTCGAGCAGCGGGCCACGACCTCGCGCCACACCTCGTCCTTCTGCTCCCGGTCCACCTGGAGCCCCAGGCCGGCGGTCTGGAGCTGCGCCCACGGCACGGCGTCGCGCGGCAGGAGCTTGGCGGCCTCGTGCAGCGGGCCGACGGCCTTGCGCAGGGTGCTGAAGAAGACCTTGAAGCGGTCCTTGCCGACGGTCTCCGCCCGCCCGGAACCGCGGATGGCCCACGCCTCCCGGACGAACGCGGTGCCGGCCAGCAGCCACAGGTCGGGGTCGGTGTTGCCCTTGGCCAGCTCCAGCAGCTCGTCCGCGTGACCGATGGCGTGCTCACCCAGCACCTCGGCGCGCAGCGCGCGGATCTCGGGCTCCTCGCGGCACTCCGCCAGCACGGTCGTGGCGGCCCTCAGGTGGCCCGCGTCCATCTCCTCCGCGGCGATGTCCAGGATCGCGTCGTCGTAGGTGTGGTCGCGCACCACCTCGCGGGCGACCGCGGCAGGTCGCTTCCTCCGGAAAATCCCCACCCCAGCGACCTTACTTCCCTCCGCGCCCGACCAAACCAAGACTTTCGTAGTGCCGAACAACACCGTTCCGCCCTAGTCCACAACAGTACGCAAGCGGTGGGGTGGAGCCCTCGATCGGAGGGGGATAGATGCGAGGAAAACTGGCCGTGGCCGTGTCCGCGCTCCTGCTCACCGCGGGTGCGCCGGGGATCGCGCGGGCCGCCGAACCCAACCCGCACCTGGACCAGGCCATCGCCTGGGCGCCGTGCGCCGAGCCCGAGCTCCAGGGCCTGGAGTGCGGCACGTTCACCACGCCAATGGACTGGCGCACGCCGGCCGACGGGCGGGCGGTCACCATCGCGGTGAGCCGGCTCAAGCCCGAGGGCGGACCGGCCCGGGGCAGCGTGCTGACCAACCCGGGCGGTCCGGGCGGGGCCGGGCGGGGCCTGCCCGGGTTGTTCGCGGGCCGGGCGAAGCTCGTCGGCAGCATGGAGGTCATCGGCATCGACGTGCGCGGCACGGGTGCGAGCGGCAACACCACCTGCGGCGGGTTCGACTTCCTGACCATCACCGACGTGCGCGACCGGCGCCGGGCCAACACAAAACTGATCTACGACGCCGCCGAGCTCCAGGCCACCGCCTGCCAGGTCCGCTCGGGCGAGTTCGGGAAGCTCGTCAACACCGAGCAGACCGTCCGCGACCTGGACCTGCTGCGGCACCTGCTGGGCCGGGAGAAGATCAACTGGATCGGGTACTCCGGCGGCAGCTGGATGGGCGCCTACTACGCCACCTACTTCCCGGAGCGGGTGGACAGGTTCGTGCTGGACTCGAACGTCGACTTCACCAGCACCTGGCAGGACATCTTCGACAACTTCGGCTTCGGCTTCGAGCGCCGCTTCCGCACCGACTTCCTGCCGTGGGTCGCGCGCTACGACGGCCTCTACCACCTGGGCACCACCGCGGAGCAGGTGCGGCAGGCGTACGAGACGACCCGGGCGAAGCTGGCCGCCGCACCGCTGCCGGTGCCGGGGGGCGGCGGCGTGGTCGACGCCACGCTGCTGGACCTGGTGCTGGTCCAGTCCCAGTACAGCAAGCAGATGTTCCCGCAGGCCGCGGACTTCCTCGCCGCCCTGGCGCAGGCCACCGCCGCGGACGCGCGCACGGCACCGGCCGCCGCGGCGACCGCCGTCGCCCAGTACCCGGACGCCGCGAACGGGACGCTCTACGCCGTCCTGTGCAACGACACGCGGTTCCGGCACAACCGGACCACGCTGGCGCTGGAGGCCGAGCGCCTGGGCCGGCAGTACCCGCTGTTCGGCTACTACCAGGTCGCCGCGCCGTGCGCGTCCTGGGACCGGCCGGCGCTGAACCTGAGGAAGCCGACCGGCCGGGGCGTGCCGCCGGTGCTGATGGTGCAGTCGGTGCGCGACCCGGCCACACCGCTGGAGGGCGCGCAGCGGGCGCACCGGAACTTCGCCGGCTCGCGGCTGCTGACCGTGACCGACGAGGGCGACCACGGCGTCTACGCCTTCGGCAACGCGTGCGTGGACGACGTGGTCGAGGCGTTCATCGTCGACGGGGTGGTGCCGCCGACCGAGTCGACGTGTCCGGGCGTCCCGCTGCCCGACCCGACGGCGCCCACCGCCGCGCAGGTGGCGCCGACCCCGCTGGGCTGGCCGCTGTGACCCGCCGGTGAACCACGGGGCCCGGTCGCCCCACGCGACCGGGCCCCGGCACACCGACCCACCCGGCACACCGACCCACCCGCTCAGTAAGCCGACCCGCCGCCCTGCCGCCGCCGAGCCGCGTACACCCCGGCCTCGGTCCGCCGGTCGAAGCCGAGCTTGTGCAGCAGCGAGGACACGTAGTTCTTGACCGTCTTCTCCGCCAGGTACAGCCGGTTGGCGATCTGCCGGTTGGTCAGGCCCTCGGCGATCAGGTCGAGTATCCGCCGCTCCTGCGGGCTCAGCGCCGCGTAGCGCGGGTCCTCCACCGCCCCGCCCCGCAGCCGCTGGAGCACCGTCGCGGTCACGCCCGAGTGCAGCAGCGACCCGCCCGCCGCGAGCGTGCGGATGGCCGAGACCAGGTCGTTGCCCGAGACCTGCTTGAGCATGTACCCGGCCGCGCCCGCCATGATCGCGCCGAACAGCGCCTCGTCGTCGGAGTACGAGGTCAGCATCAGGCACGCGGGCGGCGGCTGGACCGTCGACCGGATCTCGCGGCACACCGTGACCCCGTCGCCGTCGGGCAGCCGCACGTCGATCACCGCCACGTCCGGCCGGTGGGTCGCCGCGGCGGTCACGGCCGCGGCCGCGTTCTCCGCCTCGCCGACGACCTCGATGTCGGACTCGACGGCGAGCAGCTGCTGGAGCCCGCGCCGGACGATCTCGTGGTCGTCGACGAGCAGCACCGAAATGGTCATCGCGCCTCCCCTACCCGGACACCAACGGCACGGACCACGTCACTGTTACACCACGTCCCTCTTCCGAGTGAACTTCGCAGCCGCCGTTCCACCGCTCGGCCCGCGCCACCATGTTGGCCATCCCGCCGGGGTGCCGGGCGCGGCCGACCGGCAGGCCCGTGCCGTCGTCCCGCACGACCAGCCGCAACGACGTCGCCGCGCGGTCCACCGCGACCTCCACCTCGACCCGGCTCGCCCCCGCGTGCCGGGCCGCGTTGGCCAGCGCCTCGCGCAGCGTGGCCAGCAGGTCCGGGCGCAGGTGGTCGGGCACCACGGAGTCGACCGGCCCGTCCAGGGCCAGCGCGGGCTCGAACCCGAGCAGCCGGGCCGAGTCCTGCACGACCTTGAGCAGCCGGGCCCGCAGGTCGGCCGCGCCCGCGGGCGGTTCCTGCAACGAGAAGATGGTCCGCCGGATCTCCCGGATGGTCTGGTCGACCTCGGTGACGAAGTCCGCCAGCCGCTGCGCCACCAGCGGCTGCTCGACCAGCCCGTTGAGGCCCTGGAGCCCCAGGCCCAGGCCGAACAGCCGCTGCACGACCAGGTCGTGCAGGTCGCGGGCGATGCGGTCGCGGTCCTCCAGCACGGCCAGCCGCCGCCCCGCGCCGGTGGCCCGGGTGAACTCCAGGATCAGCGCGGCCTGGCGCGCGAACGACTCGACCAGCGCCACGTCCGGGTCGTCGAACCCGACCCGGTCGGGCGCCCGCGCCACCAGCAGCACGCCCAGCACCCGCTCGCCCGCGGCCAGCGGCACGGCCAGCGCGGGCCCGATGCGGTCGCCGTGGTCGGGCAGGCCGGCGAACACCCTGGCCCGGCCGGTGTCGAACACCTCGCCGACCTCGCGCGACGGGTCGAACCCGCGCAGCTCGCCGTCCATCACCCGCACGGCCAGCTCGCCCTGGAGGTCCGGCAGCGCCAGCAGCGCGGCCACGCCGTCGGCGGCCAGCCGCGCCCGCACCGCGACCAGGCGCAGCGCGTCCCGGTCGGGGGTGCCGGTGAGCAGCGCGTTCGTCACCTCGTTGGACGCCCGCAGCCACACCTCCCGCTGTCGCGACTGCTCGTAGAGGCGGGCGTTCTCGATCGCGATGCCCGCCGCGGCGGCCACCGCCAGCACGGCCTCCTGGTCGGCGCGGGTGAAGTCGCTGCCGTTCTCCTTGTCGGTGAGGTAGAGGTTGCCGAACACCTCGCCGCGCACGTGCACCGGGACGCCGAGGAAGTGGGGCGAGGACGGGTCGAACGCGGTCTCGTCACCGGACCCGACGGGGTCGGGCACGTCGAACGCGCTGTGGTGGCCCCCGCCGTGGGTGAACTCCAGCAGCTGCCGGTTCGGGCCGACCACGGCCAGCGCGCCGTAGCGCGCGCCGATCAGCTCGCACGACGACTCGACGATGCGCCGCAGCACGTCCGGCAGCGACAGGTCGCTGGCCAGGGACACGACCGCGGCGAGCAGCCGGTGCAGGCGCTCCTGCGAGAAGACCACCTCGGCGGTGCGGTCGGTCAGCTCGCGCAGCAGGCCGTCCAGCCGCACCGCGTTGTCGTCCGGGGATCCGGGCACGCGAAACCACCTAGGGCGGGGGGTCAAGAGAGTAACGCCTCCCGCTACGGGATGCGACGACCCGAGATCACCTCGAGTTCCACCACCAGGTAGTGGTCGTGGTTGCCCCAGCCCCGGGAGGGCAGCGGCAGCCGGCGCAGGTGGACGAGCCGGCACTCGTCCTCGACCTCCACGACGTGCCCGACGCCCATCACCGACCACCCCTTGGAGAGGTCGGGGACCACCTCGTCGATCTGGAACGCCACGATCGTGTTCCGGGCGACGAGCATCGCGCTGCCCTCGGGCACGCGCAGCACCACCGACTCCCCGTCCAGCACATACACGACCGGGTGAACGACCGGGAGTGCCCGATCGGTGTAGACGAGGCGGCCGACGGCGGTCGAACCGAGCAGGCGCAGGCACTCGTCGCGGGACAGGACCTGAAAGCCGGCGGCGTCGTACATGGCACCTCTCTGTTCCACCGGTGGCCGGGGTAAAACGGTCTGCCGCGTGATCGTCCTTGCCTAGAGTCGGAAGTCCCGGCTTCCACGACCTACCCGAACGAGGGATTGCACATGGGGGATGTCCCGATGGTCCGAAGGGTGCTGCCGGACGTGCCGGCGTTCCTGCGCAGGCTCGGCCTGACCGGCGCGGAGCCACCGGGCGCCGAGGCGCTGACCAGGCTGCACCGGGCCTTCGCGGAGCGCGTGCCGTACGAGGCGGTGGAGATCCAGCTGGGCCGGGTCGCCCCGATCGACCCGGCGAGCTCGGTGGCGCGGGTGCTGGCCGGGCGCGGCGGGTACTGCTTCCAGCTCAACGGGGCCTTCGCCGAGCTGCTGGGCGCGCTGGGCTACACCGTGACCAGGCACCCGGGCGGGGTGCAGATGACGCCCGACCAGCCCGTGGGCATCAACCGCAACCACCTGGCGCTGACCGTGCGCGACCTGCCCGACTCGCCGCACGCGTGGCTGGTGGACGTGGGTCTGGGCGACGGCCTGCACTCGCCGTTGCCGCTGGTGGAGGGCCTGCACCGGCAGGGCCCGTTCACCTTCGGGCTCGCGCCGTCGCCGGTGGCGCCGGGCGGGTGGCGGCTGACCCACGACCGGCGCGGCAGCTTCGCGTGCATGGACTTCGCGCCGGACGTGGTCGACCTGGACCACTTCACCGACCGGCACGAGCACCTGTCCACGTCGCCGGAGTCGGGGTTCGTGCGGACGTTCGGCGTGCTGCGGGCGGACGGCCGCGGGTGGGACGTGCTGCGGGCGCTGACCCTGTCGCGGGTGGCGGGGACCACGACCAGGACCCTGCTGGACTCGCCCGCCGCCTGGTCCGCCGCGCTGGCCGACGTCTACGGGCTGGTGCTCACCCGGGACGAGCTGGAGGTGCTGTGGCCGAAGGCGGTGGCCCAGCACGAGGCCCACGCGGGCTCGACCGCGGCGCCCTGAGCGCCGGCGTTCACCCGCCCACCCCCTCGACCAGCCGATCGGCCGCGGCGTAGGGGTCCAGCTCCCCCACCACGACCCGCCCGGCCAGGGCCTCCAGCGCGGTGCCGCCGCGCAGCCCCCCGATCCGGGACCGCACCCGCTCCAGCGCGATGGCCTCGACCTCGCGGGCGGCGCGGGCGGTGCGGCGGCGCCCCAGCTCACCTCGCTCGACCAGCCACGCGTGGTGGTTCTCGATCTCGTCCACCACCTCGGCCACGCCCTCGCCGCGCGAGGCCACCGCCTTCACCACGGGGGGCCGCCACAGACCGCCCTCGCGGTCCCGGCGGCCCAGGGAGATCATGTGCTTGAGGTCGCGCGCGGTCTGGTCGGCGCCGTCGCGGTCGGCCTTGTTCACCACGAACACGTCGGCGATCTCCAGCACGCCCGCCTTGGCGGCCTGCACGCCGTCGCCCATGCCGGGCGCGAGCAGCACCACCGTGGTGTCGGCCAGCGACACCACCTCGACCTCGGACTGGCCCACGCCGACCGTCTCGACCAGCACCACGTCGCAGCCCGCCGCGTCGAGCACGCGCAGCGCCTGCGGGGTGGCCCAGGACAGGCCGCCCAGGTGGCCGCGGGTGGCCATGGAGCGGATGAACACGCCCGGGTCGGTGGCGTGCTCGCCCATCCGCACCCGGTCGCCGAGCAGCGCGCCGCCGGAGAACGGCGAGGACGGGTCGACCGCCAGCACGCCGACCCTCGCCCCGCGCTCCCGGTAGGCGCGCACCAGGGCCGAGGTCGAGGTGGACTTGCCCACGCCGGGCGGCCCGGTCAGGCCGACGACCCTGGCGTTGCCGCAGTACGGGGTGAGCGCCGCGGCCACCTCCCGCAGCCGCGGGCTCGCGTCCTCGACCAGGGAGATCAACCTGGCGACCGCGCGCGGTTGTCCGGCGCGCGCGCGGTCGACCAGCTCGGCTACGTCAACGGTCCGTTCCACATCCCCAGACCTTAGGCATTCCTAGGCGCGGGGCACACGGATGATCAGGGCGTCGCCCTGGCCGCCGCCGCCGCACAGGGCCGCCGCGCCCACGCCGCCGCCGCGGCGCTTGAGCTCCAGGGCGAGGTGCAGCGCGATCCGGGCGCCCGACATGCCGATCGGGTGACCCAGGGCGATCGCGCCGCCGTTGACGTTGACCCGGTCCTCGGCGAGGCCGAGCTCCCGGGTGGAGACGACGCCGACCGCGGCGAACGCCTCGTTGATCTCGACCAGGTCAAGGTCGGCCGGGTCGAGGCCCTCCTTGGCGCAGGCGGCCTTGATCGCGTTCGCGGGCTGCTCGTGCAGGCTCGCGTCCGGGCCGGCGACCACGCCGTGCGCGCCGATCTCGGCCAGCCAGGTCAGGCCCAGCTCCTCGGCCTTGGCCTTGCTCATCACGACCACGGCCGCCGCGCCGTCGGAGATCTGCGAGGCCGAGCCCGCGGTGATGGTGCCGTCGGCGGCGAACGCCGGGCGCAGCCGGGCCAGCGCCTCGACCGTGGTGTCCGCGCGCACGCCCTCGTCGGTGCGGAACAGCACCGGGTCGCCCTTGCGCTGCGGGACGGCCACGGGCGCGATCTCCTCGTCGAACACGCCGTTCTCCGCCGCCGCGGCGGCCAGCCGGTGGGAGCGGGCGGCGAACGCGTCCTGCTCCTCGCGGGTCAGGCCGTACCGGGCGTTGTGCTTCTCGGTGGAGGTGCCCATCGCGACCTGGTCGAAGGCGCAGAACAGGCCGTCGTTGGCCATGTGGTCGAGCATGGTGACGTCGCCGTACTTGAACCCGCCGCGCGACTTGGGCAGCAGGTGCGGCGCCTGGGTCATCGACTCCTGGCCGCCCGCGACCACCACGTCGAACTCGCCCGCGCGGATGAGCTGGTCGGCCAGCGCGATGGCGTCGATGCCGGACAGGCAGACCTTGTTGATGGTCAACGCGGGCACCGTCATCGGGATGCCGGCGTGCACCGCGGCCTGGCGCGCCGGGATCTGGCCCGCGCCCGCCGTCAGCACCTGGCCCATGATCACGTACTGGACCTGCTCGGGCGCCACCCCGGCCCGCTCCAGCGCCGCCCTGATGGCGACGCCGCCGAGTTGGGCGCCGGAGAAGTCCTTCAGCGATCCGAGCAGTCGCCCCATCGGGGTACGGGCCCCGGCGACGATGACGGAACCGGACACAGCGGCCTCCACAGCGGGTGTAAGCGGTTGTTAACACGCCACGATACCCAGGGTTACCCGACGGTAGCCTTGTGAGACGCCGCACAGCGGCACCTGCACCGATTCGGCGGTTACCGTCCCGGACATGGAAGAACTCCGGGATTTCGTCACCGCCATCGACCACGTGGGCATCGCCGTGCCCGACCTCGACGCCGCGGTGGCGTTCCACCGCGAGCACTTCGGGCTGGAACTGGCGCACGAGGAGGTCAACGAGGAGCAGGGCGTGCGGGAGGCGATGCTGCGCGCCCCCGGCGACGACGGCGCGGGCGCCGCGGTCCAGCTGCTGGCGCCGCTGACCCCGGAGTCGACCATCGCGAAGTTCCTCGGCCGGTTCGGCCCCGGCCTCCAGCAGCTGGCCTACCGGGTGTCCGATGTGGACGCGGCGACCGTCGCGCTGCGGGCCCGGGGCCTCCGGCTGCTGTACGACGCGCCCATGCGGGGCACGGCGGGCAGCCGGGTGAACTTCGTGCACCCCAAGGACGCGGGCGGCGTGCTGGTCGAACTGGTGGAACCGCCCACCGGCCACTGACGCCCGGCGGAGCCACCGGCGCGCCGTCCCCGGCGTCCCCGGCACTCCTGCCCAGCGTCCCCGGCATCCCTGCCCAGCGTTCCCGGCGTCCCTGCCCAGCACCCCTCTCCTGCCTGCCACCCATCGGGGGAAAGTCGCGTGCGGTGGCTCACAGCTCCGACATCTGAATCGGTTACCCGTGGGTAACCTCCGGCAACCCGCGTGGACAGGTGCTCCAAGCGCCACATCCCCCTTGCCCCCGAATAGGGAGGGAACGCCGTGCAGAAGATCCTCGATGCCATCCTCGCCGACGAACTGGAGGCCATCGGATCGCTCCCGGTGCCGGAGAGCTACCGGGGCGTGACGGTGCACGCCGACGAGGTCGGCATGTTCGAGGGTCTCGCGACCAAGGACAAGGACCCGCGCAAGTCCCTGCACGTCGACGAGGTCCCCACGCCCGAACTCGGGCCGGGTGAGGCGCTGGTGGCCGTGATGGCCAGCGCGATCAACTACAACACCGTGTGGACCTCGATCTTCGAGCCGGTGCCGACGTTCGCGTTCCTCAAGAAGTACGGCGGCCGGCACGACCGGCCCTACCACGTGGTCGGCTCCGACCTGGCGGGCGTCGTGCTGCGCACCGGGGCCGGCGTGAACGCCTGGAAGCCGGGTGACCGGGTCGTCGCGCACTGCCTGGACGTGCAGCTGGAGCACCCCGACGGGCACGCGGACACCATGCTCGACCCGCAGCAGCGCATCTGGGGCTTCGAGACCAACTACGGCGGCCTGGCCGAGGTCGCGCTGGTCAAGTCCAACCAGCTGATGCCCATGCCCGACCACCTCACGTGGGAGGAGGCGGCGTCCCCCGGTCTGGTGAACTCCACCGCCTACCGGCAGCTGGTGTCGCCCAACGGGGCGAACATGAAGCAGGGCGACACCGTCCTCGTCTGGGGCGCCTCCGGCGGCCTCGGCTCCTACGCCACGCAGTTCGCGCTGGGCGGCGGGGCCACCCCGGTGTGCGTCGTGTCGTCCCCGGAGAAGGCCGAGATCTGCCGCCGGATGGGCGCGGAGCTGATCATCGACCGCAGCGCCGAGGGCTACCGGTTCTGGAAGGACGAGCACGAGCAGGACGTCTCGGAGTGGAAGCGGCTCGGCGCGAAGATCCGCGAGCTGACCGGCGGCGAGGACCCCGACATCGTGTTCGAGCACCCGGGCCGGGAGACCTTCGGCGCGTCGGTCTACGTGGCGCGCAAGGGCGGCACCATCGTGACCTGCGCTTCCACCAGCGGTTACCTGCACCAGTACGACAACCGGTACCTGTGGATGCACCTCAAGCGGATCGTCGGCTCGCACTTCGCCAACTACCGCGAGGCGTGGGAGGCCAACCGGTTGGTCGCGAAGGGGAAGATCCACCCGACACTGTCCAAGGTGTACTCGTTGGAGGACACCGGCCAGGCCGCGCACGACGTGCACCGCAACGCGCACCAGGGCAAGGTCGGCGTGCTGGCGCTCGCCCCGACCGAGGGGCTGGGCGTCCGGGACCGGGCCACGAGGGAGCGTCACCTGTCCGGGATCAACCGGTTCCGGGGCGTCTGAGGCGTTCCGGGTGACGAGGTCCCCGGTGCGCGGCCGGCAGGTGCCCGCCGCGCACCGGGAGCGGGTAGCGTGCACGCCATGGGCCTCGCCGACGACCGTGACCTCGTCCCCCTGGGATCCGGCTTCGACATCGTCAAGCGCGGGTACGACCGCGCCCAGGTCGAGGACCACCTGGAGCGCCTGGAGTCGGACCTGCGCCTGCTCGCCGCCGACCGCGACGCGGCGGTGTCGCAGACCAACGACCTCGCCCGCCAGCTGGAAGCCGCCCGCTCCGAGATCGCCGAGCTGCGCGGCCAGGTGGAGCGGCTGTCGCTGCCGCCGACCACGCTGGAGGGCCTGAGCGAGCGCCTCCAGCGCATGTTGCGGCTCGCCCAGGACGAGGCGAACGAGATCAAGGCGCGGGCCGAGGCCGAGGGCGGGCACATCCGCGCCAAGGCCGAGTCCGACGCGGCGGCCCTGCGCAACCGCTACGAGAAGCTGCTCGCCGAGCTGGACCAGCGCCGCACCGAGATGGAGGCCGAGCACCGGGGCGTGCTGGAGAGGGCCCGGGGCGAGGCCGAGCGGATCGTGGGCGAGGCGCGCGAGGCGGCGGCCCGGCTGGACGAGGAGTCGCTCCAGCGCCGCACCACGATCGAGGAGGACTTCGAGATCGCGATGGCGGCCCGCCGGGTCGAGTCGATGAAGACCCTCGCCGAGCAGGAGGCGGCGTCCAAGGCCGAGGCCGAGCGGCGCGTGCGGGAGGCGGCCGAGGAAGCCTCGCGCGTGCGGGCGCAGGTCAACCAGGAGGCGGCGGCGTCGAGCGCCGAGGCGCAGCGGCTGGTCCGCGAGGCCACCGAGGAGGCCAACCGCCGGCGGCACGACTCGATCAGCGAGGCCACCGCGCGCGTCCAGGAGGCGACCGACGAGGCGAACCGCCGCGTGCGCGAGGCCACCGAGGAGTCGAACCGCCGCGTCAGCCAGGCGACCACCCAGGTGGACGCCCTCAAGCAACTGCGCAACCGCCTCTCCCAGCAACTCCACGCGGTCCGCACCGCCCTGCACGAAGTAACCCCCCTCCTGGACCCCCTGGACGAAGAACGCCCCACCCCTCCTCCCACTCCCGCCCCTGTCCCCACCCCCGCCCCCACCCCCACCTCAGCCGCCCCCCAGCCCCCTCTTCCCCAGCCCACC
>NZ_JBHSQO010000069.1:0-34252 GCF_042658445.1 Saccharothrix lopnurensis | reverse complement strand
TTCGAGGTCTCCGTGTCGACGAAGATGACGCGCGCGTCGGCGTACTTCCGGTCGTCGTCGTGCCAGACGTAGAAGTCCCCGTAGGGGCCGTCCGGGTCGGTGCGCGACTGCTCGAACCACGGGTGCGCGTCGCTGGTGTGGTTGAGCACCAGGTCGATGATCACCCGGATGCCCCGGCCGTGCGCCTCGTCCAGCAGGTGCACGAAGTCCTCGACCGTGCCGAACTCCGGCAGCACCGTGCGGAAGTCGGAGATGTCGTAACCGCCGTCGCGCAGCGGCGAGGCGAAGAACGGCGGCAACCAGACGCACCCGACGCCCAGCCACCGGAGGTAGTCCAGCTTGGACGCCAGGCCGCGCAGGTCGCCGGTGCCGTCGCCGTCGGAATCGCTGAACGCGCGGACCAGCACCTCGTAGAACACGACCTTCTTGAACCAGTCGGGATCGTGTGCGATGCCGGTCACGGAACGACCTCCGCAACCCCGCCCAGGTCTCGTCGCCTCACCCTGATCGCCTCCTCGCCCCTCGACGACCTCTCCCCCTCACCCTGAACACGCCGCCGGTGTTTGACGAGGAGGCCGGGCTGACTGCTCGGACTCGACGCAGTCCCTGGCCGGCACTCGCGGTACCACCACAAGCTCACGCTCCCTAGAAGGGCGCGGGTGGGCCACGGTGGGGACGTCGTCGACGCTCTTCCGGTCGACGACGTCCCCACCCCACGGAGGCAGCGATGACCACGACGGAGAACGACCTGCTCCCCGTCATCCACGCGAAGGCCGGTCAGGGCCAGGCGGTGTGGTTCGGCGACGCCATCTACAGCTTCAAGGCCACCAAGGCGACCACGAACGGCGCCCTCACGTTCGCGGAGGCGTCCGTGCCGCCCGGCGGCGGTCCGCCCCCGCACGTCCACCCGCACGCCGACGAGGCGTTCTTCATCCTCTCGGGCGAGCTGGAGTTCCTCAACGGCCAGGAGACCTTCCTGGCGGGCGAGGGCGACTTCGTGTACATCCCGCGCGGCACGAGGCACCGCTTCCGCAACGTCGGCCTGCACGTGTCGCGGCTGCTCTTCCTCTTCACGCCGAGCACCGGCATGGAGAACTTCTTCAGCGCCATCGGCACGCCCGCGCGGCCGGGCATCGCGCCCCTGCCGTTGACGCCCGAGCAGCAGCGGCAGATCGTGGAGCTGGCCCCGGAGCACGACCTCCGCCTGGCGCTGTGACCACCACGACCACCACGACCACCACGACCACAGGAACGAACGGGAGGTAGGCGCATGAGCACCATCGAGACGATCAGGTTCCGGTTGCGGGACGACGTCGAGACCGAGGACTTCATCCGGCGCAACCGGTACGTGGAGACCGAGTACATGGAGCGCCGGCCGGGCTTCCAGTCCCGCGAGACCGCGGTGAGCGAGGACGGCGAGTGGATGGTGTCCGTCCACTGGGCCACCGTCGAGGACGCCGAGGCTACCATCGGCGCGTTTTTCGGCGCCTCGGAGACGCAGGACTTCCTCGCCGCCATCGACCTGCCCACGGTGTCCTCCGGCCGGTACCAGCGGGTGGGCCGCTGACGATGGCGGACACCATGCGCGCCGCGGTCATCGACGCCTTCGGACCCGCGGAGGCGCTGCGGATCGCGGAGGTCCCCGTCCCCACCCCGGGCGAGGGCGAGGTCCTCGTCCGGGTGCACGCGGCCGGCGTCAACGCGATCGACTGGTTCTCCCGGGCCGGCCAGGGCGTCGGGGTGCGGTCCTTCCCCGCCGTGCTGGGCTGGGACGTCTCCGGCACCGCGGCCGACACCGGGGCGGAGGTGTTCGGGATGCCGCGCTTCCCGAACCTGGCGGGCGCCTACGCCGAGTACGTGGTCGCGCCGGCCGCGGAGCTGGCGGGCAAGCCCGCCGGCGGTGACCACCGCACCGCGGCCGCCGCGCCGATGGTCGGCACCACCGCGTGGCAGACGCTGTTCCGCCACGGCGGGCTGGTCGAGGGGCAGCGGGTGCTCGTGCACGGCGCCGCGGGCGGCGTCGGCCACGTCGCCGTGCAGCTCGCCGCGGACGCGGGCGCCGACGTCGTCGGGACGGCGTCCGCGCACAACCACGACTTCGTGGCGGACCTGGGCGCGGGCCGGGTCGTGGACTACACCGCCGAGCGGGTCGAGGACGTGGTCCGCGACATCGACCTGGTGGTGGACACGAGGGGTGGCCCGGACGCCCTGCGGTTGCTCGACGTGCTGCGGCCCGGCGGGGTGCTGGTCACGCTCAAGGGCCAGGACGACGCGCTGGACCGGGCCGCCGCCGCACGGGGCCTGCGCACGGCTTACACCTACGTGAGCCCCGACGCCGAGGCGCTGGCCGCCGTGGCGGACCTGCTGGCCCGCGGTGGGCTGCGGATCGCGATCGAGGACGTGCTGCCGCTGGAACGGGTGGCGGACGCGCACCGGACCGGTGAGCGCGGCCACGTGCGCGGCCGGCTCGTGCTCGACGTGAGCTGACCGAGAATCCGCGCCGGGGTGGCCAGCTAACGAAGTGGCCGCCCCGGGATCGGGGAGGCTTGAGACCGCCCCGACGCTGGGACAGTATTCCGTGCAACGGGTGGAACGTTAACGCCGCGACGACGCGCGACACTTCTTCGACACCCGCGATCATCGTCGGCCACGTCAATCGCAAACAAGCCAGGAGCGTGGATTATGACAGCGGAACAAGCCAATTCCAGAACCGTCCGCGAGGCGACCTTGGAATTGTTCCGGGCACTGGGGATGACCACGGTCTTCAGCAATCCGAGCCACACCGAGATGAAGTTGTTCGAGCAGTGGCCGGACGACTTCAAGTTCGTGATGGGCCTCCAGGAGGCCAGCATCGTCGGCATGGCCGACGGCCACGCCCAGGCGACCGGCGAGCCGTCGCTGGTGATCATCAACGGCGGTCCGGGCGTCGGCAACGCGATGGGCTCGATCTACACGGCGGCCAGCGCGCACACGCCGATGGTCATCCTGGGCGGCCAGCAGGCCCGCAAGCTGCTGCTCGGCGAGCCCTTCCTCAAGGCGAGCGACGCGACGCAACTGCCCAAGCCCTACATCAAGTGGGCCGGTGAGCCGGCGCGCCCGCAGGACGTGCCCGCGCTGATCGAGAAGGCGTACCACATCGCCAAGCAGGCGCCCGCCGGTCCCGTGTTCGTCGCGGTGCCCGAGGACGACTGGATCCGCCCCGCCGCGCCCGGCCCGATCAAGGTGCGCGAGGTGCGCAGCGCGGTCGTGCCCGACCCCGAGGTGCTGGCCACGATCGCCTCGGCGCTCGACGGCGCCGAGCGCCCGGCCCTGGTCGCGGGCCCGGGTGTGGAGATCGGCGGCGCCCGGCTCGACCTGGTGCGGCTGGCCGAGCGGCTCAACGCCAGGGTCTACGGCAGCCCGGTGTGGCCGCGCGGCAGCTTCCCCGAGACGCACCCGCTGTTCGGCGGCGTCCTGGCGCCGATGCCCGAGCTGATCAACATGAAGCTCGCCGAGCACGACGTGGTGGTGGTGCTGGGCAGCCCGACGTTCACCCTGTTCACCACGGTGGACCTGTTCTCCACCAACCCGGCCGCGCTCGACGAGAGCGACCAGCCGGCGCTGCCCGAGGGCACGCGGGTCCTGCACGTCACCGACAGCCCCGAGGCCGCGGCGTGGTCGATGGCCGACGCGGCGTACGTCTGCCCGCCGGCGCAGGCCGTGCGCGACCTGCTGCCGCTGGTCCGCGAGCACGAGAAGGTGGCGCTCCCGTCGTTCCGGGAGGAGATCCCGGTGCCGGAGGCGACCACGCCGCTGACCCAGGCGTACCTGTTCCACCTGCTCGCGCAGGAGCTGCCGGCCGACGCCCAGCTGTTCGAGGAGCTGCCGATCGCCCGCGCGGACTTCCACGAGCAGATCCCGCTCGGCCCGGACAACGGCTACTTCGCCACCGCCAGCGGCGCGCTGGGCTTCCCGTTCGCGGGCGCGGTCGGGTACGCCGTGGCGCGGCCGGACCGCCGGGCCGTCGTGGTGATGGGCGAGGGGTCGGCGCAGTACACGCTGCACGCGCTGTGGACCGCGGCGCAGCACAACCTGCCGGTCACCTTCATCATCCCGAACAACTCCGGCTACCTGTCGCTCAAGTACTACCTGGACGAGAGCAGCCAGAAGGCGTGGCACTCCGGCTGGGACCTGAGCGGCGTGAACATGGCCGAGCTGGCGCGCGGCTTCGGCTGCCCGGCCGAGCGCATCGAATCGCCGGAATCGCTGCGCGCCTCGCTCAAGGCCGCGCTGAACGCCGACGGCCCGGTGCTGCTCGACGTCGTGGTGCAGGACCCGGGCCTGTTCCGCCTCTGATCCTCGGAAAGACCCCCGAGGCGCCGCGTTCCCGTCTGCCCCAGCGGGCGGGAACGCGGTTTTTCCTTTTTCGACATCACGTACTGCGCCCGCCGGGGTGCGATCTTCTTGTGAGGGCTCTGAAAATTCCGCCACCATGGTCGGCGAATGTAATTTCCCGACCATTTCCGTCGGATCTCGGAGAATCCCCGAGGAGAAGTCATGGAGTTCGTGGACGCCCGCCCCCAGGTGGCGGGCGGTTCCGATTCGGATAGATCCCGGTGGGCGTGTTCCCTGGTGTGCGCGGTGGCCGTGCTGCTGTCGGCGGCCTCCACCGCCCCCTCCCCGATGTACGTCCTGTACCAGGAGCGCTGGCACTTCTCGACGGCGACGACCACGGTCGTGTTCGCCGTCTACTGCCTGTGCGCCCTGACCGGCATGGTGCTGTTCGGTTCGCTGTCCGACACGGCGGGCCGCCGACCGGTGCTCCTGCTGGCGCTGGGGCTCGTGGCCGGGTCCACCCTGCTGTTCGCGTTCGCGGACGGGGTCGGCTGGCTGCTCGCCGCGCGGGCCCTCCAGGGGTTCGGCGGCGGGATCGGCGGGTGCGCCGTGGCGGCGGCGCTGATCGACCTCGCGCCGGCGGGCGCGCTGCTGGGCAGCCTCACCCCGATCGTCGGCATCGGGGCCGGGGCGCTCGGCGCCGGCGCGCTGGTCGAGCACGGCCCCGCGCCCACCGTGCTGACCTACGTGGTCCTGCTGGTGCTGCTCGTCGGCGCGGCGGCCGGGGTGCTGTTCCTGCCGGAGACCGTGCCGGGCGCCCGCGGGCGCGGGATCGGGGTGGCGCGCCGGATCTCGGTGCCGGTGCGGGCGCGCCGGGCGTTCCTGGCGCTGTCGCTGCCGGTGGTCGCCGTGTGGGCGGTGGGCGGGCTGTACCTCGGGCTCGGGCCGCTGCTCGCGGCGGAGCTGCTGGGCAGCCGGAGCAGCGTGGTCGACGGCCTGGTGGTCACCGCGCTGGCCGGGGCCGGGACGCTGGCGCAGGTCTCGTGCCGCGGCGTCCGCTGCCGCACCGCCATGGCGGCCGGCTCCTGGCTGCTGCTCGGCGGCCTCGCCCTGGTCCTGGTCGCCCTGTCCCTGGGGTCGACCGCCCTGTTCTTCACCGCGACCGCCCTGCTGGGCTTCGGTTGGGGCGCCACCTACCTGGCCGCGTTCCGGCTGCTCAGCGAGCTGGCCGCACCCGGCAGGCGCGGCGAGCTGATGGCCGCCGTGAACGTGGTCGCCTACATCGGCACGGCGTTCCCCGCGATCGGCCTCGGCCTGGCCGTCGACGCCGTCGGCACGCGCGGCGCGACGACGGCGTTCATCGTCGCGGTCGGCACGCTGGTGCTGGTGGCGCTGGCCGGGTCGGCGGCGCACGTGCCCGCCGAACGCGCCTAGTCGAGGGCCCCGAACCGATCGGTCGGTTCGGGGCCCTCGACTGCGTGCGTCCGCGCTTGCTACGCGGTGACGGGGTCCGCCGCGGCGCTCGACGGGCTGCCGGCCGCGGGAGCCGCGCCCGGCACCTTGAGCAGGCCGATCGCCCACGTGGCCGGCAGCACCACGGCGCAGACGACCAGGCCGGTGAGGACCACCGCGTTCGGGCCGCCGGAGGCGAGCGCGAGCCCACCGCCCACCGCGCCCACGGCGATGCCCGCGTTCACCGCGGAGGCGCCGAGCGTGGCGGCCAGGTCGCCGCCCGGACCGGCGAGCGTGATCACCCGCAGCTGGAGCGACGGGACGAGCCCGAAGCCGACCAGGCCCCACAGGGCCAGCGCCACCGCGGCCAGGACCGGCGAGGCGCCCAGCAGGTAGAGCCCGCCCAGCGCGATGATCAGCAGCACGTTGGCCACGACCAGCGTCCGCGTCGCGCTGCGGTCGGCGAACCGGCCGCCGAAGAACGTGCCCACCGCGCTCGCGATGCCGTAGGCCAGCAGGAAGACGCTGATCAGCGAACCGGTGATGCCGGTGACCTCCTCCAGGTACGGCGCGAGGTAGGTCAGCACCGTGAACTGCCCGCCCAGCAGCAGGAAACCCACCGCCAGCGTGGCGAGCACCCTGGGCGCGAACGCCGACTTCGCCTGCGCGCCGAGCCCGGAGGGCGCGGCGCTCCGCACCGGCGGCACCATCAGCAGCGTCGCGACGAGCGCGATCACGCCGAGGCCGACGATGCCGACGAAGGCGGCCTGCCACCCCATCGACTGGCCGACCAGGGTGCCGAGGGGCACGCCGAGGACGGTGGACACCGCGATGCCGCCGAAGACCATCCCCATGGCCTGGCCCCGCTTGTTCGGCGCCACCAGGGCGGCGGCGATCGTGGACGCCACGCCGATGAACAGCCCGTGGATCGCACCGGTCACCAGGCGCGCGGCGAGCAGCGCCCCGAACCCGACGGCGAACACCGCGAACAGGTTGCCGGCGATGTAGACCACGAGCGACGCCCACAACAGCGTGCGGCGGCCGAACCGGATGGTCAGGGCGGTCACGATCGGACCGCCGACGGAGATGCCGAGCGCGTAGGCCGTGACGAGCTGCCCGGCCGTGCTCACCGACACCGACAGGTCGTCGGCGACCAGGTTCAGGATGCCGACGATGACGAGTTCCGCCGTGCCGATCACGAAGGAACCCAGCGCCAACGCCACCAGGGCCACAGTGCTCCGGGGATGACCCTCCCCCGGTTGGATGGTCGTGCTCATGTGCACCTACCTCGATTTCCTCGCGAGAGTGTCGCGCTCAGACCGCGGCGGCGGTCAAGCCGATCAGGCCGGCCTGCGCGACCGGCTGGTCCTCGCCGCCCTTGCCACCGGCCACGCCGATGGCCCCGACGACCACGCCGTCCACCGTGATCGGCGCGCCGCCGGGCAGGATGGCGACGTTCGGCTGGGCGGACAGGCCGGCCAGCAGCGGCGGGATGCCCGCCACGAACTGCATGAAGTCCTCGGTGGACATGCCGATGCCCACCGCGGTGATCGCCTTGCTGGTGGCCAGCGAGGTGTTGAAGAACGACGCGCCGTCCATCCGCTCGAACGCCTTGAGGTGGCCGCCGTCGTCCACGACCGAGATGGAGACGCTGACCCCCAGCTCCTGCGCGTGGGCGAGTGCGGCGTCGAGCACGCGCCGGGCGTCGTGCCGGGAAAGGGTGACCGTGCTCATGCACTGCTCCTATGGTGTTGTGCTGCTTGAGATCTGTTACCGGTAGGTGACGTCGAGCAGGCCGAACGCCTGACCCGCGAGGATCGGGTCGAAGTACTCCCGGTACTCGTACAACCTGCCCTCGTCGTCGAACTTGAAGACGCCGAGGTAGCTGTTGTGGTACTCGTCCCCGCTGTCCTTGAGCACCAGGTCCGAGTCGAAGCGGGCCAGCACGGTGTCGCCGTCGGCCCACGTCTCCCTGATCGGGAAGCTCAGCTCGGAGAAGTTGCCCGGCATCCCCTTCCACCGCTCGTGGATCGCCGCCTTGCCGACGATGTGAGCGGGGAACATCTCGGTGCCGTACGGGTAGTAGTGGTCCGCGTCCTCGGCCCACAGCTCCATCCACGCCGGGATGTCGCCCTCCTCCAGGAGGCGGAGGAACTCGGTCACCGCCGCGATGTTGCGGTCGCGTAAGACCCCGCCGTCGTCGGCCATGGGGATCCCCCAGTCTTTCCGGTCACGTGGACCCACAGCATCCCGCCGCGCGCGAGGGGGGTTCCAGTACCGACTGGTCGTGGCACCGCGAGTACCAGGATGGCGCGGGGCGTTCGCGCAGGTCGACCCCGCCGGGAGGGCCCAGGTCGGGGAACGCCACTCGTTCGGGGGATGCCCGGCGGTCGGCCGCACCGCACTCCGTGCGATCGCCGTGGGCAATCCCGGAATTCCCGCTCTAGTGTCCCGGACATCCCCTCTCGCTGCTGGAGGACCGATGACCGCCACCACCTCTTCCCCCGCCCGCACCGTCGCGAACGCCCTGCGGGCGGTCGTCCGCTGCCCCGTGCTGATCCCGGGCGGACCGGACTACGACCGCGGCCGGCGGGTGTGGAACGGCCTGGTGGACCGGTACCCGGCGGCGGTCGTGCGGTGCGCGGACGCGGCCGACGTGGTGGACGCGGTGCGGGTCGCCCGCGACCACGGCGCGCCGCTGTCGGTCCGGGGCGGCGGCCACGACTGGGGCGGCCGGGCGATCCGCGAGGGCGGCGTGGTGCTCGACCTCTCCGCGATGCGCGGGGTGGAGCTCGACGCCGACGGGCGGACCGCGCGGGTGCGGGGCGGGTCGTTGGCGGGCGGGGTCGCCTCCGCCCTGGCGGAGCACGGGTTGCGCGCGGTCACCGGCACGGTCAACGCGGTGGGCATCGCCGGGCTGACGCTGGGCGGCGGCTACGGCCCGCTGCTGGGCGCGCACGGGCTCGCGCTGGACAACCTGCTGGGCGCGGACGTCGTGCTGGCCGACGGCACGGCGGTGACCGCGGACGCCGAGGAGAACCCGGACCTGTTCTGGGCGCTGCGCGGCGGTGGCGGCAACTTCGGCGTCGTGACCGGGCTGCGCTACCGGGTGCACCCGATCCCGACCGTGCTGTCCGGCATGGCGATGTTCCCCCTGGCGCAGGCGCCCTCGGTGCTGCGCGGCTACCGCGAGCTGCTGGCCGAGTCGCCGGACGAGCTGTCGGTCATCGGGGGCTTCTACAGCGGCCCCGACGGCTCGCCGCTGATCATGCTGTACCCGACGTGGAGCGGCGACCCGGCGGCGGGCGAGCCGTACCTGCGGCGGATCAGGGCGCTCGGCACCCCGGTGTTCTCGCGGCTCGGCCCGATGACGGCGCCCGAGCAGCTGGGGCTGCTGGACCCGTTCGTCGTCGACGGCCGGCACAACACCGCGACGAGCCGGTGGCTGCCCGTGCTGACCGAGGACGTGTGCGACGTGCTGGTGGACTTCGCCCGGCGGGTCACGTCACCGCTGTCCTCCCTGACGCTGCACCACTTCCACGGCGCGGCGACCCGCGTGCCCGTCTCGTCGACCGCGTTCGGACTGCGCGACGAGCACGTCCTGCTGGAGATCATCACCACCTGGGCCCCGAACTCCCCGGACAGCGGCGGCGCGCACCGCGAGTGGGCGGCCGCGCTGGCCGACGAGCTGGAGCGGTCGGCGCTGCCCGGTGGCTACCCGAACCTGCTGGGGCCCGACGACCACGAGCGCGCGATGGCCGCGTTCGGCCCCAACACCGCGCGGCTGCTGGAGGTCAAGCGGCGGCTGGACCCGGACGGCGTGTTCACCGCCGTGCCCGCCCTGGTGCCGCCGGTGTCGTGACCGGGCACGGCGGTGGCCGGGCCGGGCGCGGCGGTGACCGGGCCGAGCACGCGGCGGGGTCGCCGAACCCCGGCACCGGGCGCGCCCGGTGCTCCTCGTCCGCGAACCGGCGCGTCGGCGACCTCCCGCCACCGGACCAGCCCCGGGCACCGCGCGCGGGAGGTCACGCGCCGGCCGGTCCCGGCGAGGGCGGCGGCGTCGGGTGGTCGTGCCACGACCGCGGACCCGACCGCCGCGGGCGCCGGGCGCGCACCCGCGGCCGACGAGTCCGGGGGCCGGGCACCGGGTCAGGCGTCGGCCCGGAAGTGCTCGCGCGCCCACTCGTCGAAGGTGGTGAGCGGGATGCCGAGGTCCCTCGCGTACCGCGGGCGGGCCGGTTGTTCGACGACGTTCATCCACTCGTGCGACGCGCCCATGGCCGGCATCCCGGCGGCCAGGGCCTCCTCCTCGGTCATGTCCGGCGCGGGCAGCGGCGCGCCCAGGACGCGGGAGAGGACGTCGGCGATCCCCGCCATCGACAGGTGGTCGCCCGCCAGCTCCAGCTCGACGCCGTCGAACCGCTCCGGCTCGGCGACGGCCGCCGCGGCGGCCCGGCCGATGTCCTCCACCGCGACCAGGGACAGCCGGGTCCCGGGCTTGACGACGCTCACCAGGCCGCCCTCGACGCCGCGCGGGAACAGGAACGCCGCGGAGGGGAGGAAGTTCTCCATGAAGAAGCCCGGCTTGAGCAGCGTCCAGCGGGGGAAGCCGGCCTCGCGGACCAGGTCCTGCACCGCGCTCTTGGCGCCCAGGGTGGGCGCCATCGAAGCCCACCGGCCCTCGGCCCAGCCGGGCGCCCCGGTGTGCTGCCCCGCGCCGCTGACGGACGTGTGCACGAACTGCGGCACCCCGGCGGCCCTCGCGCCCGCGACGAGGTTGGCGCCCTGGGCCACCTCCCCCTCGTAGTCGAACCCCGCCGCGGTCATCGCGGGCATCTGCACGGAGAAGACGGCGCGGACGCCCTCGGCGGCCCGGGTCACGGACCCGCGGTCGTGGAGGTCGCCGGTGACCAGGTCGACGCCGAGCGCCTCGACGGACCGGGCCCGGTCGGTGGCCGGGTCGCGCACCAGGGCGCGGACGGGGACCCCCGCCGCGCGCAGGGCGCGGACGGTGGCGCCGCCCTGCTTGCCGGTGGCCCCGGTGACCAGGACGGGTGCGGGATCTGCGGACATGGCGCTCCTCGGGTGCTCGGCCAGAAACGGCGGGGCCCGCCGTTTCTGCCGCGGTACGATACGGCGGGGCCCGCCACTTGAGCAAGCACGGAGACCACGCCATGCCGGACCGCCAGCGCGCCGACGCCCGGCGCAACTACGCGCGCATCCTCGCCGTGGCCGAGGCGGAGGTCGCCGCCCACGGCGCCGGCGCCTCCCTGGAGCAGATCGCCCGCACCGCGGAGGTCGGCTCGGCCACCGTGCGCCGGCACTTCCCCACCCGCCGCGCGCTGCTGGAGGCGGTCTCCCGGGAGCGGATCGAGGCGCTGGCCGCGCGTGCCCACGACCTGACCGGCCGGGACGACAGCCGCGACGCGCTCCTGGAGTGGCTGGGCGAGGTCGTCGCCTACTGCGTCTCCGCCCGGGGGCTGGCGGCGGCGCTGGCCTACGACGGGGTCGAACCCGACCCCGTGCACGAGAACTCCTGCTCGGCGGCGCTGGAGGAGGCGGCGGGGCCCCTGCTGCGCCGCGCCGCGCGGGACGGCGCGGTGGCGACGGGCGTCACCGTCTCGGACCTGATCACGCTGGCCGTCGGCATCGTCCTGGCCACGGAGCACCACCCCGACCCCGCCGCACGGGCGGACCGGCTGTTCCGGTTGGCGGTGGCGGGTCTGAGCCCGCGGGGCTGACCGGGGCGCCCGCCCACCCCGCTACCGGTGGCCCGGTCCAGCGACCCGGTCCAGCAACCCGGCTCAGCGACCCGGCACCGGCCCGGTCGAGCCCCGCACCACCAGCGTCGTGGACAGCTCCAGGTGCAGCGCCTCCGGCCGGTGACCGTCCAGCACGCGCATCAGCTGGGTGACCGCGAGGCGCCCCATCTCCCGCAGCGGCTGCCGAACCGTGGTCAGCGCGGGCCGCGTGGCCCGGCTCAGGTCGATGTCGTCGAACCCCGCCACGGACAGGTCCTCCGGCACCCTCAGCCCCCGCTCGAACGCGGCGTGCAGCGCACCCACCGCCAGCTTGTCGTTGAAGCAGGCGATCGCGGTCGGCCGGTCGGGACCGTCCAGCAGCGCGCCGGCGGCCCGCAGCCCCTCGGCCGCGGTCGGCTCGACGTGGTGGACCCGGTCCGGCGCGGGCAGCACGCCGACCCGCGCCAGCGCGGCGTGGTGGCCCGCCGTGCGCGCGTCGCCCGCCAGCCACTCCTCGGGGCCCGCGACCACGCCGATGTCCCGGTGCCCCAGCCCGACCAGGTGCGCGGTCAGGGCGCGGGCGCCGGAGAAGTGCGCGGCGGACACCGCGGCGACGTCCGGCGGCGGGGGCGTGCGGGGGTCGACCACGACGAACGGGAACCCGCGCCCGGCCAGCTCCACCAGCTGGGCGCCGTCCTCGGGCGGCAGGATGAGGACCGCCCCGGCCACGCCCGGCTCGTCGGGCAGCCCGGCCAGGGTGTCGGTGTGCTGCGACGCCTCGCCCGCGTCGAGGACCATGCGCGCGCCGTGCAGGCGCAGCGCCTCGGCGATCGAGGAGACGATCAGCCCGAAGTAGTCGGTGAGCACGTACGGGCACCGGACGTGGACGGTGCGCGGCCCGCCGTCCCCGGTCCGCCGCCGCTCGACGGCCCGCAGCACCAGCTCGCGGGTCCGCGGGGAGACGTTGACGTGGTCGTTGAGCACGCGCGACACGGTGGCGATGGACACGCCGGTCTCCGCCGCGATGTCGCGGACCCTGGCACGTCGCCGGTCGGTCTCCACCGCATCACCATACCCACGACCTGGGGCTTGACGTGCGACAACGATGACGTGTTCCATTCCGGAACAAGTTGTTCCACCATGATTGATCCCTGGTGCGCGAGAAGTGGGTGGCTGATGAGGAGAACCGTGCGCGGCGTGGCGGCGGTCACGACCGCGGTGGCCTTGACCTGCGGTGGCGTGGTCGCCGCGCAGGCCACAGGTCCTGACCGGGGCCCCGACCGGGGTGCCGTGGAGGCCCGCGTCTGGGTGACCGCGGCCGACCGGTCCGAACTGCTGGCCGAGCGCCCGCGCGTCGCGTTCGGCACCGCGCCGTCGACGCACCCGACGATCGTGGTCGACCCCGACCACGCGTACCAGCAGGTCGACGGCTTCGGCGCCTCGATCACCGACTCCTCGGCGGCCCTGCTCGCCGGCCTCCCGCCCGCCGTGCGCGCGGAGACCATGCGGAAGCTGTTCGACCCGGTGCGCGGCATCGGCGTGAGCTTCCTGCGCCAGCCGGTCGGCTCCTCCGACTTCACCGCGGCCGCCGAGCACTGGACCTACGACGACGTCCCGGCCGGGCAGACCGACTTCGCCCTGCGGCACTTCAGCATCGACCGCGACCGCGCGCAGGTGCTGCCGCTGCTGCGCGAGGCCAAGCGGCTCAACCCCGCGCTGAAGGTCATGGCCACGCCGTGGAGCCCGCCCGCGTGGATGAAGACCACAGACTCGCTCGTGGGCGGGCGGCTCCAGGACGACCCGCGGATCTACGACGCCTACGCCCGCTACCTGGTGAAGTTCGTCCAGGCGTACGCGGCGGCCGGCGTGCCGATCGACTTCCTGTCGGTGCAGAACGAGCCGCAGAACCGCACGCCCGACGCCTACCCCGGCACGGACATGCCGGTCGCCCAGCAGCTCGGGGTGATCGAGGCGCTGGGCCCGAAGCTGCGCCTGGCCAGTCCGCGCACCAAGATCCTCGCCTACGACCACAACTGGGCCACGCACCCCAACGACGTCGCCGCCACCCCGCCCGGCTCCGACCCGGAGACCGACTACCCGTACGAGGTGCTGCGCGGCCGGGCGTCCCGCTGGGTCGCGGGCACCGCGTTCCACTGCTACTACGGCGACCCGAGCGCGCAGACCGCGTTGCACGAGGCGTTCCCGGACAAGGGGATCTGGTTCACCGAGTGCTCGGGCTCGAAGGGCGTCACCGACCCGCCCGCCAAGGTCTTCCGCGACACCCTCACCTGGCACGCCCGCAACGTCGTCATCGGCACCACCCGCAACTGGGCGCGCTCGGCGGTGAACTGGAACATCGCCCTGGACAGCACCGGCGGCCCGCACAACGGCGGCTGCGGCACGTGCACCGGCCTGGTCACCGTGCAGCCCGACGGCTCGGTCACCACCGACGCCGAGTTCTACACGATCGGCCACCTGGCGAAGTTCGTGAAGCCGGGCGCGCGGCGCGTCGCCAGCACCTCGTTCGGCACCACCGGCTGGAACGGCCAAATCATGGACGTCGCGTTCCGCAACCCGGACGGCTCCACCGCGCTGGTCGTGCACAACCAGAACGACGACCCGCGCGCGTTCGCGGTCGACGTCGGCAGCCGCACCTTCGAGTACACCCTCCCGGGCGGCGCGCTGGCCACGTTCACCTGGCCGCGCAGCGCGGCGCTGCGCACCACCCTGGACCGGGTGCCGCTGGAGGGCGCCACGGCCACCTCCCCGCTCGGCGGGGACCCGGGCCTGGCCGTGGACGACGACGCCTCCACCCGCTGGAGCACCGGCGCCGCGCAGGTCGCGGGCCAGTACCTCCGGCTGGACCTGGGTGGGCGCAAGTCCTTCCGGCGCGTCGCCCTCGACAGCGGCGGCGAGGTGGGCGACTTCGCGCGCGGCTACGAGCTGGCCGCCAGCGACGACGGCCGCACGTGGCGCACCCTGCGGACCGGTTCCGCCACCGGTCAGCTGACCGCGGTGGACCTCCCGCCGACCAGCGCGCGGCACCTCCGGATCACCACGACGACGGCCGCGCCGAACTGGTGGAGCCTGGCCGACGTCCGGCTCTACCGCTGACCCGCCCCGGGTCGTCCCGCCCGGGTCCGGCTCCGGTGGCCGGACCCGGGCGGGGCGACCTAGTCCTTGCCGCGCGCCAGCGCCGACGGCCACCAGATGCGCCGCCCCAGGTCCATCCCCAGGGCGGGCACCAGCAGCGACCGCACCACGAAGGTGTCCAGCAGCACGCCGAAGGCGACGATGAACGCGAGCTGCGCCAGGAACAGGATGGGCAGCACCGCCAGCGCCGAGAACGTCGCCGCGAGCACCACGCCCGCCGAGGTGATCACGCCACCGGTCACGGTCAGGCCGCGCAGCACGCCTTGACGCGTGCCCAGCTCCGCCGCCTCCTCGCGCACGCGCGTCATGAGGAAGATGTTGTAGTCGATGCCCAGCGCGACCAGGAACACGAACCCGAACAGCGGCACGACGGGGTCCGCGCCGGGGAAGTCGAACAGGCCGTTGAACACCAGCGCGGCCACGCCCGTCGTGGCCCCGAACGACAGCACCACGGTGGCGATCAGCAGCAGCGGAGCCAGCAGCGACCTCAGCAGCAGCGCCAGCACCAGGAAGATCACCAGCAGCACGATCGGGATGATCACCAGCCGGTCGCGCTCGGAGGTGTCGCGCGTGTCGAGCTGGGTCGCGGTGGGCCCGCCGACCTTCGCGTCCGCGTCCGGCACCGCCCGCACGGCCTCGCGCAGCCGCTCGACGGTGGCCAGCGCCGCGTCGGAGTCGGCCGGGTCGGTCAGCACGGCGTCGATCCGGACCAGTCCCCCGGCCTCCCCGGCGGGCCGCACCGCGGACACGCCCTCGACGCCGCCGGCGGCCTCGCCGACCGCCTGCGCCCGGTCCGCGTCGGCCAGCACGATCGCGGGCGAGCCGCTGCCGCCCGGGAAGTGCCGCGACAGCACCTCCTGCCCGGCCACGGAGTCGACCTCGGTCAGGAAGACGTCGGACTGGGCCGTGCCGGACGCCTTGAGCTGCGGCACGAAGGCCACGCCGACCAGCAGCACCAGGGTGGTGACCACCCAGGTGGCGCGCGGGCGGGCGGCGACCAGGCCGGCCACCCGCGCCCACAGGCCGCTCGCCTCGGGGTGCGGCGAGCCGAACCCCGGGCGCAGCGGCCAGAACGCGGCGCGGCCGAGCAGCGCGAGCACGGCGGGCAGGAAGGTCACCGAGGCCAGGAACGCCGCGGCGATGCCGATGGCCGCCACCGGCCCGAGGCCCTTGTTGGAGTTGAGGTCGCTGAACAGCAGGCACAGCACGCCGAGCACGACGGTGCCGGCGGACGCGGCGATGGGCTCGATGGTGGCGCGCCAGGCGACCCGCACCGCCCGGTACCGGTCCTCGGTGTCGCGCAACTCCTCGCGGAACCGGGAGACCAGCAGCAGGGCGTAGTCGGTGGCCGCGCCGAAGACGAGGATGAACAGGATGCCCTGGCTCTGGCCGTTGAGGTCGATCACACCGCCGTCGGCCAGCAGGTACACCGCGAGGCTCGCCAGCCCCAGGGCGAACACGCCCGACAGCAGCACCACGAACGGCAGCAGCGGGCTGCGGTAGACCAGCACCAGGATCACCGCGACCACCGCGCCCGCGACGAGCAGCAGCAGGCCGTCGATGCCGCCGAACGCCTCCTTCAGGTCCGCGACCTGCGCGGCGGGCCCGGCGACCAGCACGGTCAGCCCGTCGGGCGGCGCGGTCAGCCGCGACCGGAGCTCCTCGACCGCGCCGGCCGGGTCCTCCGGGTCGACCACGACGACCACCTGGGCCGTCTGGTCGTCCCGCTCGGAGGGGATGACCGGGGACGCCTCGCCGGGCCACTCGCGGCCGCCGAGCCAGTCCCGGTCGGCCTGGGTGAGGCCGGAGGGGCGTTCGGCCACCACGACCGCGGGCAGGCCCTGCCCGGCGCCGAACTCCCGCACCCGCTCGGCCACCTCGGTGGCCTCGGCCGAGGCGGGCAGGAACGCGGTGTTGTCGTTGACCGAGACCTCGCCGAGCTTGCCCGCGAAGGGGCCGGAGAAGCCGCCCAGGGCCAACCAGGCGACCGCCACGAGGGCGGGCAGCAGCCAGCGGGTGCGGGAACGGGTGGCGTGCACGGGAGAATGTCCTTCCGGAACAACTTAGTTCGATGATCTGATGGTTCGACGATCGAAATTTTAAGGGGAGGGCGCATGGTCGACAACTCGACCCTGGTCAGGTTGCTGCGGCAGCTCACGGTCGAGAGCGACCGGTTCGCGGAGCTGTTCGGCGAGCGGCAGCGGATGCACCGCACCGACCTGAACGCACTGGCGCTGATCATGGACGCGCGGTGGGGCGGCGAGCCGATGTCGCCGAGCAGACTGGCCGAGGCCATGCACCTGAGCGCGTCCGCGACCACCTCCGTGCTGGACCGGCTGGAGGCGTCCGGGCACGTCGAACGCACCCGCAGCGCGCGGGACCGACGTAAGGTCGAACTGCGGGTGAACCAGAAGGCGCTGGACCTCGGACGCGCCTTCTTCACCCCGCTCAACGAGGCGCTGACCCGGGCCTGGGCCGGGTTCGACGAGGCCGAGAAGGAGGTCGTCGCGCGGTTCCTCGCGGCGAGCATCGAGGCGACCGTGGCCGTGCGGACCGACCTGGCGGAGTGACCCACCTCTCAACCGAGAGTAATTCACCCGCCGTGGAAAAGCTGAGTACCCTCGAACCGGTGAAGATCCTCTTTTCGAGCCTCGGCTCGCACGGGCACACCTACCCGCTGATCCCGCTGGCGGCCGCCGCCCGCGACCTGGGCCACGAGGTCCTCTACGTCACCTCGGCGGCCTTCGGCCCCGTCCTGGAACGGGTCGGCGTCGAGCACCTCACCGGCGGCCCGGAGCTGGGGGCCGCCTTCGCCGAGGCCACAACCGGCCTCGACGCGGAGGGGCCCCGCGAAATCCCGCCCGAGATGTTGGCCCGGATCTTCGGCTACCTCCTGCCGCGCGGCTTCGCGCTCGACCTCAAGCCGATCATCGCCGACCGGCGGCCGGACCTCGTGGTGCACGAGGTGGGCAACCCCGGCGCGGGCATGGCCGCGCAGGTGGCCGGCTTACCGGCCCTGTGCCACGGTTTCGGCCGCGTGTGGACGGGTGACGACGACCTCGTCCGGCACGCCGCCGGCCTGATCGCCCAGGTCGCCGACGAGCTGGGCGCGAAGGCCCCCGGGAACGACCCCATGCTGATGGGCAACCCGTACCTCGACATCTGCCCGCCCTCGGTGCAGGCGCCGGAGTTCCTGGCCTCCACCGAGCGGATCGAGCTGCGGCCCGTGCCGTTCGCGGAGCCCGGCGAGCTGCCCGCGTGGGTGACCGGGCACCGCGAGCCGCTGGTCTACCTGACGCTGGGCACCGCGTTCGGCGACGTGGAGGTGCTGCGCACCGCGATCGGGGGCCTGGCCGGGCTGGGCGCCCGGGTGCTGGTGGCCGCCGGTCCCACCGTGTCGACCGAGGTGCTGGGCGAGGTGCCCGACGACGTGGTGGTGCTGCCGTGGGTGCCGCAGGCCGACCTGCTGCCGCACGTGGACCTCGTGGTGCACCACGGCGGCAGCGGCACCACCATGGGCTCGTTCGGCGCGGGCGTGCCGCAGCTGCTCCTGCCGCAGGGGGCCGACCAGTTCAGCAACGCCGCGGCCGTCACCGAGGCCGGGCTGGGCGACCGACTGCTGGGCGGGCAGGTCACCGCCGAGGCGGTCGCCGAGAAGGCGCGGCGCCTGCTGGCCGACGAGGCCGTGCGCGAGGCCGCGAGGGCGATCGCCGCCGAGGTGGCCGCCATGCCGTCGCCGCACGAGGTGGCGGCCACGCTGCCCCGCTACGCCTGACCGGGCCGGGGCGAGGGGTCAGCCCGAGGCCACCAGCCGGTCCGCGACCGGCAGCACGGCGGCGAGCCGGAACCCGCCGCCGCGCAGCTCCCCCGCCGTGAGGTCACCGCCGAGCACCGCCAGCCGCTGCCGCAGCCCGGACAGCCCGTGCCCGGTGGACAGGCCGCGCCGGGGCTCCCCCTCGCCCCCGTCGTCGACCACCTCCACCTCCACCCGGTCCCCCGACCAGGTCAGCCGGACCTCTGCGCTGGCGCCCGCCCCGGCGTGCTTGGTGACGTTGGTCAGCCCCTCCTGCACCACCCGGTACACCGCGAGGTCCACCCCCGGCGCGACGGCGCGCGGCTCGCCCGCCACCCGCAGCGCCACGTCCACGCCGACGGCGCGGACCGGGTCGAGCAGGCGGGGCAGGTCGGCCACCCCGGAGCACGGCCCGTCGAACTCCCCCGGACCGAGCGGGTCGGGCACGCCACCCGGGTCGGGCAGACCCCCCGACCTGCCCGACCCGGCCGTCCCACCTGCTCCACCCGGCGCGCCTGCTCCACCCGGCGTGCCCGACCCATCCGCCGCACCCGACCCGGCCGCCCCGCCCGATCCCCCCGACCCGACCCGGCCTCCCGACCCGACCGGCCCGTCGGTGCGCAGCAGCCCCAGCATCCGGCGCAGCTCCCCCATCGCCTCCTCCCCCACCTGCCCGATGGTGTCGAGCACCCGCTCGGCCCGCGCCGGGTCGCGGCGCAGGACGCGGCGCCCGCCCGCCGCCTGGAGCACCATCACGGTCACCGCGTGCGACACGATGTCGTGCAGCTCCCGGGCGATCCGGGCCCGTTCCTCGACCACCGCCTGCCGCGCCTCCAGTTCCCGGCGCGCCTCCAGGTCCTTCGCGTGCTCCCGGCTGATCCGCACCCACCTGCCGGCCGCCCACACGGACAGGGGCAGCACCATCAGGTACACCCCCGCCACCACCTCCACCACGAGTTCCTCGAGGTTCCCGACGTGGACGTCCTCGAACGCGAGCCGGACGGCGCACGCCAGCGCGCCCGCCAGCGCGCCCGCCGCCACCTCCTTCCGGCAGCCCACCGCGGTGGCGAACAGCGCGAGGTAGACCACGACCAGGGGCTGGAAGTCGACCCCGGTCAACGGCTCGGCCAGCACCGCCAGCGCCAGCACCACCACGAACACCGCCGCCGGTCGCCGCCGCCGCGCCAGCAGGGCCGCGAAGATCAACGCCAGGTACCCGACCGAGGACCAGAAGTGCGGGTCGTCGACCCGCAGCGGGGCGGCGGAGTACAGCGTCAGGTCCATCACGCAGGCGGCCACGGCCAGCGCGACGTCGGCGGCGATCGGCCGGAGGCGCCCCCCGGTCATCCGCAGCGCTTGCACTCCGGCACACCGTGCGCGGCGCAGACACCACGGGCCGGGCTCCCGGGCGGGGCCGCCTTCCGCTCGGGTGCGGCGGGCGCGGCGGGCTCGGTCGAGCGGGCGGCGCCCCGGTCCTCCTCGACCGGCCGCACCTCACCGGAGGTCTGGCCGGCCACGACAGGTTGTGCTCCCGACATCGGTCACTCCCTTGGTTGGTCCATTGAGGTCAGCAACGAGGAAATCACCACTCGACCGGCCAATCGTCCAACCTGCGGTGGACCTTTGGGGGTCCCCGCCGAGGATTACCACTATCCAGTGACAACCCAATCGGGTGACACCGCGAGGTCGGCGAAGTCCAGCACCCGGTCGGCCACGGCCTCCAGCAGCGGCCCGTCGTGGGAGATGGCGAGCACGCCGACACCCCCGGCGCGGACCCGCGCCAGCAGCAGCCGCCACACCTCGGCCTGGCTGATCGCGTCCAGGCTCGCGCTGATCTCGTCGGCGACCAGGAACCGCGGCCGGGCCAGCAGCGCGCGGGCCAGGGCGACCCGCTGCGCCTCGCCGCCGCTGATCTCGTGCGGGAAGCGGTCGAGCAGCTCCGGCGGCACGAGGGTGGGGTCCACCGCCGCCGACCCCGCCTCGGCCAGCACCGCGCCCACCTTCCACAGCGGGTCCATGGCCAGGTGGGCGTGCTGGTGCACCACCTGCACCGGGTTCGGCCGCCCGGCCCGGCGGTCGGGCCGCGGCGGCGCGCCGTCGACCTCCACCCGGCCGCGGCCGGGCGCGACGAGCCCGGCCAGCAGCCTGCCCAGGGTGCTCTTGCCCGCGCCGCTGGGGCCGTGCAGCCCGACGACCTCGCCGGGCTCGACGGTCAGCGACGCGCCGCGCACCACCCACGGCTGCCGCCGGCCGTAGCGGAACCAGACGTCTTCGGCGAGCAGGGTCACGGGTCCTCCGGCAGGTGGAAGCCGTTGGCGGGCAGGGCCCGCCACAGCGCGCGGGTGTACGGGTGGGACAGCGCCGCGCCGTCGTCGCGGAAGTCCGCCGGCCGCGCCTCGTCCACGGTGCGGCCGTCCCGGCAGATCACCACCCGGTCGGCGACCTCCAGCGCGGCGGTCAGGTCGTGGGTGATCAGCACCACGGCCCGGTCCTCGTCGGCGATGCGGCGCAGCTCGGCCAGCACCGCCCGGACCGCCTCGGGCGGCAGGCCGGGCGTCGGCTCGTCCGCGAGCACCAGCGCGGGGCTCGCCATCATCGCCATGGCCGTCAGCACGCGCCGGACCATGCCGCCGGACAGCTCGTGCGGGTGGCGGCGCGCCACCTCCGGGCCCAGCCCCCGGTCCGCCAGCGCCACCGACGCGGACAGCCCCGGGTCGGGCCTGCGCGCCAGCTCCGCCGAGCGCCGCACCTGCCGCCCGACCGGCGTCACCGGGTCCAGGAACGTCACCGCCTGCGGCAGCAGGGCGGTGCCGGAACCGGCCCGCGCCCGGCGGGCCGCCGGGTCCAGCGCGACGCCGTCGAAGCGGACCACGCCGCTCTCCTCGGCGTTGGGCGGCACCATGCCGAGCACGGCGTGCGCGAGCAGGCTCTTGCCCGCCCCGCTCGCCCCGACCAGGGCGACCAGCTCGCCCCGGTCGGCGGTCAGGTCCATCCCGGCCAGCGCGACCACCGTGCGGCGGCGCAGGCCCCGCTCGTACTGGTGGAACGACACGGCCAGCGAGGAGACCTCCAGCAGCGGGCTCACGAGTGGTGGCTCCTCGGGTTCAGCAGCGAACGCAGGTTCTCGCCGATACCGTCGACCGCCTTGACCACCAGCAGCAGGCACAGGCCCGGCAGCACGGCCGGCCACCACGCGCCGGCGGACAGGAAGCGCATCGACTCGGCCAGCAGCACGCCGATCGACGGCTCCGCCGGGTCCACGCCCAGGCCGAGGAACGACAGCGCCGCCTCGTGCAGGATCGCGTGCGGGAACAGCAGCACCAGGCCGACCAGGAACTGCCCGACCAGGTGCCCGGACACGTGCCGCCGCGCGATCCACCACCGGCTCCGGCCCAGCTGGGCGGACACCACGATGAAGTCCGAGCCGACGACCTGCCGGGCCTGGCCGCGCAGCACCCGCGTCAGCGTCGGCCAGTGGGTGACCGCGACCGCGACCACCACCGCCTCCGTGCCGCCGCCGAAGGCGAACGCCAGCAGGATCAGCAGCACCAGGTGCGGCAGCGCCAGGAACAGGTCGACCAGCCACCCGACCACCGCGTCCACCCTGGGCCCGCCGACGGTCGCCGCGCAGGCCAGCACGAGCGCGATCAGCGCCGACAGCACCGCGGCCGAGGTGCCCACCACCAGGCTCAACCGCAGCCCGGCCAGCACGCGGGCCAGCACGTCCCGGCCCAGCCAGTCGGTGCCGAACCAGTGCCCGACCGACGGCGCCCGGTTGCGCTCGGCCAGCCCGGTGGTCTGCGCGGCGTCCTCCGCGACCGTGCCCGCGACCACCACGGCGACCACGAGCAGCGCCGACGCGCCGAGCTGGGCCAGGGTGCGGCCGCGGCGGTCCAGCCGGGGCAGGGCGGTGGCGGTCACGTGCGCCTCCCGGCGTCGGCGAGCGCGGCCCGCGGGTCGACGGCGGCGTGCACGCGGTCGCCGACGGCGTTGCCCGCGAACACCAGCACCGTGGTGAACAGGGCGATGCCCAGCAGCAGCGGCACGTCCTGGCCGAGCGCGGCGGTCGTGGTGGCCGCGCCGAGACCGGGGTAGGAGAACACCTGCTCGGCCAGCACCGACCCGCCGAAAAGCTCGCCCAGCGAACCGAACTGGAGCAGCAGCGCCGGGGCGGCCGCGTTGCGCACGACCCGGTGCCGCACCAGGCCGATCCCCCGCTCCCCCTGCGCGCGGGCGAACGCCACGTGGTCGCTGCCCATCGCCTCGATCACGGCCTGCCGGGTGTGCAGCACGACCGGGGCGACGCCCACCACGCTGAGCGTGATCGCGGGCAGCGCCAGGTGGTGCAGCCGGTCGAGCAGCCCGACCTCGGCCGCGGGCACGCCGATGGGCACCGCGCAGCACACCGGCGCCCAGTTCAGCGACACCGCGAACGCGTACAGCAGGAGCAGCCCGACCCAGAACGTCGGCGCGGAGGCCAGCGTGTAGGACCACCAGGTGATCACGCGGTCGGCCGCGCGCCCCCGCCGGGCACCCGCCACCAGGCCGAGCGCGAAGCCGAGCACGCCGGACAGCAGCCAGGCCAGCGCCATGAGCGCCAGGCTGGTGAGGAACTTGTCGCCGATCACGTCCAGCACCGGCTGGTTGAACGTGGCGGAGAAGCCGAAGTCGCCCCGCACGAGGTTGCCGAACCAGGACAGGAACCGCTCGGGGGCCGGGTCGTCCAGCCCCCAGCGCTCCGCGATCAGCGCCCGCTGCTCCGGGCCGATCGCCGCCACGTCCGCGCCGACGTAGGCGGCGACCGGGTCGACCGGGGAGTTGACCATCAGCGCGAAGGACGCCACCGCCACGGCGGCCAGCAGCAGCACCAGCCGCGTCAGCCGCCCGGCGGCGCCGCGCAGCGCCGGGATCAGCACGTCCAACGCCAGCCGGTGATGCCCCAGGTGATCGGCCAGCCGTGGCCGTGCGGCTCGACCTGCACCGGGCCGACGTCCAGGCAGGAGTCGACGAAGTAGGTGTGGTCGAGGTTGACCAGCCAGGCCCATGCCGCGTCGGCGGCCGGGCCGAAGCCGCGCTGGGCCTCCCGCCAGTGCCGGGTGGCCTCGTCGGCGTCGGTGGCCGCCATCGCCGCGGCCAGGGCGGCGTCGACCTCGGCGTCGTCGTAGAAGCCGGGGTTCCAGCTCTCGACGCCCGCCTGCGCCGACGAGTACAGGTTGTACATCTCGGTCGGGTCGTGGCTGCCCCAGCCGAACAGCACCGCGTCGGCGTGCATCCGGGTGTAGATGACCTCCCAGCTCTCGCCCTTGGGCGTCACCGCGATGCCGACGGCTTCGAGCATGTCGGCCGCGGCGAGCGCGAGCCCCTGCCGCAGGGAGTCGGTGGCCGGGTAGAGCAGGGAGAACTCTGCCCTGACGCCGTCGCGCTCGCGGGTGCCGTCGCCGTCGGTGTCGCGCCACCCGGCCTCCTCCAGCAGGCGGCGAGCGGCGTCGGGGTCGTTGTCCGGGGCGGCGGTGGCGGGCTCGTACCAGGGCAGGCCGTCGACCGGGCCGGTGGCGGGGCGGCCGTACCCGTCGAGCACACCGTCGACCAGGGCCCGGCGGTCCAGGGCGGTGTTGACCGCCCGCCGCACCGCCAGGTCGGAGGTGACGTCGTTGCCGACGGGGTTGCCGTCGTCGTCGGTGCGGCCGTCGGCGGGCAGGTAGGGGAACATGATGCCGCGGTTGTCGACCGACTCCACCCGGTGCAGCTCCATGCCGGGCATCGCGGTGGAGGCCAGCGACGAGGGCAGCGCGGCCACGTCGACCTGCCCGGAGCGGGCCGCCGCCAGGGAGGCGTCCTCGCCGGTGAACACGAACACGACGCGCTCGAAGGCGGGCTTGGCGCCGTAGTAGTCGTCGTTGCGGCGGACGATGAGCTGCTGCCCCTCGTCCCACTGCTCCAGCACGAACGGCCCGGAGCCCACGGGCCGCCGCGCGTAGTCGGGCCCGTGGGCGTGCTCGGGCACGATGCCCAGCGACACCAACCGGTTGACGAACGTGCTCTGCGGCCGGCTCAGGCGCAGCTCCACGGTGTCGTCGTCGACGGCCACGGCCTCGTCGAGCACGGTGACGTCGGTGAGGCCGCCGCTCTTGGCCGCCGTGGTGAAGGTGTAGGCGACGTCGCGCGCGGTGACCGGGCGGCCGTCGGAGAACCGGGCGTCGGCGCGGAGGTCGACCGTCCACACCAGACCGTCAGGGCTCACCGAGTGGCCGGTGGCCAGGTCGTTGGTGACGCGCAGGTCGGCGTCCCGGGTCAGGAGCGTGGACTGGAACAGCGGGTTGCCGTAGCGGCCCCAGCCCAGCGTCGGGTCGTAGCCCTCCTCCGACTCGCCGCCGATGGCCAGCCGCAGCTCGGTCGGCGCCGGGCCGCCGGTCGCGTCACCGCTGGAACAGGCCGTGGTCACCGGGCCCGGGGCGGTCGCCGTGACGACCGCCCCGGCCACCAGCCGCCGGGTAGCTCCACGCAACCCAATCGCCCCCTCAATGCTGTTGCTAGTGGTTCGCAACAATCATAGATAGGCAACAGGGCCGCGCGGAATCCGGAACCCCTCGGGACCTGGTCAGTCCTGCCGCGCCCACGCCTTGGACAGCTTGACCTTGCCGCCGGTGCGCAGCAGCGACCCCTCGTAGAGCCGGGCGGCCAGCAGCACGATCGCCACGACCGAGCAGGCCAGCACGGCGAGCGACAGCAGCGCCTCCCACGCCTGCGCCTGCCCGGCGAACAGCCGCACCGGCATCGCGACGGGCGCGGAGAACGGGACGTAGGACAGCACGCCCATCACCGCCGAGTTGTCGGCGAACGCCAGCACCGCGAAGTACGGGCCCATCACCAGGATCATGACCACGCCCATGGTCGACCCCAGGTCCTCCTGGCGGCTGACCAGCGAGCCCGTCACCGCCCACATCGAGGCCAGCAGCACGAACCCCAGCAGCAGGAACGGCACGAACCAGCCCAGGGCCGGGGCGACGACCGCGAGCAGCTCGGACTGGTCGCCCAGGCGCAGGGCGATGGGCGTGGCCAGGGCGAGCACCACCACCTGCCCGATGGTCAGCAGGGTGTGCCCGGCGATCTTGCCCGCGAGCATGGCCCGCACGGGGATCGTGGACACCAGGATCTCCACGATGCGGGTCTGCTTCTCGGTGACGGTGCTCTGCGCGATGGCCGCGCCGCCCATCCCGAACATCATGAACACCAGGGCGAACACCAGGATGACGACGAACCGCTCGTCCTGGCCGACCTCGGCCTGCTCCAGCAGGTCCACCGGCGGCGCGGTGGCCAGCGCGGCCACCACCTCGCCCGGCGGCTCGGTCAGGGCGACCACGCGCACCCCGGTGGCGGACTCGCCGGTGGTGTCCGGCACGACCGCGGCGTCCACCTCCTCCGCGCGCACCAGCTCCTCGGCCGCGGCGACGTCCTCGACCTGGCGGACCTCGAAGTCCTCACCGGCGAAGGCCCCGGCCGCCTGCGACCCGACCAGGGCCACCGGCGTGGCGCCGCCGCCGAACACCGCGGGCAGCACGGTCAGCGCGAACAGCCCGACCAGCATCACGGCGAAGCCGATCCAGAAGCCCTTGGTGCGCACGAGGACCTTGACCTCGCGCTCGGCGACCAACCGGGTCGCCTCGGTGAACGACACGCTCACATCGCCTCCTTGAAGATCTCGTCCAGCGTGGGGACCACGGGGCCGAAGGCGCGGACCGCGCCGCGCTCCAGGGCCGCGCGCAACACGTCCTGGTCGTCGCCGCCGTCCAGCTCGAAGACCGCCCGCGGACCGTCCAGCTCGACCACGCGGACGCCCGGCAGGTCGCGCACCCAGCCCGCGTCGGAGGACACGACCAGCTCGTGCCGCCGCGTCCCGTACCGCTCGCGCAGCTCCTCCCGCGTGCCGCTCGCCGTCACCCGGCCGCCGGAGATGATGACCACGTCGTCGCACAGCTGCTCGACCAGCGCGAGCTGGTGGCTGGAGAACAGCACCGGCACGCCCGCGGCGGCGCGCTCGCGCAGCACCCCGAGCACCACCCCCACCGCGATCGGGTCCAGGCCGGAGAACGGCTCGTCGAGCACCAGCACCTCGGGGTCGTGCACCAGCGCCGCCGCGATCTGCACGCGCTGCTGGTTGCCCAGCGACAGCGCCTCCAGCTGGTCGCCCGCGCGGTCGGCGAGGTCGAGCCGGTCGAGCAGGCGCTCGGTGTTGGCGCGGGCGGTGGCGCGGTCCAGGCCGTGCAGCCGGCCCAGCCACGCGATCTGGTCACCCACCGCCATCTTCGGGTAGAGACCGCGCTCCTCGGGCATGTAGCCGAACGAGGGTCGCTCCCCCTCCCGGACCGGTCGCCCGCGCCAGGCCACCTCGCCGCCGTGCGGTGCGAGCACCCCGAGGACGATGCGCATGGTCGTGGTCTTGCCCGAGCCGTTGGCGCCGAGGAAACCGGTCATCCGCCCGGGGCGGACCTCGAAGGTCACGTCGTGGAGCACCCGGTGGTCCCCGAAGCTCCGGCTGATCGCCGTCACAGTCAACACGACCGGAACGCTATGCCGTGCCGCACCCGCCCCGCGTCCTCCGCGGGACCCACCCGGCGGGTCCTCCGCTCGACCTACCCGCGGCCGTCGCCGGGCTGGACGATGCCGCGCTCGTAGGCGAACACCACGGCGTGGGTGCGGTCGCGCAGGTCGAGCTTGTTGAGCACCCGGGAGACGTGGGTCTTGACCGTGGTCTCGCCCAGGTGCAGGGCGCGCGCGATCTCGGCGTTGCTGGCCCCGCGCGCCAGTTCCACCAGCACCTCGTACTCGCGGTCGGTCAGCTCGGGCGGCCGGTGGGCCGGCGCGGTCCCGGTCCGGTCCCGGCCGTGGAACTTCGCGATGACGCGGCGGGTCACCTCGGGTGAGAGCAGCGCGTCGCCGCGGGCCACGATCCGGACGGACTCCACCAGGTCCTCCGGCGAGGCGTTCTTGAGCAGGAAACCGCTCGCGCCCGCCCGCAGCGCCTCGAACAGGTAGTCCTCGCGGTCGAACGTGGTGAGGATGACGACGCGGGCGGTGTTGCCGGGCGCGCCGAGGACGCGGCGGGTGGCCTCCAGCCCGTCGACGCGCGGCATCTGGACGTCCATCAGCACCACGTCGGGCCGCAGCCGCTCGACCAGTTCGACGGCCCGTTCGCCGTCGCCCGCCTCGCCGACGACCTCGATGCCGTCCTCCGTCCCGAGGATGACCCGGAACCCGGCGCGGACCAGGTCCTGGTCGTCGGCGAGCACGACGCGCAGCGGCCGGTCGGTCACGGGAGGTCCTCCTCGGCGGTGGTCGGCAGGGTCGCGCGCACCAGGTAGCCCTTGCCCTTGCGCGGGCGGGCTTCGAGCTGCCCACCGTGGACCGCGACGCGCTCCCGCATCCCCACCAGGCCGAACCCGGGCGTGGTGGCGGGCACGGGCCCGCGCCCGTCGTCGGCGATCTCGACCTCCAGTGCGCGGTCGAGGTAGCGGACGCGGACGTCGACCCGTCGCGCGGCCGCGTGCTTGACCACGTTGGTCAGCGCCTCCTGCACCACCCGGTAGGCCGACAGGGCGACGCCGTCCGGCACGGGCCGGGGCTCGCCGTAGGTCTGGTGCGCCACCTCCAGCCCGGCCGAGCGCGCCGTGGCCACCAGGTCGGGCAGCCGGTCGAGGGCGGCCAACTCGCCGTCCGGCGCGTCCTCCGCGGTCGGTTCGGCGCGCAGCACGCCCAGCAGCCCGCGCAGCTCGGCGATCGAGCCCCGGGCGGTCTGCTCGACCATCAGCAGCGCCGAGCGGGCCAGCTCGCGGTCGGTGTCGAGCACGCGCCGCGCGGCGCCCGCCTGGATGCCCATCACCGACACGTGGTGGGCGACCACGTCGTGCAGGTCGCGGGCGATGCGCATCCGCTCGGCCACGAGCGCGCCGCGGGTGTTCTGCTCCTGGGAGCGGCGCAGCTGCTCGGCGCGGTGCTCCAGTTCCGCCCGCCGACGGGCGGACACCCAGGCGGTGTCGCCGATGACGTAGGCGGACAGGAAGTACAGGACGTTGAAGCCGAGTCCGTAGAGGACGGACGCCAGCACCGGGTCCAGGGGCCCGGTGACGTCGCCGTAGTCCTGCGGCGGTCCGATGAGGAACCGCACCAGGTTGAACCCGAGCCAGGCGAACATGGCCACGATCACCCCGATCCGCGACCACCGGGCGAGCACGCGGCTGCGCTCCCACGCGCCGGAGGTGTAGATCGCGGCGAACAGCGCCACCGAGGGCACGAAGCCGTCGCCGACCTGCCGGATCTGGGCGGCGATGAACAGCACGCCCACCACGAGCAGGACGGCGAACGGGAACCGGCGGCGCACCACCAGCGGGGCGGTGACCGCGACGCTCCAGAACAGCTGCTCGCCCAGCGAGGGGGCCCGGCCGAACGCCAGCGTGCCCATGCTGTTCACCAGGACGGTCATCGCGAGCGCGCCGGCCATCACGCCCACCGCGAGCACCACGTCCCGGCGCTGCTGGGCCGGGGTGGGTCCCGGTCGGCGCCACTCGGCCCAGCGGGGCTCCGCGCCGGCGGAGTCCGCGGTTGCCATGGCGACAACCTAACCGATGCGCTCCGCGTCGCCGGACGACCGCGCTCCGTGCTGCTGTCCGGGCTCCGGCCCCTCGTGCGCCCGCTGCCTCCGCGCCCGCCTCCCCGCCCGCCGCCTCCCCCTCCTCCTCCACGAGGCGCGCCAGGGTGCGCCGCCCCAGCCCGCTCATCACCGGGTTGCTCGCGGCGTAGTACCAGACCAAGCCCATCGCCTGCTGGAAAGCCCACCCCCGGCCGCGCGCCCACTCGTCGTCACCGCAGCCCAGCTCCTCGCGGAGCACCCGGCGCGGACCCGCGTCGAGCAGGTGCCAGGCGCCGACCAGGTCCAGCGCGGGGTCGGCCGGCCCGAGCCCGCCCACGTCGATCACCCCGGTCAACCGCCCGCCGGCGACCAGCACGTTGCCGGGGATCAGGTCGCCGTGGGTCATCACGTCGGGTGCGTCGCCGCGCGGCAGCGACCGCAGGTCCGCCCACAGCCCGCGCAGCCGCGGCACGTCCAGCAGGTGTTCGCTGCGCCGGAAGCAGCTCTCCAGGTACTCGTCGTGGGACCTCAGCTCCCCGCCCCGACCCCGGCCCCGGAACACCCGGCCGCGGGTGTCGATCGCGCGCACGCCGCGGACGAACGCGGCCAGGTCGCGCGCGAACGCCACGGACCCGGCGGCGCTGTCGGGCGTGGCCGGCGCGCCGGGCAACCAGGTCCGCACCGACCAGGGCAGCGGGTAGCCCGCGCCGGGTCCGCCCAGCGCGACCGGTTCGGGCGTGCGGAACGGGGTGCGGCCGAGCAGCTCGCGGGCGGCGTCGGCCTCGGCCACCAGCTCACGCCGGACCTCGCCCGGGTCACCGGGCCGCAGCGGGAAGCGGGCGGTGAGCCCGTCCCCGACGCGGAAGATCGCGTTGACGGTCCCGTGCGCGGCGACGTCCCGCACGGGCAGGTCCCGCCAGCCGGGGAACTGGTCGGCCACCAGCGCGCGGGCCGTCGCCGCGGTGACGGTCAGCTGGTCGTCGTGCATGTCCACCGGGGCAGCCTCGCCCGACCCGATCACCGGCCGCAACCGGGTACCGCGGGTGGGCCGGCCCATGATGGTCACGTGCGCAGGCGCGTGTTGCCCGGGGTCGCCGCGGCCGTCATCATCGTGGTCGTGGTGCTCGGCAGCGCGTTCGCCCTCCAGCGCAAGCTCGTGTTCCTGCCCTCGGGCGGTCCGCCGCCCGCCGCGGCCGACGTGCTGCCCGGCGGTCGTGACGCCACCCTCGCCACCGCCGACGGCCTGAGCCTGTCCGCCTGGTACTTCCCGGTGCCCGGCGCGCGGGCCGCCGTGCTGGTCGCGCCGGGCAACGCGGGCAACCGGTCGATGCGCGCGCCGCTCGCCGCCGCGCTCACCGCCCGCGGCCTGTCGGTGCTGCTGCTGGACTACCGGGGCTTCGGCGGCAACCCCGGCTCGCCCACCGAGGCGGGCCTGGCGCTCGACGTCCGGGCCGCGCGCGACTTCCTGGTCACCGAGACCGGCCTGCCGCTGCTGTACTTCGGGGAGAGCCTGGGGTCGGCCGTGGTCGCCGAACTGGCCGTCGAGCACCCGCCGGTCGGGCTGGTGCTGCGCTCGCCGTTCACCGACCTGGCCGCGGTGGGCCGGGCGCACTACCCGTTCCTGCCGGTGCGGTGGCTGCTGCTGGACCGGTTCCCGACCGCCGAGCACGCGGCCGTGGCCGGCGCGCCGGTCACCGTCGTCTACGGCTCGGCCGACTCGGTCGTCCCGCCGGGGCAGAGCCGCGCGGTGGCGACGGCGGCGGGCGGGCGCGCGGTGGAGGTGCCGGGCGCCGACCACAACGACCGGGTGCTGCTCGACGGCCCGGACGTGGTCGCGGCGGTCACCGCGCTCGCCTGACCCGGAGCAGCGCGAACCCGACCAGCGCGGGCAGCGCCACCGCCGCGCCCGCCAGCAGCCACTGGCCGGGGGTCATGGTGGTCAGCGACGCGCCGGTGGCGGTGTAGACGGCCGTGGCGGGGACCACGCCGAGCGCCGTGCCGGCCGCGAACGAGCCGACCCGCACGCCGGTGAGCCCGGCGGTGTAGTTGACCAGGCCGAACGGCACCACCGGCAGCAGCCGCAACGCCACCACGGCGGCGAAGCCGTGCCGCTCCAGCAGACGGTCGACGCGGGCGAGGCGGCCCTCGCCGGGCGGGACCTGGTCGGACCGGATCTCGCCGGACCGGATCTCGCCGGACCGGGCCTCATCCGGCCGGACCTCATCCGGCCGGACCACGTCGCGCCCGAGCCCCCGCGACAGCGCGAAGCCCCCCAGCGCGCCCAGCGTCACACCCACCACCACCACGCCGGCACCGAGCCACGGCCCGAACAGCACACCGCCGAGCACGCTCAACACCGGTTTGGGCACCAGCACCGACGACCCGGCCGCGCAGACCGCCACGAACACCAGCGGCGCGGCGGGCCCGGCGGCCTCGACCCAGCCGCGGACCTCGTCCACACCGGGCGTGACCCCGCTGGCGACGCCGACCGCGAACAGCGCCACGAGCGCGACGAGCAGCACGAGCCGGACGACACCCGCACGCGACCGCCCGTTCACCCCGCCCAAACTACTTGGCCCGGTGGTCGCCCCGCGGGATGGTGGAGGGGTGATGGGGGACTTCGCGGACGCGGTCGAGGTGCTGGGGGTGTCCGGGCACCCGGGTGGGCTGGTGGTGCGGCGACCCGAGCTGAGCATCGGCGTGGTGCGGGTGGTGTCGCGGCCGTCCGGGCTGGAGGTCGAGGTGCTGGCGCGGCAGCCGCTGGACCGGCGGGACGCGACCCGGCGGCAGCGCGAGGTCCGCGAGGGGCGCGTGGTCCCGCCCGCGCCGCGCGTGCTGCTGCCCCAGCACGACGAGGGCCTGGAGCTGCGCCTCGGCGTGCTCGGCGACGACGGGCGGGCGCGCTGGGCGTGGCCGGTGCGGGAGTCGGACTGGACCGGCGACCACCACACCGGCGAGTTCGGTCCCGAGCACCACCGGACCTTCCTCCTCCCGCCCGCCTTCGACGAGGTCTCGCTGGTGTTCGCCTGGCCGGGGATCGGGTTCCCCGAGACGGTGGTGACCCTGCCCCTGCCCGACCGGGGCACCGTCGAACGCGACGCCCGCCCGATCTGGGACGCGCCCGTCGCCGCCGTGCCGACCACCACGGGGTTAGCGGACCGGGAGGCCCGCCACGTGGGCGCCGTCGCCGTCGAGACCGGGGTCACTGCGGCCGCACCACGGGTCCTGCACCGGGGTGGGCACGCGGCGGTCGTGCTCACCCGGCTCGCCGCGGTGGAGCCGGGGCTGCTGGCGGCGTACGTGGTGGGCGTGGCAGGGGACGTGGCCGGGGGTCGGGTCGTGGACGACCTCACGGCCCCTCGGGGAAAGCCCTCGCCCGACCTCACGGCCCGGTGGGGAGAGTCCCCGTCCGACCTCACGGCCCCGGACGGATCCCGGCCCGACCTCCCGTGGTCCTCGCGGGGCGGCCCCGGTCCCGGCCTGGCGGTCGTGCGCGGCGCGGAGGCGTTCTGGCTGTCCCCGCACTCCGCGGAGACCGCCGGGGGCTCCGGGCGCGTGGTCACCGACTCCCGGTACGTCTTCGACGCGCCCACCGGCGGCGTGCTCGACCTGCTGGTCACCTGGCCTGCCGCCGGCCTGCCCGATGCCGTCGCCCGCATCCCGCTGACCCCGCCAGTGGATGCTGAACGTTAAGCAACTGCCACTCAGCGCAACTCCTCCACCGCTCGTCGTGGCCTGCTTGACCGGTTAATTCGGCCGCTGCCACCGTCGGCCCCGCCACCAACGACGACCGGCGAGGAGACCCCCATGCCAAGACACCTGGGAAAGCTGACCGTGATCGCGGCGCTCGCGGCCACCACGGCGGTGCAGCCCGCCGCAGGCGCGCACGGCCGGGACTGGGTGGCCGCGTGGGCGGCGAGCCCGGTGGTCGGCAGCGAGATCCCCTGGAGCTCGTGCCCGGCGGGCGAGGGGCTGGCCGACCAGACCGTGCGCAACGTCGTGTTCACCAGCGCGGGCGGGAGGTCGGTGCGGGTGCGGCTGACCAACGCGTTCGGCACCGGACCGCTGCGGGTGGGCCGGACCTCGGTCGCGGTGCGGGCGGCCGGCGACGCGGCCGTGCCCGGCACCCTGCGCGCGGTGACGTTCCAGGGTCGGCGGGAGGTGGTCGTGCCGCCGGGCCGGGAGGTCTTCAGCGACCCCGTTCGCCTGGACGTCGAGGCGCTGTCCACGCTGCTGGTCAGCGCGTACGTGCCGGAGGCGACCGGGCCGCTGACCAACCACCCGTTCACCGCCCAGGGCAACTACCTGGCCCCGGGCGACCGGACCGGCGCGGTGTCGGGCGGGTTCGCGGACACGCCGTGCTGGATGGTGGTCAACGGGGTCGACGTGGCGCCGTCCGGGCGGGTCGCGGGCACGGTCGTGGCGTTCGGCGACTCGATCACCGACACGGCCAGCACGACCGGCAACGCCAACCGCCGCTGGCCGGACTTCCTGGCCCGGCGGCTGGACGCGGTGTGGGGCCGGACGCTGTCGGTGGTGAACGCGGGCCTGGGCGGGAACCGGCTGCTCGCCGACCGGGAGGGCGAGCCGTTCTACGGCGTCGCGGGCGTCACGCGGGTGCGGCGCGACGTGCTGTCGCAGACCGGCGTCAAGGCGGTGATCATGCTGCTGGCGGTCAACGACATCGGCTACAGCGCGTCGGCGGCGGACCTGATCGCGGGGCACCGCGAGGTGATCAGGCAGGCGCGGGCCGCAGGGGTCGACGTCTACGGCGGCACCGTGCTGCCGTTCAAGGGCTCGTTCGTCTGGACCGAGGAGCGCGAGGCGACCTGGCGCACCCTGAACGACTGGATCCGCACGTCCGGCGAATTCGACGGTGTGGTGGACTTCGCCGCCGCGACCGCGGTGCCGGGCGACCCGACCACGCTCAACCCCGTTTACGACAGCGGCGACCACCTGCACCCGAACGACGCGGGCACCGAGGCCATGGCGAACGCGGTGGACCTCTCCGCACTGCTGGGCAGGCGCTGACCCCGTCACCGAATTGCGTGCCGAAAATGTGAATCCGAATTCTGGAAACGGGTGATGCCCTGCGGGGGCACCTGGATCGCAGGTGCCCCGCAGGGTCGGTTCACCGGGCCGGTCGGCCGTCGATCAGGGGAGGATGCTGACCAG
>NZ_JBHSQO010000068.1:15353-34604 GCF_042658445.1 Saccharothrix lopnurensis | reverse complement strand
CCCCTGTCCCTCGCCCCCCCGCCCGGCGCCCGCCGCGCCCCGCGTCCCGGCCGCCCCGCGACCGCCCGCCGGTCCGCCGTGCCCGCCCGGTCCGGGGGTGCCGGTCGGGCCGAACCCGGACTGGCCGCCCGCGCCCAGCGGACCGAACCCGCCCCGTCCACCCGCGCCGCCGGCGCCACCCGGCACGCCGCCGCCGGGCATCCCGCCGGGCCCACCGGGACGGCCGCCCGGACCGCCGAGCCCGCCGGGACCGCCGCGTCCGGTGCCGCTCCCGGGAGGTCCGGGACGCGGGCCGGGCGGCCGGGCACCCGGTGGCGGGACGGGCCGTCGGGGCGGGACGTCCTGGCTGCCGCCCGGCGGCCGGGCGCCCGGTGGGGTCACCCACGGGGGCTGGATCGGCGGCGCGGTCGTGATCGGGGGCGGCGGGGCGACCGGGGGCGTGACGGCCGGCGGGGTGACGTTCGACGGCGCGGTCCACGAGGCGTGGGTCGTGCCACCGGTGTCGTCGCCCCCGCTGTCACCGCGCCGGGTGCCCGCCGTCTCCGGCGAGCCGGTCCGCGAGGTCGGGTCGACCGAGTGCGTGGTGACCGAGGAGGTCGTCTTGTCGGAGCCGGTGGCCGTGCCCTGGTCCCGGGTGACGGTCGGGAGCTCGGCGAAGGCCGGCATCGACGAGGTGGCGGACCGCATGGTGTCGTCCCGGACCTGCATCACCTGGACGGCCTCGGCCTTCGCGTTCTCGGACCTGGCCTTCTGCAGGGGCATGGTCACCGGGAGCGCGGCGAGCTGGAAGAGGCTGCCGCTGCCGATCGCGTCGGTGAACATCTTCCGGGGGTCGTACTCGATCGGGTCGGGCATGCGGGTCTTCGCCTCGGAGGCGGCGGTCGTCTGGTGGTGCAGCGCCGTGCCCGTGGCGGTGAAGTGGTCGCCGGTCATGTCGCTGAACCGGCCGACCTTGGCCAGGGCGGCCCGGACGCCCTCCCCGGCGCTGCCGGTCCAGCCCGACTCCGAGCCGCTGACGATGACCTGGAAGTCGACCGCCAGCTGCGTGAAGGTGGCGCCGATCGACTCCCACTCGCCGGCGATCTCACCGGCCGAACCGGGGTTGAAGTTCTCCTCGACCTGCCGCTTCATGTCCTCGTGCCGGTGCGCGGGGTAGTTCGCGGTCGGTTCGGGGACCGGAGGCTTCTCCATCGTCATGTCATCCCTCCTCGGGACGTCGGCGGGTCAGGGCAGCTTGGGTGCGATCAACTCGGCGGCGTCGGTCGCCCGCGCGCAGGCCGCGGCGGTGTCGGTGGAGCCGGCGGTGAGGTTCGAGATGACCACCATGCTGGCCGACTCGGTGACCTCGATCGCTACCGTGCAGAGGTACGCAGCGCCGTTCGGAGCCTGTTCCCGGACCGCGTCGTACTCGCCCACCTTGATCGGAGAAGTCGCCGCCCGGTCCAGGCCGAGATCGTCGACCGCCGCCTCGGCGCCGACCGAGAGACCACCGTTGCCGCTCACCTTCCACTCGCAGATCTCCTTCCCGGCGAGGTCGTCCGGACTGCCGGGAGGGGTGAGGCCCAGGCCGCTCACCTCGGCGTCGGTGAGCAGGTCGCACGGCTTGACGCCGGCGAGCGCGTTGTCGCCCGGCGCCGCCGCGCTGCCGGCGGTCGTGCCGGTGGAACGCGGGGTGGGCTCACCAGGCTCGTTCGTGGAGCAGGCGGTGGCCAGCAGCGACAACCCGGCGAAACCGGCGATCGCGAGACGGGCAGTGGTCAGCTTCATGGCAGGTCTGGCGTCCCTCAGAGGTTGTCGAACGTCTGCGACTTGGCTTCTTCGACGTTCTGGTAGGAATCCCGGCTCTTCTCGATCTGGGTTTTCAGGTCGCTGATCGCCTTGACCATCTCCGGGATGATCTCGGCGGTGGCCTGGTTGCCGATCTCGGCGTTGACGGAGCCGATCTCCTCCGCGTACCCGCCGCCCAGCGGGGTTCGGAGGCTGAGGCGTCGGGAACGTCCGGGGATCGCGTCCAGGGCGTCCTGCATCTCGGTGAGCTTGCGCAGCATCGAGTCGACCGCGTGGGGGTCCACCGAGAGCGCCTGCGCCTCGTTCGCGGCGGCGACCGCCTTGGTGGCGGCGACGACGTCGCTCAAGCCCATGGTCAACACGCTCATGAGCCCACCCCCACCCTGCCGGCGGTACTGGTCCAGGGCGTACTGGCCGACGTCCCCCGTCGAACCCCCGCTCTCGTCGGTCACGGCACGAACCTCCCCGATTGCGCTCCGTGGTCGGCTCAGGACTTTATCGGAGCGCGGTCGGGGCAGGCGTGCGTTCGACCACTTGCATGCGATCGGGTTAAGCGCGGGTGGATTCCGCACCCGGCACGCACTGTGCGGCGATCGTCCTCCCCGACGTCCAGGCCGATCGGGACTAGGCTCACCCGGGTGGCCCAAGCGGTGGAACTGAGCGTCGGTGAGCGCGTGGTCCGGGTGTCCAACCCGGGCAAGGTGTACTTCCCCGAACGAGGGATCACGAAGCTCCAGGTGGTCGAGTACTACCTGGCCGTGGCCGAACCGCTGTTGCGCGTGCTGCGCGACCGCCCCACCACGCTGAAGCGCTACGTGGACGGCGTGGAGGGGGAGGCGTTCTACCAGAAGCGGCTGCCCAAGGGGGCGCCCGAGTGGGTGGGCACGGCGCGCATCAGGTTCCCTTCGGGACGCCCCGCGGACGAGGTGTGCCCGACCGAGCCGGCGGTGCTGGCGTGGGCGGCGAACCTCGGCACGTTCGACTTCCACCCCTGGCCCGTGCGCAGCTCCGACACCGACCGGCCGGACGAGCTGCGCGTGGACCTCGACCCGCAGCCGGGCACCGACTTCCGGGACGCCGTGGACGTGGCGCTGGTCCTGCGCGAGGTGCTGGACGAGCTCGGCCTCGTCGGCTACCCGAAGACCTCCGGGGGCCGGGGCGTCCACGTGGCGGTGCGCATCCGGCCGGAGTGGGACTTCGTGGACGTGCGGCACGCGGTGATCGCGCTGGCGCGCGAGGTGGAGCGCCGGGCGCCGGACCGGGCGACCACGTCGTGGTGGAAGGAGGAGCGCGGCGAGCGCGTCTTCCTGGACTACAACCAGGCCGCGCGGGACCGCACCATCGCGTCCGCCTGGTCGGTGCGCGGCACGCCCCGCGCCACCGTGTCGATGCCGGTGACCTGGGACGAGCTGTCCACTGTGGACCCGGACGACTTCGACGTGCTCACGGCGCCGGCGCGGCTGGCCGAGCACGGCGACCCGCACGCCGGCCTGGACGACGAGGCGTTCGGCCTCGACACCCTGCTGGACTGGTACGCCGGCGACGAGCGCGGCGAGCTGCCCTACCCGCCCGACTACCCCAAGATGCCCGGCGAGCCGCCGCGCGTGCAGCCCTCGCGCAAGCGGGCCTAGAGCTGCGGAAACGGCCGGTCCCACGTCCTGCTGCCTCCACCACGGCGTTCACTCGCCGGATAACCCGAATGATGCGTTGCACCCTCCCTGCCGCCACTTGAAGTGGCCGGGAGGGTGCGGACATGACGCCACGCAGGGCACGCGGCGGGACCCGACGCCGCTGGGGATCGGCCGGCGCGCGCGCACGATCCGCCGCCGGCGTGGCTTGTCCCTCGGCGTTGCCGCCGGACTGGCCGGTATCTCCGCGCCGTACCTGTCGATGCCGGAGAACGGCCGCCGCCGGTTCGAGCGGCGGGGCTTGCTGGAGGACATCGGCGTCGTCCTGTTCGACGCGACCGTGCCGACGTGCCCGCCCGGCGGGCGCACCGACCGCTCCGACAACCGCGCGTACCGGACCGGAGTGGACAGCTGAGGGAAGGTGTTGCGGCCCTGCGGATCGGCATGGTTCGCCAGCCCGGCAGCACCACTGCCGACGACGAGACGTCGCAAGCGGTCCGAGCCGCCGCGCGTGCAGCCGTCGCGCAAGCGGGCCGAGTGACTGTCCGCCGAACGGGTGGTGTTCTTCGTCCCGGTGGGCAAGAGGAACGCCGGCGCCAACCGCGACAGCTGCCGGTCCGTGAAGTCCGGTCGACCCCACCTGGTGGGACCCCCGGTCCACTCCTCAGACATCAGGGGGTCGCGCGCTCCGGCGCAACGCGCCACGATGGGCCCGTGTTCGAAAGATGCCTGGAAGTGCGCCTCCCGGCCGACCTGACCAACCGGGAGTACGCCGCGCTCGCGCACGCGATCTGCGGGCTGCTCCACGCGAGCGGCATCGGGGAGGTCAGCGCCGTGCGCCTGGACGACCGGATCGGCGATGTCGAGATGAACGCCGAGTTCGACGTCCTCGCCGCCCTCAACCCCTGGAGCCGCCGGTGAACCGGTTCCCCGCCGGCCGCGCGGGCTTCCCACCCGCCGGCACCGGGAAGTGGTTCGCCGCGCTGGAGACCGGTCGCGGCCGACCTGTGCGGTCGGCGACGAGCACGTGCTGAGGACCGGGACGGGTTCGTCGGGGTGCGGGCGGGTCGAGCGGCAGCGGGTCCGCGGGCTCCGCGGGCTCGGCGCGCACCGGCCGACCGGAGCCCGGACCTCTCCGCGGGCGTCGACCTGGGCGCGCCGGAGCGGGTGCTCGCCCACACCGGGGTGATGAGCGTCCACCTCCTGGTCACCGGTGGCGACCGCGAGGCTCCCCCACGACCGCCGACACCCCCGATGACCTGGCCGGACACCGGTTCTGGCACTGGTCCGACCGGCTGTTCCCGACAGCGGATCGGCCCTGGTCCGACTGGTCCGCCCGTACCATGGACGGGAACGCCGGGAGAGGGAGGCACACCGATGACGCAGGCGTACGTGGTCCGGTTCGTCGGCGGTCCCCTCGACGGCCGGGTCGACTCGCGCACCGGACCGCCGGCCTCGCCGAAGCAGACGGTCACCCACGTGCACCTCCACGGCGGTCCCAAGATCGTCCACCACTACGACCTGGAGTACGCCGTCGAGTACGGCTGCGAGTACCGCCTCCGGGTGGACGAGGACCCCGACGAGACCCCGGCCGAGACCTCGGGCGAGACCCAGGCCGGGAACCCCGCCGAAGACCCCTCCGAAAGCCCGGAGGACGCCGTCGACGGCGAGGGCGGCCACGCGTCCTGACCGGACCGCGGGGGGCGTCGCACGACGTCACGGGGGCGGCGCGGTGAGACGCCTTGACACCGCAAGACGCGGTCAACCGTAGACAGGCGGGCAACCGGGCGTTTACCGTTCACAGGTGTGAGAGCGCTCTCATGCGCTTCCGCTCACAGAGCTGTGAGTCCCTGCTGGAGGTTCCCGTGCGTTCGATTCGCCCACACCTGGCGGCTTTGGCGGTCGCCGTGGCCGCGGCCGCCGCCATCCCGCTGGCCCTGCCCGGCACCGCCGGCGCCGTCACCGTCGGTTCCGGCAGCTACGCCACCACCCGGCCGGCGGGCACCACCGGCCCGACCAACTCCGACGGCGCGGCCGTCTCCCCGAAGGTCACCTCGCGCGTGGCCGGCCGCCCGGTCCCGACCAACGACTGGTGGTCCTCGCTGGCCTTCCAGCGCTACGCGGGCAACCCGTACTCCGAGAACATGTACGCCCACCCGCTGACCTTCCACGCGGCCGCGCAGGGCCTGGGCGTCGGCTACCCGACCAACCCGGTCATCACCCCCGACGGCCGCGGCTACGAGTTCATGCACCAGGACGAGCTGTTCATCGGCGTGAGCGGCCTCAACGCGCCGCGCACGCAGGTCGACGGCTGGTCCGACTGGACCGTCACTCCTCTGTGGACCGACGGCACCCGCACCCTGCGCACCACCATCGGCCACGGCTCGCCGTACGTCTACGCGGAGGCCACCGGCGGCAACGCCCGGGTCGGCTTCAACGGGTCCACGACGATCTGGAGCAACACCGGCACCACCCTGGGCGTCACCGTCAACGGCCACGACTACGCCCTGTTCTCCCCGGCGAACTGGTCGGTCACCGGCACCGCCGAGGCCACCTCGCCCGCGTCGTTCTTCTCCGTCGCGGTGCTGCCGAGCCGGGACGCGCTGAGCCTGTTCCAGCGCTACGCGTTCTCCTTCGTCGCCGACACGAAGGTGAGCTGGTCGTACAACTCGGCCAACGCCCAGCTCAGCGCCACCTACACGGCCACCACGACCGCCCGCCAGGGCACCCAGACCGGCACCCTCCAGGCCCTCTGCCGGCACCAGTGGCTCAACTCCACCGACGCCACCACCGGCTACCGCTACACCTCGCCGCGCGGTGAGATGCGGTTGCGCGAGGGCGCCTCGTTCACCACGCGCAGCGCGTTCAACGGCGTCCTGCCGGCCCTGCCCCTGTCGCCGGCGGCCGACAAGAACCGCCTGCGCGCGGAGATCGACCAGGAGCTCAACGCCGCCGACCCGTGGAAGGGCGCGGTCGACACCTACTGGACCGGCAAGGCGCTGTGGCGACTGGCCGCGCTGGTGCCGGTGGCCAACCAGATCGGCTACACCGAGGGCCGCAACCGGCTGCTGACCCTGGTCCGCGACCGGCTCACCGACTGGCTCACCGCCTCCTCCGGCGAGTCCGGCCGGCACTTCGCCTACGACGCCACGTGGGGCACGCTCATCGGCTACCCCGCGGGCTACGGCACCGACGCCGAGCTGAACGACCACCACTTCCACTACGGCTACTACGCGCTGGCCGCCGCGATCGTCGCGCAGCACGACGCGGCGTGGGCGAGCGACTCCCGCTACGGCGGCATGGTCAAGCTGATCCTCAAGGACGCCAACAACCACGACCGGTCCGAGTCGCGCTTCCCGTTCCTGCGCAACTTCGACGCCTACGCGGGCCACGGCTGGGCCTCCGGCCACGCCGGCTTCGCGCACGGCAACAACGAGGAGTCCTCGTCCGAGGCGATGATGTACGCCACCGCGGCCGTGCTGTTCGGGCAGGCCACCGGTGACACCGGGCTGCGCGACGCCGGCATCTACCTGCACACCACGCAGGAGACCACGATCGGCCAGTACTGGTTCGACAAGGACAACGCGGTCTTCCCGTCGGCCTACGGGCACGACACCCTCGGCATCGTCTGGGGCGCGGGCGGCAGCTACAGCACGTGGTGGACGGCCAACCCCGAGGAGATCCACGGCATCAACATGCTGCCGATCACCGGCGGCTCGCTCTACCACGCCGACTACAAGGCCGACATCCTCCAGAACATCAACGAGCTGCGCGCCAACAACGGCGGCACCGAGGTCGAGTGGAAGGACGTCATCACCCAGTTCCTGGCGCTGGCCGACCCGGCGCAGGCGCTGTCCCAGTACGGCAGCGGCCTGGAGCCGGAGAGCGGTGACTCCCGCGCCCACGCCCACCACTGGCTGACCTCGCTGAACACCTTCGGCACCCCGGACACCTCGGTCACCGCGAACGTGCCCACGCACGCCGTGCTGACCAAGAACGGCGCCCGCACCTACGTCGCCTACAACCCGGGCACCGCGGCGACCACGGTCACCTTCTCCGACGGCCAGACGCTGGGCGTGCCCGCGTCGTCCACCGCGTGGCGCGGCCCGGCCGGCAGCGGCACCGACACCGGCTCGGGCGGCGTGGTCCCGACCTCCACGACGACCACGAGCACCACCACCACGACGACCACCACGACCACGACGACGACCACCACCACGCCGCCCACGTCCCGCAACGCGTTCGGCACCATCCAGGCCGAGTCCCACGACCAGCACCGCGGCCTGGTCCGCGAGACGACCTCCGACACCGGCGGCGGCGAGAACATCGCCGGCATCGCCAACGGCGACTGGGCGCTGTACCGGGGCGTCGACTTCGGCTCCCGCACCGGCAGGCAGTTCACCGCCCGGGTCGCCAGCGGCGCGTCGGGCGGCGTGAGCGGCCTGGTGGAGGTCCGCGTCGGCAGCCCGACGGCCACCCCGGTCGGCAGCTTCTCCGTCGCCAACACCGGCGGCTGGCAGAGCTGGCGCACGGTCCCGGCGAACATCTCCGGGCTGACCGGCAGCCACGACGTCTACCTGACGTTCACCAGCGGCCAGCCCGCGGACTTCGTCAACGTCAACTGGATCACCTTCGGCTCCTGAGCCGGCACCCCCGGGTGAGGGGTCCCGTGTGGACGGCGACGTCCGCGCGGGGCCCCTCACCCCTTTTCCGGGGTCGTCCGCCGGGAACGCCACCGACCTCCGGCGCTGTCGGTGGCATAGGGCAAACTGCACGACCGAACACTTGTGCGAGTTGTGGAGGTGGCCGAGATGGCGAAGGGGAAGCCGAACTCGTTGTCCCCCGAGGACATCGAGCACTTGCGCGCGGAGCTGACCGCGGGCCGGCCGCCCGCGGTCTGGTTCACCTCCGCCGCGGTGGGGGTGGAGGCCGGCCGGTCGGGGAAGGTGATGGCGTTCACCGAACCGGAGGAGGGTGATTTCATCCAGGTGCGGCCGACGGGGGACCGGGACGACCTGTCGTTCTCGCCCGGCGAGCTGACCGTGGAGAAGCCCGCCCCGCGCAAGCGCGCGCCCGTCGCGCCGAAGGAGCCCGAGCCGGCGGCGCCCGCGCCGGTCGAGCACATCTACACGCCCGCGCCGCCGCCGCCCAAGCCGAAGCCCGCGCCCGCGCCGACCCCGAGGCCCGCGCCCGCCGCGAAGCCGGCCGGCGCCCGCAAGGGCAAGCCCGCCGAGGTGACGGTGACGCTGGTGTCCACCGCCGAGGGCGAGTGGACCGTGGACGTGCAGTGGGGGTCGAAGCGGACGCTGAGGTCGGCGCCCGTGGCGGCCTCGGCGGTGGCCCAGGCGGCGAAGCTGCTGCCGCCGGAGGTGGACGAGGCGGTGGACAGCGTGCTGACGGCCGCGCGGGAACGGCACCTCGCGCGCGTCGAGCAGCTGCGCGCGGAGCTGGAGGCGGCCCAGCGGGCGCTGGACGAGCTGTCCGACTGACGGGAGGCCGACCACGTAGTGCAACCACTCGGCGGTCGGCGTTCCGCTATCGAGTGAGGGGGCTTCCCACGCCCAGCGGTAGGGCGCACCGCGAGGGCGAAATACCTTCGGTCGCAGGGGTATCCGCCCGAACCACGGAGGTCATCATGGTGGAGAGCACGACTCCGGAGCAGGTCCGGCTCGACGGCTGCAACTGCTGCGGCGGGTGCACGGGTCCCGGCTGCGGGTGCTGTTCGAGCTGTTAGCGGGCGACCGGCCGACCACCAGGCCCCGGTCGCTCGGCGCGCCGGGGCCGGTGCCGGCCGCCACCGCGACCACCGTCCCCGATCAGGGCGGGCAGACCGTGCCCGAGTTCGGCACCCGGGCGTCGACCAGGAACGCCTGGGCCGCCGCCGTCGCGCAGGCCGACTGCCCCAGCGCCCCGTGCCCGCTGCCCTGCCAGCCGACCACGACCCCGGCCGGCAGCGACTGGGCCGCCCGCTCCGCGCCCGCCGCCGGCGTCACCGGGTCGGCGGCCGTGGTCAGCACCAGCACCGGCGGCGCGCCCGCCGGCTTCGGCACGTCCACCTCCTGCGGCACCGGGAACGGCCCGCACGTCAGCAGCTTGCGCGCGAAGTGGGCGCCGAACAGCGGGTGCTTGCCCCGCCAGTCCTCCGCCACGCTGTTCACCCGCTCCGGCGGGATCCGCGTGGTGGTGTCGTTGCACGAGGTGATGATCCCGGCGTCCAGCCACGGCGGGCTGTCGTCCTGGTCGAGCAGCAGCGGTTCGACGAAGGCGCTCAACGCGCTCCCGTCCCCGCCCTCCGCCGCGACCAGCGCGTCCGCCAGCGCCGGCCAGCGCGACCGGTCCGCCAACCCCGCCAGCACCGCCACCGTCGCCGTGCCGGGGGTCAGGTCCACGTCCGCCCCGCGCAGCGGCTCGTCCCGCAGCTCCTCCAGCAGCGCCGTGAACCGCTCCTCCGCGTCCCCGCCCAGCGGGCACCCGCGCACCGCGCAGTCGCGCCCGAACGCGGCGAACGCCTCACCGGCCGCGACCGCGCGCGCCTCGGCCACGCCCTGCGCGTCCAGCGTCGGGTCCGGCGCGCCGTCGAACACCATCCGGCCGATGCGGTCCGGGTACCGGCTCGCGTAGAGGGTGAGCACCCCGGAGCCCTCGCCGACACCGATCGCGTTGAGGTGCGGCACGCCCAGCACCTCGCGCAGCTGCTCCAGGTCGGCCGCCGCCCGCCAGGAGTCGACCGCGGGCAGCCGGTTCTCCAGGTCGATCACGCACTCCTGGCTCGCCCTGGTCAGCGCGTCCTGGAGGTCCTCCGACCCCGGCTCGCCCGGGTCGGCCTCCACGATGGCCTCCCGCGACGAGTCCGGCACGCACTGCACGCCGTCCGACCGGCCCGTGCCCCGCCGGTCCACGCCGATCAGGGTGTAGGTGGACAGCAGCTCCGCGGGCAGCGTCGCCGCCAGCCGCGCGGCCTTCAGCGTGCCCGGCTCGCCCTCCGCGTCGCCGACCACGACCAACGGGCTGCCGCCGGTGCCCACGCGCAGCAGCGCCGTGGTGAGGCTGCCGCGGCCGGGCCTGCTCGGCACGTCCAGCCGCACGGTCAGCCGCGCGCACTCGTACTCCTGACCGCCCGCGGGCGCGGTGCCGCCCATCCGGTCCCGGGTCTCCCCGGTGCACGAGGACCAGGGCAGGGCGTCCCGCTCGTAGTTCGCCAGCGGCGGGACCTCGCGCGGACCGGGCGGCACCACGACCTGCGACGTCTGCCCGCCGTCGCCGTGCACGGCGATCACCGGGCGGGTCGACGGCCCCGCGCTGCACGAGGCCAGCGCGGTCAGTCCCACCAGGATCAGGGCGGCGTGACGCCGACGCGGCACAGCAGGTCCTCGCTCTCTCCCAACAGCGTGGGCCAAGCCTCACACAATCCAGGTGAGGCCCCGGTGAGCGGGCTGTCAGGATGGGTGACGTGGTCACGGTGCACGTCGAAGGCATCCCCGAGCGCGGGTATCACCGCTCGGGGCCGGTCGGGTTCGCGTCCAGGGCGTTCGGCGCGGTCCCGCCGCCCGCCCTGGTGCTGCTGGGCGTGATCAGCGTCCAGGTCGGCGCGGCGGTGGCCAAGCAGCTGTTCACCCTGGCGGGCGCGGCCGGCACGGTCACGCTGCGGCTCGTGCTGGCCGCGCTGGTGCTGCTGGTGGTGTGGCGCCCGTCGCTGCGGCTGGACCGCCGGACCTGGCTGGTCATCGCCTCGTTCGGCCTGGTGCTGGGCGTCATGAACCTGTGCTTCTACCAGGCGATCAAGCACATCCCGCTGGGCGCGGCGGTCACCCTCGAGTTCCTGGGCCCGCTGGCGGTGGCGGTGTTCGGCTCGCGCCGCTGGCTGGACGGCCTGTGGGCGCTGCTCGCGGCGGCCGGCGTGCTGATGCTGACCAGGGTGGACGGTGGGCTGGAGCCGGTCGGCGTGCTGTTCGCGCTGGCTGCGGGCGCCTGCTGGGCCGGGTACATCCTGCTGGGCGCGGCGCTGGGCAGCCGCACCTCCGACGGCCGGGGCCTGGCGCTGGCGATGGTGTTCGGCGCGGCGCTGGCGCTGCCGTTCGGCGTGGCCGAGGCGGGCACGGCGCTGCTGGACCCGGTGGTGCTGATCGCGGGCGCGGCGGTGGCGCTGCTGTCCTCGGTCGTCCCGTACTCGCTGGAGCTGGAGGCGCTGCGCCGCATCCCGCCGCGCGTGTTCGGCATCCTGATGAGCGTGGAACCCGCGGTCGCCGCGCTGGCCGGCCTGGTCGTGCTCCACGAGGCCCTGCACCCCGCGCAGTGGGCGGCGGTGTTCTGCGTGGTGCTGGCGTCGGTCGGGGCGACGCGGACGGCCCGACCGGAGGTGTAGCGGCGGGGTCAGGACCGCTCGGGACCGGCCTTCCCCGGCGCCTCCTCGGCGGCCTCCTCGGCGGCCTTCTCGGCGGCCTTCTCCGGGGGCTCCTCCGGGGGCTCCTCCGTGCCCAGCCTGCCGTCGAGCAGCTCGCCGCCGCGCTGCTCGAACTCGCCCGCGTAGGCGGCGGAGTACTTCCGGAACAGCGCGAGCCGGTCGCCGCCCGCCGCGACCTCGGCCCGGAACTCGTCGTGCAGCAGGCGCATGGCGTTGACGTCGCCGCGCCGCTGCCGGCTGTGCAGGTAGGGCTTGAACGTCACGTTCAGCCCACCCACCACGGCCGCCGCGAGCAGCAGCACCTTGCCGAGCGCGGTCTCCGACGAGGTGAAGCCGACCGCCAGCACCGCGGGCACCAGGATCAGCACGACCGTGTAAGCCACGCCGGTCGTGCGGTGCACGTTGCGCCACAGGGTCAGCCGGCGGCAGTCCCGCCGCATCCGCTGGTCCAGTTCGCCGATGAGCGCGTCCGCGTCCCCCACCACGACCGGGAGACTACGCGGGTCGCACCTCTCCGCGCAGGACCGACTCCACGTCGTAACGGGCCGGCTGGTCGAGCTGGTCGTAGCGGCACGACCCGGGCTCCCGGTCGGGCCGCCAGCGCCGGAACTGGCCGTTGTGCCGCAGCCGGGCGGGCGCGGCGCCCTCGGTCTGCGCGTAGGAGATCTCCAGCACCCGCTCGGGCCGCAGCGCCACCCACCCCGCCTGCTTGCCGCGCCACCGGTTGATCTCGCCGGGCAGCCGGCGGCCGTCCGGCTCGACCAGCCACGGGTGGTCGTCCTCGGTGATCAGCCCGGCCAGCTCGGCGGCCAGCGCCCGCCGCTCGGCGGCCTTGAACGACCCGACCACGCCCACGTGGTGCAGCACGCCCCCGTCGTCGTGCAGGCCGAGCAGCAGCGAGCCCACCGCGGTGCCCGGCTCGGTGTCCTTGTGCCAGCGCAGGCCCGCGACCACGCACTCGGCGGTGCGGGCGTGCTTGACCTTGATCATGACGCGCTTGCCGGGGGAGTAGGGCGCGGCCGCGGGCTTGCCGACGACCCCGTCCAGGCCCGCGCCCTCGAACAGCTCGAACCACTGCACCGCCACCGCCGCGTCCGGGGTGGAGGGCGTCAGGTACAGCGAGTCGCCGGGCGTGATCAGGCCCTCCAGCTCCTCGCGCCGCTTCGCGCACGGCTCGTCCAGCAGCACCCGGTCGCCCAGCGCGAGCAGGTCGAACGCCACGAAGCTCGCGGGCTGCTGCTCGGACAGCAGCGCGATGCGGCTGGCCGCCGGGTGGATGCGGTCGGACAGCGCGTCGAAGTCCAGCCGGTCGTCCTTGGCCACGACCAGCTCGCCGTCCACCACGACCCGCGGCGGCAGGGCGCGCCGCAGCGCGGCCTCCGCCTCGGGGAAGTAGCGGTTGAGCGGCTTGCCGCTGCGCGACTGGAGGACCACCTCGTCACCGTCGCGGAACACCACGCACCGGTAGCCGTCCCACTTCGGTTCGAACAGCAGGCCGGCGTCGGTGGGGATGGTGTCGACGGCGGTGGCCAGCATCGGTTGCAGGGGAGGGTTCAGCGGGAGCGCCACGCCGGCCATCCTGCCTGGTCGGCCGCCTCAGCGCACGCGTTCGCGCTCCTCGGCGGCCAGGTCCAGCCGCACGGTGGCGGGCAGCGCGGCGACGCCCAGCGCCCGGCGGGCCCGGACCAGCACCCGGTCGTCCAGCTCCCCCCACACCGCCCGCACGTCCGCGCCGTGCCGCAGCGTCAGCCGCACCCGCAGCGCGGGCGTGCCGACGACCCGCACCCGCGCCCGGGACACCCCGCCGATCCGCTCGGCGTCCGACCGGACCGCCGCGGCCAGCGCCTTCGCCGTCACCACCAGCCGCTCGTCCAGCACCAGGTCGGGGTGGGACTCGGGCCGCGCCGCCCGCCACGCCCACCCCAGGCCCAGCACCACCAGGACCAGCCCCAGCACGACCAGGCCGACCCGCACCCACGGCAGGTGGCGGTCGACCAGGTCGAGCACCGCCGGGTCCAGCACCGGCCGGTCGACCCGCCACCGGTGCAGGGCCACCACCCCGCCCCCCACGAGCAGGGCGACGAGCCCGAGCAGGAACGCCGCGGTCCGCTCGGCGCCGTTCGCCCGGTTCACCGGACCTCCCCGGGCACGAGGGGCCGGGCGGCCCGGTCCTTCGGGGAGAGGACCACCACCGACACCCTCGGCCGGACCGGCATCGGCAGCTCCTCGACCGCCGACCGAGCCACCTCCAGCAGCCGGGGGCGCAGCGACGCCTCGTCGTGCACGCGGCTGGTCACCCGCACCCGCACCCGGCGGCGCGACGCCGTCACCGACGCGCCGGACACGCCCTCCTCGGCCCGCACCCGGTGGCCGACCACCCGGGCCAGCGAGGTCGGCGTGGTCACCACCCGCACGCCGGCGGCCGGCTCGTCCAGCGGGACCTCCGACGACCGCGCGGTCAGGGCCAGGACCAGCAGCACCAACCCGCCGGCCGCCACGCCCGCGCCGACCAGCGCCACCGGCCGGTCGGTCCACGCCCAGCCCGCCAGGGACACCCCGGTCAGCGGACCGCGACCGGCCCACCGCCACACCACCTCGGCCACCAGCAGCAGCCCGGCGGCGGCCAGCGCCAACCCCAGCGGCGGCGACAGCACCCGCAGCAGCACGCGCACCGCTCACCCCACCCGCGTCCGCGGCGCGGTGCGCAGCTCCGCCACCGTCACCGCCACCGACCGGACCCGGTAACCGGTGATCCGCTCGACCTCGTCGACGACGCTGCGCCGCACCTCCGCCGCCGCCTCCCGGACCGGCGCGGGCCAGCCCAGCGCCACCCGGACCGCCACCGCCACGTCGTCCTCCGTCCGGTCCACCCGCACCGCCGCCGGCTCCGCGCCGGGCACGAGGCCCACCGCGTGCTCGGCCACCTTCCGCACCACGGACGGGTGAATCTCCAGGGTGCCGCTCACCGGTCGCGGCCCCGGCCGAGCAGGTCGCCCAGGTCGAGCCGCCCGTCCAGCACGCGGCCGGCGACCAGCCCGATCACCCCCACCGCCAGGGTCACCAGGAAGGCGGTGAACCCGCTCGTCGCGGCCAGGCCCAGCACCAGGCCCGCCAACAACCCCACCTGCGTCGCGCTCATCAGCTCTCCTACTCCAGGTTTCGACGGGGCCGCCGGCGCAACCGGCGCCACCAGGGCCGGCGCTCCACCACGACCGGCGCGTCCCAGCGGGCGCCCAGCTCGTCGCGCAGCGCCGCCAGCCCGAGGGCGAACGCCTCGGGATCGCCGCCCACGTCCGGGTGATGGGCCCGCACGAACGCGCGGAACTCCGCGCCGCGGCGCCTCACGCGTCCACCAGGTCGGCCACCACGACGTCCACCGGCGCCGGCCCGGTCACCGCCCGCACCCGGTCCCGCAGCTCGTCGACCACCTCGGGGATCGGGCGCCCGAGCCGCAGCACCACCGCGACGCCCACGCGCCCCTCCACCCGGACGCCGACCACGCGCCGCCCCGGCAGGTAGGAGGCGAAGGCGTCGTCGAGCCGCGCCACGGCCGGGTGCGCGAGCACCGCCGCCTCGACGCCCTCGGACACGTCCGTCACTCGACCCGGCCCGGCCCGGCGGACCGGTCGCGGTCGTCGTCGTCCTCGGGCAGGTGGATGTCGTTGACCGCGATGTTGACCTCGATGACCTCCAGGCCGGTGGTCCGCTCGACCGCGGTGATCACGTTGCGCCGCACGGCCCGCGCCAGGTCGACGATGCCCGCGCCGTACTCGACCACGAGGTCCAGGTCGATCGCGGCCTGCTTCTCGCCGACCTCGACCGCGACGCCCGCGGTGTTCGCGGTGCCCGCGCCGGGGATGCGCTCGCGCAGCGCGCCGAACGCGCGGGAGACGCCGCCGCCGAGCGCGTGCACGCCGGAGATCTCCCGTGCCGCGATGCCCGCGACCTTCTGCACGACCGACGACGCGATGGTGGTCTTGCCCTGCGTGGTGTCGTCGGCCAAGCGGGCGGGGACGTTGCCCTCCGGCCTGGTGGTGCCCTGAGCCATGGCGGGTCCTTTCCGGATCGTTGTGCGCACGATCGGATGCGGACCGTCACCGGGTCATGCCGGTGATGTGACCGGGGTCACTCGATATCGACCAGGTGGACGTCCACCGCGGGCGCCACCGCGCCCAGCCGCGCCGCCAGTTCCGCGGCCAGCCGCACCCGCAGCGCGTCCGCCGCCTCCACCGCGGCCGTGCCGTACCGAGCGGCGACCAGCACCTGGAGCCTGCCGTCCTCCACCGCCGCGCCGCGCACGCGCAGGTCGAACCCCGCCGCGAGGTCGACGGCGAGCCGCCGCGACACCGCGAGCACCGCCCCCGCGGAGACGGTCAGCCGACCGCCCTCCTGCTCCAGCACCACCGGCTCGCCGACGGGCCGCGCGCCGCGCACCGCGCCCAGCACCCGGTCCACCAGGCCGGGCGGCGTCGGCACCGGTGTCACGGCGGTCCGCCGCACCGCCCGCCACCGCTCGCGCAGGACGTCCGCCTCGGCGGCGCAGAACGGGCACCCGGCCGCGTGCCCGGCCAGCTCCGCGTCGTCACCCTCGGTGACCAGGCGCACCAGGTCGGCCTCGGCGCGGCCGCAGGGGAGCGCGCTCACCGCCGGTCCCCCAACTTCGCCATGAGCGCCACCCTCGCCCGGTGCAGCCGCGAGCGCAAGGCCGGCACCGGGATGCCCAGCACCTCGGCCACCTCCTCGTAGCTCAGCCCCTCCAGCTCGCGCAGCACCAGCGGCACCCGTTGCGTGGGCTCCAGGGTCGCGATCGCGCGCAGCACCACGTCGGTGACCTCGTTGCGCAGCAGGGCCGCCTCGGGCCCGCCGTCCGCCCGGGGCTCCGGCGCGGACTCCAGCGGCACGGTCGGCCGCGCCCGGCGCAGGTGGACCAGCGCGGCGTTCGTCACCACCCGGTACAGCCACGTCGAGGCGGCCGCGTCACCCCGGAACCGGGGCAGCGCCCGCCACGCCGAGATCCACGCGTCCTGCACCACGTCCTCGGCCTCGACCGGGTCGCCCACGACCCGCAGCGCGACCCGGTACATGCGCCCGGTGTGCCGGCGGACCAGCTCGTCGAAGGCCGCGGGGTCCCCGCGCACGGCCGCCGCCAGCAGCGGCCCGTCCTCCGCCGCCCCGGCCGGCCCGTCCTCCGCGGGCCCGCCCTCCACGCCACCGGCCGCCACAACCCCCGCGCCACCCGCGTCACGCGCGCCACCCGCCGGACCGGCCACCTCCCCACCCACCGGGTCCGGCTCCGGGTCCGGGTCCGGTGTCACGCGAGCGCCCGGCGGTACCGCAGCAGCAACGCGCTGTCGGCGTGCAGCACCGACGCCAGCTCCAGCCGCCGGGGCACCTCCGGGCCGGTGGCGATCCGCCCCGCGTCCCCGCCCACCAGCAGCGGCGAGAAGGTCACGCACAGCACGTCCACCAGGTCGGCCGCGACCAGCGAGCCGAACAGCGCGGGCCCGCCCTCGCAGTCGACCCGCCGCAGCCCGCGCTCGTCCAGCGCCGCCAGCGCCACGCGCAGGTCCACCTCCGCCTCACCGGCCACCACCACGTCCGCCCCGGCCTCGACCAGCGCCCGCCGCCTGCGCTCGGGCGCCGCGGCCGTGGTGATGACGATCGGCGGGACCGGCGTGCCGGCCACCAGCGGGGACGACGGCTCGACCGAGCACCGCGCGGTCACCACGGCGATCGGCGGCACGGGCGCCAGCCCCAGCCGGGCCCGCCGCTCGGCGCGGACCTCGCCCACCCGGACCCCCTGGTAGCCCTCCGCCGCCGCCGTCCCGTGCCCGACCAGCACCACGTCGCACAGGTCGCGGCCCAGCACGAAGACCTTCTTGTCCGCGGCGTTGCCCAACCCGGCGGACCGGCCGCCCACCGCCACCGCGCCGTCCACGCTGGACACGAAGTTGACCTGCACCCAGGGCCGGTCGAGCCCGTCGGGGTAGTCGTAGAGCCGTTCCAGCTCCTCGTCGGTGACCTCCTCGCCGGTGCTGTTCCCGCCGGGGGTCCCGCCGTCACGTGGTGGCCACAACATCCGCACGACCACATCCCAGCACGCCATTAGGCTTCGGGCATGTCCGCCACGCGCCTGTCCGACCGAACCCCGCACGTCGAGGCGGACGAGCTGGTCGCGGCGATGGTCCCGCCGCCCAGGTTCGACGGGGTCCGCTTCGACACCTACGAGCCCAACCCGGACGAGCCGAGCCAGGCGGCGGCCGTGGCGGCGTGCCGCGGGTTCGCCGAGCGGGTCTCCGGGGGCGGTCGCCGGAGTTGGCTGGGCTCGCTGTTCAAGCGCTCCCCCCGGCCCGACGACCAGCCGGGCCTCTACCTGGACGGCGGGTTCGGCGTCGGCAAGACCCACCTGCTGGCCTCGACCTGGCACGCCGTGCCGGGGCCGAAGTCCTACGGCACGTTCGTGGAGCTGACCAACCTGGTCGGCGCGCTGGGCTTCGCCGAGACCGTGCGGCGGCTGTCCGGGCACCGCCTGCTCGCCATCGACGAGTTCGAGCTGGACGACCCGGGCGACACCATGCTGGTCACCCGCCTGGTCAAGGAGCTGACGGCGGCGGGCGTCTCGGTCGCCGCGACCTCCAACACCCTGCCGGACAAGCTCGGCGAGGACCGCTTCGCCGCCGCCGACTTCCTCCGCGAGATCCAGTCGATGTCGTCCAGGTTCGCGGTCGTCCGGGTCGACGGCCCCGACTACCGCCACCGCGGCCTGCCCGACGCCCCGCCGCCGATGGCCGACGAGGACCTGCGCGCCAAGGCCGCGAGCACCCCCGGCAGCACCCTCGACGACTTCGCCGACCTGTGCCGCTCCCTGGCCCGCCTCCACCCGGCCGGCTACGGCCGCCTGGTCGACGGCGTCACCGCGGTCCACCTCAGCGGCGTCCACCCGGCCCCGGACCAGTCGGTGGCCCTGCGCCTCGTCGCCCTGGGCGACCGCCTCTACGACCGCGACATCCCGGTAGCCGTCTCCGGCGCCCCCCTCTCCGACCTCTTCACCCCCGAGATGCTGACCGGCGGCTACCGCAAGAAGTACCTGCGCGCCATCTCCCGCCTGGTAGCCCTCTCCCGCTGACCCACCGGCCCCAACCCCCAACCCAGGGGTCCCGAACCCCCAACTCACCCGACCTGAACGCTCAACTCACCCGACCTGAACGCTCAACTCACCCGACCTGAACGCTCAACTCACTCGACCTGAACGCTCAACTCACTCGACCTGAACGCTCAACTCGCGCGACCTGAACGTACGACTCGCGCGACCTGAACGTACGACTCGCGCGACGTGAACGTACGACTCGCGCGACGTGAACGTACGACTCGCGCGACGTGAACGTACGACTCGCGCGACGTGAACGTACGACTCGCGCGACGTGAACGTACGAC
>NZ_JBHSQO010000068.1:0-15256 GCF_042658445.1 Saccharothrix lopnurensis | reverse complement strand
GACTCGCGCGCGAGTCGTACGTTCGGGACTGTCGTGTCGTACGTTCAGGACCCCCGAGTTCAACGTTCGGGGCGGTGCCGTGTCGGCCGTTCGGGGCCTGTGGGACCCCCGTTCGGGGCTGGTTTTGCCTGGTTGGGGCCGGGTATCCCTCGCCCGTGATGAGCGAAGCGGAACGCCGCACCCTGAGTGAGATCGAGATGAGACTCGCGGACGAGGAGCCGGGCCTGGCCTCGGCGCTCGTCGCCGGGAAACCCGGCAACCCGGTCCTGAGCTACGCCCTGGTCGCCGTGTTCGCCGCCCTGGGCGTGCTGCTGCTGGTGCTCGGGTCCTTCGGCCCCGCGTTGGGCTCGCTCGGGTTCGCCGCCGTGCTGGTGCTGACGCGCGGGTACACCTGGCGTTAGGCGGACCGCGCCACCAGGGCCCGGTGCGACCGGGACCGGCCGTTGCGGCGTGCTCATCCACGCGCGGCCGGTGACCACCGGGCCCGACCACCGGCGCGGCACCGCCATGACCTCGCCTACACCGGGGCAAAAGCGCTGGCCACAGTCCCCTCCCATGCCGGACCATGCCGGTCGTGGGATTCCTGGACGCCAACGGCCTCGCCTTCCGCCTGCCCGACGGCCGCGAGCTGTTCCGCGACGTCTCGTTCAAGGTCGGCGCGGGCAGCGTCGTCGCGCTGGTCGGTGCCAACGGCGTCGGCAAGACGACCCTGCTCCGCATCCTCTCCGGCGAGCTGACACCCGGCGCGGGCAGCGTCCGCGTGCAGGGCGGCCTGGGCGTGATGCCGCAGTTCGTGGGCTCGGTCCGCGACGGCAGCACCGTCCGCGACCTGCTCCTGGCCGCCTCGCCACACCCCCTGCGCGCCGCCGCCGAGGCCCTCGACGCGGCCGAGCTCCAGCTCATGGACACCGACGACGAGCCGACCCAGTTCCGCTACGCCGACGCGCTCACCGCGTGGGGCGAGGCCGGCGGCTACGAGGCCGAGGTCCTGTGGGACACGGTCACCGTCGCCGCCCTGGGCGTGCCGTTCGACCGGGCCCGGTTCCGCGAGGTCCGCACGCTCTCCGGCGGCGAGCAGAAGCGCCTGGTGCTGGAGGCCCTGCTGCGCGGCCCCGAGCAGGTGCTGCTGCTCGACGAGCCGGACAACTACCTGGACGTGCCGGGCAAGCGATGGCTGGAGACCCGCCTCACCGAGACCGGCAAGGCCGTCCTGCTGGTCAGCCACGACCGCGAACTGCTCGACGTCGCCGCCACCCAGGTGGTCACCGTCGAGGCCCGGTCCGCGTGGACGCACGCCGGCTCGTTCGGCACCTGGCACGCCGCCCGCGCGCACCGCGTCGAACGCCTCGCCGAGCAGCACCGCCGCTGGGACGAGGAGCACGAGCGCCTCAAGGACCTGGTCCGGACCCTCCAGGTCCAGGCGCGGATCAGCGAGGTCATGGCGGCCAAGTACCGCGTGCAGAAGGCCAGGCTGGAGCGGTTCGAGGAGGCGGGCCCGCCGCCGGAGCTGCCGACCGACGAGAAGGTCGCCCCGCGCCTGCGCGGCGGCCGCACCGCCGTCCGCGCGATCACCTGCGCGGACCTGGAGCTCACCGGGCTGATGAAGCCCTTCGACCTGGAGGTCTTCTTCGGCGACCGGGTGGCCGTGCTGGGCTCCAACGGCTCCGGCAAGAGCCACTTCCTGCGCCTGCTGGGCGGGAACGAGGTCGCCCACACCGGCACCGCGCGGCTGGGCGCCCGCGTGGTCCCGGGCCTGTTCGCGCAGACCCACCAGCACCCGGAGTGGATCGGCCGCACCCTGGTCGACGTCCTGTGGCACGGCGAGGACGGCCGCGCGGGCCGCGACCGGGGCGCCGCGATGGCCACGCTGAGCCGCTACGGCCTGGGCAAGCAGGGCGACCAGCGGTTCGAGACGCTGTCCGGCGGTCAGCAGGCGCGGTTCCAGGTGCTGCTGCTGGAGCTGTCCGGCGCCACGCTCCTGCTGCTGGACGAGCCGACCGACAACCTCGACCTGAACTCGGCCGAGGCGTTGCAGCAGGCCCTGGACGAGTTCACCGGCACGGTCGTCGCGGTCACGCACGACCGCTGGTTCGCCCGCTCCTTCGACCGCTTCCTGCTGTTCCGCTCCGACGGCCGGGTGGTCGAGGTGGACGAGCCGGTGTGGGACGAGGCGCGCGTGGAGCGCGTCCGCTAGCTGCCCGGGCTGCCCGGCGTGACCGTCGTGGTGGGCCTGGTGGTGCTGGTCCTGGTGGTCGCGGTGGCCCGGCACCGCGAGCGCCCGCGCGGCGCCCCTGCCCTGGTGGTCGCCGCCCCGGTCGTGGTGGTCCGCGTTCAACCCGTTCCGGTGATGACGCGCCCGGCCCGCAGGAGGATTCTGGGCACATGAGACGCCGATACAGCAGGCGGTTCTGGCTCGCGGTGGCCGCCGTCCTCGTGCTGACCACCCTCGCCACCCTCGCCCAGGTCCTGCTCGACGGGACGGCGGGCCGGGCGCTGACCGTCGCGGTCACCCTCGGCGGCGCCGTGCCCGTCGTGCTCGCCGCCCTCTGGCAGCGGGACGAGCCCGCGGCTAGCGGCTAGCGCGACCGCAGGCCCGCGGCTAGCGCGACCGCAGCTCCACCAGCACGTGCGGCACCTCGTCGAGCAGCTCGCGGGCCAGCATGCCGGTCAGCCCCGTGCGCGGCACCAGCCGCTGCCCGGCCATCGCGTGCACGTGCCCGGCCCAGCAGGTGGCCCGCGCCAGGTCCTCGTCCCGGGCCAGCAGCCCGCCGACCAGGCCCGCCAGCACGTCCCCGCTGCCCGAGGTGGACAGTCCGATGTGGCCGGTGCTGTCGCGCCACACCCGCCCGTCCGGCGCGGCCACCACGCCCATCAGGTTCACCACCGCGTCGTGCTCCTCCGCGATCGCCGCGGCCGCCTCCACGTGGTCCTCGACCTCGGCCCCGAGCAGGTAGCCCGCCTCGACCGTGTTCGGCGTCAGCACCATCCGCCCGCGCACCGGGTCGCCCAGCCCGGGGTGCGTGCCCAGGGCGCCCAGCGCGAACGCGTCCAGCACCACGGGTCCGCGCACCAGCGGCAGCAGCCGCTCCAGCAGGGCGGCCGTCTCGTCCGGGTCCACCAGGCCGGGCCCGACGACGACCGACGTCGCCTCGCCGACCAGGCCGCCCAGCACGTCCACGGCCTCGCGCGACACCGCGCCCCCGTCGGTCTCGGGCAGCCCGACGACCAGGGCCTCCGGCACCGCCAGCCCGAGCCCGGAGGCGTGCCGCTCGGCGATGGCCAGCTGGAGGGTTTCCGCGCCGGTCCGCAGCGCCGCGATGCCCGAGAGCAGCACCGCCCCCGGCACCCGGCGCGACCCGCCGATCACCAGCACCGTGCCGCGGTCCTCGCGCTCGGGCAGCCACTCGCGCAGCAGCGCGGACGTGACGGGCTCAGGTGGACCTGATCGTGGCATCCTCGGTCTCCGTGGGTTCGGCGCCGTGCTCGCGCAGCTGGTCTACCTGGAACTCCTCCTCCAGTACCCACAGATCGCCGTCCCGACGCCACGAGGTCAGCGCCCCGTTCGGCACCAGCGAGTTGTGCGCGTAGGCCAGCAGGTCCTTCTCGGGCAGGTGCTCCAGCAGGTAGCGCAGCAGGAAGTGGGTGATCTCGTGCGCGAACAGCAGCACGCGCCGACCCTCCAGGTCCCGCATCAGCGACCGCAGCCGCAGCGTCACGTCCGCCCACGACTCGCCGCCCGGCGGCCGGTGGTAGAACTTGCCGAGCCGCCGCTTGCGGATCAGCTCCTCCGGGTACCGCGCGGCCACGCCGTGGGTGGTCAGCAGGTCCAGCACGCCCAGCTCGCGGTCGCGCAGCCGTTCGTCGACCAGCATCCGGGGGTGCCCGCGCAGCGCCAGCGCGGCCGTGTCGATGGTCCGCCGGTAGGGGGAGGCCACCACCACGTCCGGCCACTGCTCGCGGGGCATCTCGGCGAACCACCGCCCCAGCGCCCGCCCCTGGTCCACCCCCGCCGGGGACAGCGGCACGTCCGCGTCCCGCTCCGGGATGTCGATGACCTCGTGGCCCCCGGACTCCGCGACCTCGCGGGCCACGTTGCCGAGGCTCTCGCCGTGCCTGATGACTCCGATCCACTCCACACCGGCGAACTTAGCGGCGTCATCCCCGGAGTTCACCTCGACGGGGTACAACACCTCCCGTGGAGCACGTGGACGCCTACTGCGAGCGCCTGGGGCCCGGCCTCTGGGCCGAGCCGCTCAACGCCCTGAGCAACGCCGCCTTCCTGGTCGCCGCCGCCTGGCTGTGGTGGCGGTACCGGCCCGGCCCGGCGAGCCTGCGCGCCCTGCCCGTGCTGCTGGCCCTGGTGGGCCTGGGCAGCCTGAGCTTCCACACCCTGGCGACCACGCTGACCAACTGGTTCGACGTCGGGTTCATCGCGCTCTACGTGGTCTGGTACCTGGCCGTGTTCACCCACCACCACCTGGGTGTCCCCTGGTCGCGGGCCTGGTGGGCGATCCCGCTGTTCCTGGTGTTCGCGGTGGTCAGCGCGCCGCTGGGCGCGCTGGTCCCGGGCGGCTCGGGCATCTACCTGGCCCCGTTCACCGCGCTGGTGGTGATCACCGCGGTCGCGGCGGCGCGCCGGCGGCCGTGGCACGACCTGGCCGCGGCCGCCGCCGTGTTCGCCGTCTCGGTCACCCTCCGCACGCTCGACGAGCCCCTGTGCGCGGCCTGGCCGACCGGCACGCACTACGCCTGGCACGCGCTGAACGCGGTGGTGCTCTACCTGGTCGCCCGCCAGGTCATCCGGTCTCGGCGGCCAGCCGACCGGCCTTGACCGCCCGCACCAGCTCCTCGTGGTCGGCGCAGGTCCGGTCGGCGTAGTCCAGCGCGTACCGGGCGATCGCCCCGTCCAGCTCCTCGCCGCCCGCGCAGTACCCGGCGAGCAGCCTCGGGTCCAGCGACCGGCTGTGCGCGCGGGCCAGCAGCGCGCCCGCGAGCCGGCCGTAGTCGTCCAGGTCGTCGCGCTTGAGCGTGGTCGCGTCGATCTCGCCCTTGCGGTTGCGGAACTGCCGGACGATGAACGGCCGGCCCTCGATGGTGGTCCAGCCCAGCAGGATGTCGGTCTCCGCCTGCACCAGCCGGGCGCCGTGCACGATCCGCTTGCCCTCGTGCTTGACGGGCGCGGCGGGCAGGAACGGGGCCAGCGCCGACGGCCGGGCCTCCTTGGCCTGGAGCACCAGCGCCTCGTCGCCGTTGCCGTGCAGCAGCACGAGGTAGTTGCGCAGCCCGACGCTGCCGGTGCCGACCACGCGGAACGCCACGTCCGACACGCCGTAGCGCATGATCAGGTTGTAGCGGGACTCGCGCAGCGTGTCCACGTAGGCCGGCAGCGCGTCCACCACGGTCTGCGCGACCCCGGGGGAGATGCGGGTCAGCACCGGCGGGTCCGGGATGAACCGCCAGTGCTCGTCCTCGCGCCTGGTCCACTTCGCCGCCACCCGGGCGCTGGTGTTGCGGCGGGCCTTGGACGCGGCCCTGGTGAAGTGGTCCAGCAGGTCGTCGGCCTTGGTCCGGGACAGCGCCGACTCGTCGCCCAGCGCGCTCCACGACTCCAGGAACGGCATCTCGGCCAGGCGCCGGGCCGCGCCCCGGTAGGCGCGCACGGCGTCCTCGGCGGCGTCGCGGCAGCCCTTCTCCGACACGCCGCCCTCGCGGCCGGCCAGCACCAGCGAGGTGGCCAGGCGCTTGAGGTCCCACTCCCACGGGCCGGGCAGCGTCTCGTCGAAGTCGTTGACGTCCATGACGATGGTGCCCTCGGGCGTGCCGTAGAGCCCGAAGTTCGCCGCGTGCGCGTCGCCGCACAGCTGGGCGTCCAGCCCGGTGCGCCCGCCCACCGCCAGGTCGCCCGCCATGAGTCCGGCGCTGCCCCGGAAGAACGCGAACGGCGAGGCGAGCATCCGGCCGACCCGCAGCGGCACCAGCTCGGGCAGCCTGCCCTCGTTGGACGCCTCGACGAACTCGACCACCCCCGGCCGGTCGGGGGCGAGCGGCACCTCGCGGTGCGCCTCGTGGCCCACCGCCGCGCGCAGCTCGCGACCGCGCGCCAGGACCTCCTCAGGTTCGGTCCACCGGCCCAGCGCCCTGGCCGCTTCGGCCCGCTTGCGTTCACCCATGTGGTCAATCATGGGCGTCGGGGTCGACGAACACCGCGACCTCGACACGTCTGTGACCTGCGCGATCGGGCCGAAGGTGCAATTCGGGCACCCGGTCAGCGGTGCGTGGTCAGCACCTCACCGATCGCGTCCACGCCGCGGTCCAGCTCGGCGCGGGTGATCACCAGCGGCGGCGCCACGCGCAGCGTCGTGTCCCGGGTCTCCTTGCAGAGCACGCCCCGCCGCGCCAGCGCCTCGGACGCCTCCCGCCCGCGCGGGCCGCCGGGCGCGATCTCCACCCCGGCCCACAGGCCGCGCCCGCGCACCTCGGCCACCCCGTGCCCGACCAGCTCGCCCAGCCGCGCGTGCAGGTGGGCGCCCAGCTCGCGGGAGCGCCGCTGGAACTCGCCGGTCGACAGCAGCCGCACCACGGCCCGGCCGACCGCGCACGCCAGCGGGTTGCCGCCGAAGGTCGACCCGTGCTCGCCGGGCCGCAGCACGCCCAGCGCCGCCCGGCTGCCGACCACCGCGGACACCGGCAGGATGCCGCCGCCCAGCGCCTTGCCCAGCGTGTAGAGGTCGGCGCGCACGCCCTCGTGGTCCAGCGCCAGCACCTCGCCGGTGCGGCCGAGGCCGGACTGGATCTCGTCGGCGATCATCAGCGCGCCGTGCTCGTCGCACAGCGCCCGCACGCCCGCGAGGTAGCCCGCCGGGGGCACGACCACGCCCGCCTCGCCCTGGACCGGCTCCAGCAGCACGGCCGCGGTGCGCTCGGTGAACACCGCGCGCAGCGCGTCGAGCGAGCCGTACTCGACCACCCGGAAGCCCGGCGTGAACGGCCCGAAGTCGGCGCGGGCGCTCTCGTCGGTGGAGAACGACACGATCGTGGTGGTGCGGCCGTGGAAGTTCGAGCCCGCGACGATGATCTCGGCGGTGCCCTCTGGCACCCCCTTGACCCGGTAGGCCCACTTGCGGGCGACCTTGATCGCGGACTCCACCGCCTCCGCGCCCGAGTTCATGGCCAGCACCAGGTCGGTGCCGGTCAGCTCGGCCAGCTCGCGGCAGAACAGGCCGAACTGGTCGTGGTGGAACGCCCGGCTGGTCAGCGTGACCCGGCCCAGCTGCTCGACCGCGGCGGCCACCAGCTCCGGGTGGCGGTGGCCGAAGTTCAGCGACGAGTAGCCGGCCAGGAAGTCCAGGTAGCGGCGCCCCTCGACGTCGGTCACCCACGCGCCCTCGCCGTGGGAGATCACGACCGGCAGCGGGTGGTAGTTGTGCGTGCTCCACTCGTCGTCGAGCGCGATGAACTGCTCGGAGGTGGGAAGGGCGATGGCGGTCATGTCATCAGGCTAGAGGGCGGATGCCAGCGATTTCAGCCGCCGGCCGTTGCGTGTCCGGTGTATTCGTTGCGCAATCCGCCGGTAACACAGTGATCCGTTGCGCAGCACGCGCTTCCCGCGGGGGGCGACTACCTTGGCGAAGATGGCGAAGAAGTCCACGCGGGCGCAGTCGGTCTCCACCGCCTTCCGGGTCGGTCCGGAATTCGACCTCGCGGGGGTCGACCCCGCCGCCACGCCGGTCGGGCCGTCGTCGAAGGTCGAGGCCGCCGAGGACCTGGCGGCGGTCGGCGAGCAGCTCGACGCGCTCCAGGAGACCCTCTACGCCGAGGGCCTCGGCGGGGGTCGCCGCAGCGTGCTGCTGGTGCTCCAGGGCATCGACACCTCCGGCAAGGGCGGCACGATCCGGCACGTCGCGGGCCTGGTCAACCCGCAGGGCCTGCGCATCGCCTCGTTCAAGAAGCCCACCCCGGCCGAGCGGCGGCACCACTTCCTGTGGCGCATCCGCAGGCAGCTGCCCGAGCCCGGCTACATCGGCGTGTTCGACCGCTCCCACTACGAGGACGTGCTGGTCCCGCGGGTCGACGAGCTGGTGCCCGCCGCCGAGCTGGACCGCCGCTACGAGGCGATCAACGACTTCGAGCGCGAGCTGGCCGAGGCGGGGACGACGGTGGTCAAGTGCCTGCTGCACATCTCGCCGCAGCGGCAGCGGGAGCGGCTGATCGCCAGGCTGGAGAACCCGGTCAAGCGGTGGAAGTACGACCCGCAGGACCTGGCCGTGCGGGCGAAGTTCTCCCGGTACCAACTGGCCTACCAGGAGGCGCTGACCCGGTGCTCGACGCCGGCCGCGCCCTGGCACGTCGTCCCGTCCGACCGCAAGTGGTACCGGAACTGGGCGGTGGCCCGGCTGCTGCTGGAGGCCCTGCGGGACCTCGGACCGGTGTACCCGGAGCCCTCGTACGATCCCCAGGTCGAGTTGGCCCGCCTCCGGGAGGACGATCCGTTGCGCTGAGCGCAATCTTCGTTGCGCCTCTTGCTGATCGACGACGGTCCGGGCCAGTGTGGAACTGCCGCGGGCGGTCGAGCGGAGGTTCGGTGTGGTGGTGGACAGGCGTCGGTTCCTGGGGGCCGTTGGTGTGGGAGCGGGGTTGCTGATGACCGAGGGCGTGGCGACGGGAGAGGGGCGCGCGGAGGTGCGCGCCTACCTGGGCACCTACACCACCTGGCCGGGCGGTGGGCGCGGGATCGGACTGGGCTCGTACGACCCGGCCACCGGTCGGCTGCGCGCGACCGGCGTGGTGGAGGGCGTGCCCAACCCGTCCTTCGTGATCGACGCGGGCAGGTACCTGTACGCGGTCGACGAGCAGGCGGACGGCGCGGTGACCGCCCTGGCCGTGGGCCCGGACGGGGTGCCGGAGGTGATCAACAGCCAACCCACCGGCGGCGCCGACCCGTGCCACCTGGCGCTGCACCGCGGGTTCCTGCTGTCGGCCAACTACAGCTCCGGCAGCGTCGCCGTGCACCCGGTGCGGCCCGACGGCGGCCTGGGCGAGCGCACCGACCTGGTCGAGCACTCCGGCTCCGGGCCCGACCCCGAGCGGCAGGAGGGCCCGCACGCCCACCAGGTGCTGCCCGACCCGAGCGGCGAGTTCGTGCTGGCGGTGGACCTGGGCACCGACTCCGTGCACGGCTACCGGCTCGGCGACGACGGCAGGCTGGCCCTGGTGAGCACCGCGCGCCTGCACCCCGGCGCCGGGCCGCGGCACCTGGCGTTCCACCCGTCCGGGCGCTACGCCTACATCGCCAACGAGCTGGACTCGACGGTCGTGGTGGCGGGCTACCGGCGCGGGGTGCTCTCGCCCGGCCCGAAGCTCGGCACGCTCCCCGAGGGCGCGCCCACCTCGCCGCGCAACTACCCCGCCGAGGTCGTGGTGTCGGCGGACGGCCGGTTCGCCTACCTGTCCAACCGGGGGCACGACAGCGTCGCGGTGTTCGCGGTGGAGCGCGGCGGCGCGGCGCTGCGGCTGGTCGAGGCGACGCCGGTGGGCGGCCGGTACCCCCGGCACATCACCCTCGACCGGGCCGGCCGGTTCCTGCTCGCGGCCAACCAGAACTCCGGCGACGTCACCTCGTTCGCCGTCGACCGGACCACCGGGAAGCTGCGGCAGGTGGGCTCGCTGGAGATGCCGATCCCGGTCTGCGTCGCCCTGAAGGGGTAAGCCCCGACGGGTTAACTTCCGGGCCGGCCACTGTCCACAGTGGTAGGACGACCGCATGAAGATGATCGCGGTCGCGCTGCTGATGTCCCTCGCCCCCGCCCCCGCCGCGCCGGAGCACGTCGCTCTCGGCGACTCCTACGCGGCGGGGCTCGGCGCGGGAGGGGAGTCGTCGGACTCGTGCCGGCGCAGCTCCCGCGCCCACCCCGCGCTGTGGGCCGAGCGCGCCGGCGCGTCACTGGTGTTCGCCGCCTGCTCGGGCGCCACCACCGTGGAGGTGACGCGGCAGGCGTCCCGGATCACCCCCGCGACGACGCTGGTCACCATCACCGTCGGCGGCAACGACGCCGGCTTCGCCGACGTGATGACCACCTGCGCGCTCGGCAAGGACGAGGCGTGCGAGGAGCGGGTGGCGCGGGCCGAGGCGTTCGTCCGGGACGAGCTGCCCGCCCGGCTGGACGGCGTCTACGCCGCGGTGCGCGAGCGGACGTCGGCGGAGGTGGTCGTGCTCGGCTACCCGCACCTGTTCAGCGACAGCGCGCTGTGCGTGATGGGCGAGCGCAAGCGGGACGCGCTCAACGGGGCCGTGGACGTGCTGGCCGAGGTGACCGCGGCGCGGGCGGAGGAGGCCGGGTTCACCTACGCCGACGTGCGCGACGAGTTCGCCGGCCACGGCGCGTGCGCGGCCGACGCGTGGATCAACGGGCTGGTGCTGCTCCCGACCGACCGGTCGTTCCACCCCACCGCCCGGGGTCAGGAGTCCGGCTACCTGCCGGCGCTGGCGGCGGCGGTCGGCGGTGCCGCGGTCGAGGTCGGGGAGCCGGCCCCCGCCCCGGCCGGCTGACCGGTTGGCGGTGGCCGCGGCCGACCGGCGATGATGCCCGCGTGAAACCCACGAACGGGCTGCGGCGGGTCGCGGCCACCCGCTACGTCACGCCCCTCCGGGAGGGCGGCTCCCTGCCGGGGCTGGTGGAGGCCGACGACCTCGGCATGTACGTGCTCAAGTTCCGCGGCGCGGGCCAGGGCGTCAAGGCGCTGGTCGCCGAGGTCGTGGTGGGCGAGCTGGCCCGCCGGCTGGGCTTCGACGTGCCGGAGCTCGTCCTGGTGGACCTGGACCCCGAGCTGGGCCGGTCCGAGCCCGACCAGGAGGTGCAGGAGCTGCTGAGGGCCAGCGGCGGGTGGAACCTGGGCCTGGACTACCTGCCCGGCTCGTTCGACTACAACCCGGTGGTGCGCGAGCCGTCCGCCGAGCTGGCCGCGCGGCTGCTGTGGCTGGACGCGCTGACCCTCAACGTGGACCGCAGCTGGCGCAACCCCAACACCCTGCTGTGGCACCGGCAGCTGTGGCTGATCGACCACGGCGCCTCGCTGTACTTCCACCACTCGTGGCGGCCGGAGCGGTTCCCGGCGGCGAGCTACCGGTTCGACGCCGCCGACCACCTGATGACGCCGTTCGCGGGCCCGCTCGGGCCGGTCGACGCCGAGCTGTCCGCGCGCGTGACGCCCGGACTGGTGCGCGAGGTGCTGGCGCTGGTGCCGGACGGGTGGCTGGCCGAGGACGAGGCGTTCGGCACGCCCGAGGCCGTGCGCGACGCGTACGAGCGGTTCTTCGCCGCCCGCCTGGCCGGGCCGCGGACGTGGGTCGACGAGCTGGAGGCCGCGCGTGCCGCACGTGTTTGAGTACGCCCTGCTGCGGGCGGTGCCGCGGCAGGAGCGGGGCGAGTTCGTCAACGTCGGCGTGCTGGTCTACTGCCGTGACCTGGACTTCCTGGGCGCCCGCGTGCACGTGGACGAGGCGCGGGTGCTGGCGCTGGACCCGTTCCTGGACGTGGAGGTGCTGCGGGCCAGCCTGGCGCACCTGGGCCTGTCCTGCGACGGCGCGCCGACCGCGGGACCGGTGTCCCGCACGTCGCCCGGCCAGCGCTTCCGCTGGCTGACCGCGCCCCGGTCGACGATCATCCAGACCTCGCCCGCGCACACCGGCCTGACCGACGACCCGGCGGCCGAGCTGGACCGCCTGCTGGCCGCGCTGGTGCTGCCGCCCGACCACTAGGCTGGCAACCTCTTGGCGCGCGCCGCGTCTTTAGGTGCGAGCAGTGGCCGACACACGGAGCGGGGTCGTCATGAACGCCGGGTATCAGCAGGGCGGGTACCAACGGGGTGGGCGGCCGCCGCAGCGCCCCCAGCAGCGGACGCGGGCCTACCCGGTCGGCGGTGGGCAGCCGCAGGACGCGCACCGGCCGCCGCCCTCCTACCAGCCGGCCGGGCAGCGGCACCCCGGGCAGCAGGCCGTCGCGGCGCAGGGCGGGTACCGGCAGGCGCCGCCGCGGCGCAAGCGGGGGATCGGGCGGACCATCGGCGTGGTGCTGGTGCTGCTGCTGGTGTTCGCCGTCGGCATGTGGGTCTACGTCGACTCGTCGCTGCGCCGCATCGACGCGCTGCCCGACTACGAGGGCAGGCCCGCCGACACGCCGGGCACCAACTGGCTGCTGGTCGGCTCGGACGCGCGCGACGACCTGTCCGAGGAGCAGAAGGCCGCGCTGGCCACCGGTGACGCGGCCGGCAGGCGCACGGACACCATCATGCTGCTGCACATCCCGGAGGGCTCCGGGAAGGCGACGCTGGTGAGCATGCCGCGCGACTCCTACGTGGACATCCCGGGCAACGGCAAGAACAAGATCAACGCGGCGTTCGCGTTCGGCGGCGCGCCGCTGCTGGTGCAGACCGTCGAGGGCGCCACGGGCATCCGCGTCGACCACTACATGGAGATCGGTTTCGGCGGGTTCGCCGGGATCGTGGACGCGGTCGGCGGCGTGGACCTGTGCGTCGACGAGCCGATCCAGGACCCGTTGGCGGGGCTGGACCTCCAGGCGGGCTGCCAGGAGCTGGACGGCGCGCAGGCGCTGGGCTTCGTGCGGACCCGGGCGTTCGCCCGAGCGGACCTCCAGCGGGTGGAGAACCAGCGCAAGTTCCTCGCCGCGCTGACCGAGAAGGCGACGAGCCCCTCCGTGCTGGCCAACCCGTTCCGCGCGTTCCCGCTGCTGTTCGCGGGCACGGACTCGATCTCGATCGCCGAGGACGACAACCTGCACAACCTCGCGGGCATGGCGTTCGCGATGGGCGGGGGAGTGGACACGGTGACCGTGCCGGTGGGCGGCACGCCGACCCTCGGCGGCGTCGGCTCGGTCGTGCAGTGGAACCGGGAGCAGGCGCTGGCGCTGTTCGGCGCGCTGGAGCGGGACGAGCCGGTGCCCGCCGAACTGCTCCAGCCGCCCCGGTAGGACCCTCTTGTCGGGCCGCCGGGGAGCACTCCCCGGCGGCCCTCTTCCGCGTCAGGCCCGCCCGAGCTCCACCGGCACGTCGGGCACGCCGAGCGCCCGCACCGCCCTCGGCACGACGACCGCGCCGGCCAGGATCATCCCGGCGGCCACCAGGCACGCGACCCACCAGTGCGCCCCGTCGTAGAGCACGCCCGCCGCCAGGCTGCCGATCAACGCGCCGACCAGGCAGGCCGACTCGTACACACCCATGCCGCGGCCGACCTGCCCGGCGGACGCCTCCGCGATGACGGCCTGCTGCACCGGCAGCACCGCCGCCCACGCCAGCCCGCTGAGCACCCACAGCCCGGCGATCACGTGCGGGGTCGGGGCCCACGCCAGGCTCACCGCGAACGCGCAGCTCGCCGTCGAGGCGGTGACCAGCACCCGCCGCCGCCCGAACCGCAGCACGTACCGGTGCAGGTACCCGGCCGCGACGCTCATCGCGACGGCGCCGGGCAGGAACACCCACGCCACCTCGACCACCTCCAGGCCGAACCCGCGTTGCAGGTGCAGGAGCAGCAGCAACCCCACGGCGGCCTCGGCGGCCATCGTCATCACGACGGCGAACAGCATGGGGCGCAAGCGTTTGCCCACCGCCCTGAGCCCGATCCGGGTCCCGGCCTCGGCCTTGGTTCCGGTCTCGGCCGCAGCCGCAGCCGTGCCCATGTCAGTACCCGTACCCGTACCGCCGTACCCCGGTCGTCGCGGCGCCGTCAGGAGGCACACCGCCGCGATCGCGCACGCGCCTGAACACGCCCAGAACAGGCCACCGAACCCGAGGGGCCCGATCAGCGACAGCCCCACCACGAAGGCCACCCACGCCCCGGTCTCCTGGGCCGAGAGCAGGCGCGCGAACACCGCCGAGTCCTCGGCCAACCGCTCGCTCACGATCGCCCGCACCGCCACCCACAGCAGCGCGCCCCCGGCACCGCCGACCGCCGCCGCCGCGTAGGCCACCGGGGCGGACTGGGCGACCGCGTACCCGGCGCAGGACAGCGCGTAGAGCAGTGCCCCGGCGGCGGCGGTGGAGCGGCGGTCCCACCGGTCCGCCACCACCCCCGCGACCGGCCGCACCACCACCGACAGCGCCATCTCCACCGCGAGCAGCACGCCGATCTCACTCGCGCGCAACCCGATCGCCGCACCCGCCCACAGCGGCAACACGAAGTCGATCAGCTCGGTGGGCCCGTTGGTGAGCGTCGCCGCCCACAACGCCCGCCTCTCCCTCTCGCCTCCCGCCGCTCTCCCGCTTCCTCGGTCCTCCGTCATCTCTCCCCCAAACTCCGAACATCGTTCGTACAACTCCGAACGGTATACTGGGTTTCACCATGGGTGCAAAGGACGACGTGCGGCGGCGGACGCTGGAGCTGCTGTGGAAGGACGCGCGCCGACCCGCGCGGGGTCCGCAGCGCGGCTTGACCGCGGAGGGCATCGTCGAGGCGGCGATCGGCCTGGTGGAGGCGGAGGGCCTGGCCGCGCTGTCGATGCGCCGGGTGGCCCAGGAGCTGGGCGTGGGGACCGCGTCGCTCTACACGTACCTGCCGGGCAAGGCGGAGCTGGAAGCGCTGATGCTCGACGCCGTGGCGCTGGACGACACGCTGCCGCACGAGTGGCCGGGCGACTGGCGCGCGAAGGTCGAGGCGTGGGCGCGGTCGGACTGGGAGGGCTTCCGCAAGCACCCGTGGGTGCTCCAGTTGGTGGCGGCCGCGCCGTTCCCCGGGCCGAACGCGATCCGGTGGCTCGACTCGGCGCTGCGGGCGCTGGAGGAGACCGGGTTGAGCGAGGCCGACAAGATGGCCGTGGTCGAGTCGGTGGACGCCTACGTGCGCGGCCAGGCCCGCCTGAGCCTGGACACCCGCGAACCGGACGCGGACGAGTCCCGCGAGCGCGACGCCGCACTGGCCGGACTGATCGACTTCACCGACTACCCGGCCCTGCTCAAGTCCCTCCAGTCAGGCGTAGCCCCCTACTCGGCCGACCGCTTCGAGTTCGGCCTGCAACGCCTCCTGGACGGCATAGCCACCCTGATCCCCACCCCCTAACCCGCGCGAGTCGTACGTCCAGACCCACCGTGTCGTACGTTCAGGACCCCCGAGTTCAACGTTCGCGTCGTTCCGTGCCTGGTCAGCGGTTACCCGCCGGTAACCGGCACGTGTACGCGAGCGTTGAACTCACCTGTCCCGAGTGTTCGACACGGTGGTCGTGAACGTTCGACTCGCGGGGTCTGAACGTGT
>NZ_JBHSQO010000067.1:12128-35739 GCF_042658445.1 Saccharothrix lopnurensis | reverse complement strand
ACCGGCCGGACCTGGCGCGGCCCGCGCGGCGCGGCGGGCTCGCCCACGCGCGGCGCGTCGAGCTGCCCGCCGAGGTGTGCGCCGCCGTCGCCGGGGTGGCCCGGCAGGCCCGCGCCACGCCGTTCCAGGTGCTCCTGGGCTGCTTCGCGGCCGTGCTCACCGGCGCGGACGAGCCGCCGGCGGCGGAGACCGTGGTCGGGGTCCCGGTCGCCGGTCGCCTGGACCCGGCCGACCACCGCCTGGTCGGGTTCCTGGTCAACGTGGTGCCGGTGCGGATCGCCTGCCCGCCCGCGACCACGCTGCGGGAGCTGGTCGAGCGGGTGCGGCGGACCGTCCTGGACGCGGCCGACCACGCCGACGCGCCGTTCGACCGCGTCGCCGCGGCCGCCGGCCTGCCGCCGACCCCGCGCCGGGCGCGGTTGGCCCAGTCCGTGTTCGACCTGCACGCGCCCGCCGAACCGCCCCGGTTCCCCGGCGCGCGCACCGCGTGGCACCCGGTGCCGCCGACCCGCACGAGGTACGAGGTGGAGCTGCACCTGGACTTCACCCGGTCCGGCGCGACCGGCCACCTGCTGACCTCCGCCGACCTGTTCACCGCCGACAGCGCGGAGTTCTTCCGCGACTCCTTCGAGGAGACCGCCCGCCGCTGGGCCGCGGACCCGGGCGCCGCGCTGCGAACCATCCGTGAGGTGCTGGCATGAACCCGACCGACATCGCCGCCGAGCTCACCGCGCTGTGGGAGCAGGCGCTGGGCGTGGACGGCATCGCCGAGGACGAGAACTTCGTGGACCTGGGCGGCGACTCGATCACCGCGACCAGGATCGCGGCCGGCATCCGGGACCGGCTGGGCCTGACCGTGGGCCTGCGGGTGATCTTCGACCACCCGACCGTGGGCGAGCTGGCCGAGGAGCTGGCAGCCGGGGAATTGGAGGCCGAGGAATTGGAGGCCGAGGAATTGGAGGCCGAGCCCGCCGAGCCCGCCTACGCCGGGCTGTGGGGCGGGGAGAGCGACGCCGAGTGGCTGCCGCTCGCCCTGCGCCGCACCGCCGGCGAGCGCCGCGACGACCTGGCGCTGGTCGGCGACGGACCGGCCCTGACCTACGCCGGGCTGTACGCGTGGGCGCACCGCACCGCCGAGCTGCTGCGGGAGCGCGGCGTGCGGCCGGGCGACCGGGTCGCGGTGGCCTACCCGCGCGGGACGCGGGCCGTGGTCGCGCTGCTGGGGGTGCTGCTGGCCGAGGCGACCTACGTGCCGCTGGACCCGGAGTACCCGGTCAGGCGGCTGGAGCACATGGTCACCGACTCGACGCCCGCGCTGCTGCTGACCGACCGGGACGTGGTGCGGCACCCGGTGACCGCGACCGTCCCGGACGCGCCGGAGCCGGACGCCGCCGGCTTCGACCCCGAGACCGACGTGCGGTGGCCGCGGGAGCAGGTGCCCGAGCGCGCCGTCTACCTGATCTACACCTCCGGCTCCACCGGCTGGCCCAAGGGCGTGGAGGTGTCCTACCACTGCATCGACGCCATGGCCCGCTGGCAGGCCGACCACTCGATCGCGCCCGACCTGCGCACCGCCCAGTTCGCGCCGCTGAACTTCGACGTCCAGTTCCAGGAGGTGCTGGGCACGCTGGTGGGCGGCGGCACGGTCGCGGTCGTGCCCGAGCGGCTGCGACGGGAGCCCGGCGAGCTGCTGGAGTGGCTGGCCGAGCACGGCGTCCAGCGGGTGTTCCTGCCGAACCTGGCGCTCCAGATGCTGACCATCGCGGCGACCGACGAGCCGCCGGCCCGGCTGCGGCTGGTCGAGGTGAACACCGCGGGGGAGCAGCTGGTGTGCACGCCCCGCATCCGGCGGTTCTTCGAGCGCCTGCCCGGCTGCCGGCTCAACAACCACTACGGCCAGAGCGAGTCGGCCATGGTCACCGCGCACGTCCTCACCGGCCCGCCCGCGGACTGGCCCGCGCTGCCCCCGATCGGGACGCCGCTGCCGGGCTGCGAGGCGCTGGTGCTGCCCGACGACCCGGCCGTGCCGACCGTGGGGGAACTGCTGGTCGCGGGCCGGCCGATGTCGGCGGGCTACCTGGGGCAGCCGGAGCTGACCGCGCGCCGCTACGTCGACGTCCCGCGCACCCCCCACGGCCACACCAGGGCGTTCCGCACCGGGGACAAGGTCGAACTGGTCGACGGCGTGCTGCGCTTCCTGACCCGCAACGACGACGAGGTCAAGCTGCGCGGCATCCGGGTGGACCCGCTGGAGGTGGACGCGCACCTGCTCGCCGAACCGGGCGTGGACGGGGCGGTGACCGTGGTGGTGGAGAGCGCCTCCGGGCACCGCACGCTGCGCTCCGCGGTCGTGCTCGCCGGCGGCGCGACCGGGCTGGACACCGACGCCGTCACCGCGCGGCTGCGCGAGGTGCTGCCCGAGGTGGCGGTGCCGGTCTCGATCACCGTGCTGGACGCGTTCCCGCGCACGCCCAGCGGCAAGGTCGACCGGGTGGCGCTGGCCGGCCTGCTGGCCGAGGCCGTGCGCGCCCGCCGGCACCGCGCGGCGGCGCGGTCGTGACCGCGCTCGGGGGCCGGGTGCTCCACCGGCCGGTCAGCGCCGCGCAGTCCGCGCTGTGGGCCGAGCAGGAGTACGACCCGGGCACCAGCAGCAGCGGCTACTTCGCGGTCGCGGTCACCGGCCCGCTCGACCCCGGCCGGTTGCACCGCGCGGCGCTGGCCGTGCTGCACCGGCACGAGCCGCTGCGCTCGGTGCTGCGCGTCGTCGACGGCGAGCTGCGCCAGGTGGTGCTGGACGCGGCGGACGCCCTGTCCTACGACGAGGTGGCCGTGCCGTGCGAGGCCGGCGCGGAGCGGGAGGCCGCCGCGGCGTTCATGGCGGCCGGCGAGAACCGCAGGCGCTGGGACCTGGCCGCCGAGGGACCGGTGCGGTTCCACGGGCTGGCGCACGCGCCGGACCGGCGGACCGTGGTGTTCTCGGTCCACCACGCGGGGTTCGACGGCCGCAGCAAGTTCGTGGTGGCGGCCGACTTCGCCCGCGCGCTCACCGACCCGGACGGGCTCGGCCCGCCGCTCGACGCGGCCCACCCGGCGGACGCGCCCGACGAGGTGTGCGCCGAGGCGGCCGCGTTCTGGACGCGGGTGCTGCCCGGCGTGACCGGCCCGCTGCTGGTGCAGGGCGGCCGCGAGCCCGGCCGGACCGGGGTGCGGTCGACCGCGACCACGCCGCTGGCCGAGCGGGACGTGGCGGCGCTGCGCGAGCTGGCCGCCGGCTCCTCGGTGTCGACCTTCACCGCGCTGCTGGCCGCGCTGGCCCGCCAGCTCGCCTGGTACGGCAACGACGCGGCGGTCCTGGCGATCGCCGCGGACGTCAGCGACGAGACCACCCGGGGCACCGCGGGCGTGCAGGTCAACGTCGTGCCGCTGGTGCTGCCCTGCGCCGCCGACCGGGCGCCGGGGGCCGCGCTGGCGGAGGCGGACGAGGCGCTGGCGCGGATGCGCCGGTTCCGCCGCGTGCCGTTCCGCCGCCTGCTGGCGGAGGTGCCGGACCGGGCCGCGCGCAGGCTGATGACCCAGTTCGGGCTGTCCTTCCCGCGCCCGCCCCGGGGCCTGCGGCTGGACGTGCCGGGTCTGGACCTGCGCTGGGACTTCTTCACCGCGAACACCTCGGCGACGTTCGACAAGACGCTCCAGGTGCGGGCGGACTGGCCGCGCGGCCTGGTGCGGCTGGACTACCGGCCGCAGACCATGGACGCGGCGGGCGCGGAGGCGTTCGCGGCCCACTTCCACGAGGCGGTGCGCTCGCTGGCCCGCTCGTCGGGCGCGCCGGTGGCGCGCGGCGTGCCCTCGGCGCCGGCGGAGGAGGGCCCGGCGGCCCCCTGGGTCGCCGGGCCCGCGCCCGAGCCGCTGGCCGCGCCGGTGCTGCGGCCCACGTCGGGCGGCGCGCTGGCCGTGGTCGGCCCCGACGGCGGGCCCGCCCACGTCGGCGTGCCCGGCGCGCTGGTCGTGTCCGACCCCGCCGACGGGTCCTGGGTGGACACCGGCGAGGAGGCCCGCGTGCGGCCGGACGGCGCGGTCGAGCACCTCGGACCCCGGGCGACGCGGTGGTTGCGGCACCACGGCTTCATCGACGCGCCGCTGGTGGCGCGCGTGCTGCGGGCGCACCCCGGGGTGCGCGACGCGCGGGTGGAGGTGCGCGACACCGGTCGCCGCGGGCCCGTCGCCGTGGCCGAGGTGGAGCCCGCCGACCCGGCCCGGCCACCCGGTGTCGGGGAGCTGCGCGCCCACCTGCGCGACCACCTGGACGGGTTCGACCTGCCCGGCCGCATCGCCCTCACGACCACGCCCTGACCAGGAGGAGGAACCATGGACCCACTCGCCGAGGCCGCACTGGCAGGCGCCGGACCCGAGGAGCTCGGCCGCATCCCGGTGCCCGAGGAGTACCCGGCGGTGCACCTGCGCGTCGAGGACGTGGACATGTTCGCCGGCCAGGACCAGGACGAGCGCGACGTGCGCAAGTCCCTGCGCCTGGGCCGGGTGCCGATGCCGGAGCTGGCGCCCGACGAGGTGCTCATCGCGGTGATGTCCAGCGCGATGAACTACAACACCGTGTGGTCGGCGATGTTCCTGCCCGTCCCCACGTTCGCGTTCCTGCGCCACTTCGGCAGGCAGGGCGGCTGGGCCGCGCGGCACGACCAGCCGCACCACGTGCTCGGCTCGGACGCGGCGGGCGTCGTGGTCCGGGTCGGCTCGGGCGTGCGGCGCTGGAAGGTCGGCGACCACGTCGTGGTGTCGGCGTCCTACGTGGACGACCAGGACCCGGCCACGCACAGCGACGGGATGCTGGACGCCGACCAGCGCGCGTGGGGCTTCGAGACGAACTTCGGCTCGCTGGCGCACTACGCGGTGGCCCGCGCGAACCAGCTGCTGCCCAAGCCCGCCCACCTGACCTGGGAGGAGGCCGCGTCGAACCTGCTGTGCGGCGGCACCGCCTACCGGATGCTGGTCAGCCACCGCGGCGCGCAGATCAAGCAGGGCGACGTCGTGCTGATCTGGGGCGCGACCGGCGGTCTGGGCGCGTACGCGGCGCAGCTGGTGCGCAACGGCGGCGGCATCGCGGTCGGCGTCGTCGGCGGCGAGTCCAAGGTGGAGGCCGCCCGCAGGCTCGGCTGCGAGGTCGTGATCAACCGGGAGGAGATCGGGCTCGGCGGCTCGACCGACCAGGCGGAGGCGGGCAAGCGGCTGGGCCGGGCCATCCGCGGCGCGGTGGGCGAGGACCCGCACGTGGTCTTCGAGCACGTCGGGCGGGCCACGTTCGGCATCTCGGTGTTCGTCGTGCGCCGCGGCGGCGTCGTGGTGACCTGCGGTTCGAGCACCGGCTACCGGCACGAGTACGACAACCGCTACCTGTGGATGAAGCTCAAGCGCGTCATCGGCAGCCACGGCGCGAACCTCCAGGAGATGGCCGAGTTCAACCGCCTGGTCGCGCTCGGCCGGGTGCAGTCGGCGCTCAACGAGGTGTTCCCGCTGGAGGAGAGCGCGGAGGCCGCCCGCCTGGTGCAGACCAACCGGCACGTCGGCAAGATCGCCGTGCTGGGGCTCGCGCCGCACGCCGGCCTGGGCGTGACGGACCCGGAGCTGCGGGCGCGGATCGGGGAGACCTCGGTCGCCCCGCTGCGGGCCGTCGCGACCGCGCGGGGCTGACCCGTGGTGCCCGTGCCGCCGCGCCTAACGGCGCAACCACATCCCCGCGCCGGAGTCGTGCGGGTTGATCTTCACGGTCGGCGCCGGGCGACCCGCCCAGTCGGCCGCGAGGATCTCCTTGAGGGCGGCGCGGCGGCGCTGGGCATCCATCCGGTCGATGAACAGCACCCCGTCGAGGTGGTCGGTCTCGTGCTGGAGGCAGCGCGCCAGGTAGCCGGAGCCGACGACCTGCACCGGGTCGCCGTGCGCGGTGTACCCCTTGGCGACGACGTTCAGCCGGCGCTTGGTGTCGAAGTACAGGCCGGGCATGGACAGGCAGCCCTCGGGGCCGTCCTGCTCCTCCTCGTCGGGGAAGCTCAGGGTCGGGTTGACCAGGTGGCCCTTGACCCCTTCGAGGTGGTAGACGAACACACGCCTGCTGATGCCCAGCTGCGGCGCGGCGAGCCCGGCGCCCCGCTGGTCGTCCAGCGTGTCGTGCAGGTCGCGGATGAGGCGGCGCAGTTCCTGGTCGAAGTCGGTGACCTGGGCGGCGGGCTGGGTCAGCACGGGGTCGCCGAACAGGCGCACGGGCAGCACGGTCATGGCGTCGAGGGTAGGGCTGTTGACGTTGAGTTTGCAAACTCCTACTGTTTGCAAAGTGGACGAGTCGAGGCGGGACGAGCACCCGGTGCGCGAGGCGCTGCTGGAGCTGTTGCGCACGCGCGCCGAGCTGACCTCGGCGCAGGCCGCGCGCGAACTGGGCGGCAACACCGGGCTCTACTCGTTCCACCTCCGCAAGCTGGCCGAGCAGGGCCTGGTCGAGGACGTCCCGGGGGTCACCGGGCGGGCCAGGCCGTGGCGGCTGGCGCGCGGTGCGGGACGGGGGCGCCGCAGGGCGCCCCGACCCCGACCGGCCGCCGAACGCCCGGCGCACCCCGACCTCGGCGGGCTCAACCGCGCGCTGGAGGACGAGAGCTACCAGCGCTGGCTGGACCGGCGCGGGGAGGTGCCCGCGCACTGGCGGCGGGACGAGGCGTTCAGCCAGGTCGTCTACCTCACCCCCGAGGAGATGGCCGCCCTGGGCGACGCGGTGCGGTCGTTGATCGCGCTGTTCCGCCACCGGGAGGACGACCCCTCGGCACGCCCGACCGGCGCGGAGCCGGTCGCGGTCGTGGCGCGGCTGTTCCCGATGCTCGACCCGGGGTCCGCCGACGACGCCGGCCCCCGGCACGACTGATCCACTCCCGGCGGCCTGCTCGGGTCCGACCGGGCGGGGCGCCCCCGTCCGTTCGACCCCCGCTACCCGATGAGGGAGTCCCAGTCATGTCTACCCCCGCGGCCCCGGTCGTGGGCACGCGCCGGCGCGTCGCCCTGTTCACGGTGTTCGCCACGTCCCTGATCGCGATGCTCGACCTGACCATCAGCGCGGTCGCCTTACCGGTGATCCGCACCGACCTGTCGGCGTCGCTCACCAGCCTCCAGTGGATGTTCGACGCCTACACCCTGGCGTTCGCCGGGTTGGTGCTGACCGGCGGCGCCGTCAGCGACCGCCTCGGGCACCGCACCGGCCTGCTCGCCAGCACCTCCCTCTTCATCGTCGGCTCCGCCGTGTGCGGCCTGGCGGACAGCGCGGGCGTGCTCATCGCCGGCCGCGCCCTCCAGGGCGTCGGCGCGGCCATGCTGGTGCCCGCCGCCATGGCGCTGATCTCGCTGCTCGCCGGCGGCGACGCCGCGCGCGCCAAGCTGCTGGGCATCTGGAGCGCGCTCAGCGGCGCGGCGATCGCCTTCGGCCCGGTGGCGGGCGGCTGGCTCGTCGCCACCTTCGACTGGCGCGTCCTGTTCCAGATCAACGTCCCCCTCGGCATCGCCGCGATCGTCCTGGTCGTGTTCACGGTGGACTCGATCGCGCCGGCCGAGGGTCGGCGGCTGGACCTGCCCGGCCTGCTGCTGGGCTCGCTGGGCGCGCTCGCGCTGGCCTACGGCATCATCGAGGGCGTCGTGGTCGGCTTCGGCTCGCCGGTCATCCTCGGCTCGTTCGCGGTCGCCGTGCTGGCGCTGGTCGCGTTCATCGCCGTGGAGCGGCGCAGCGAGCACGCGATGATGCCGCTGTCGCTGTTCTCCTCCAAGCCGTTCACCGCGTCCACGATCGTCGCGTTCGTGCTCGGCTTCGGCCTGTCCTCGTCGTTCTTCTTCCTGTCGCAGCTGCTCCAGCAGGCGTTCGGGTACAGCCCGTTCAAGGCCGGCATCGGGTTCCTGCCCGCCGCGGTCATGCTCGTGCTGGCCGCGCCCATCGCGGGCAAGCTCATGGCCAGGTACGGCGCGGCCCAGATCGTGTCCGTGGGCCTGGCCGTCGGCGGCGTCGGCCTGGCCGCGCTGTGGTTCACCGACGCGGACACCGGCTACGGCGGCATCTGGTGGGCCGTCGGGCTGATCGGCATCGGCTGGGGCCTGACCCTGCCGCCGGTCAACACCGTGGCGCTGGGCTCCGTGCCGCCGGAGCGGGCGGGCACCGCCTCCGGCACGGTCGAGACCGGCCTCCAGTTCGGCACCGTGGTGGGCATCGCCGCGATCGGCGCGGCCCAGGTCTCCACCTTCCTCGACGACCTGCGCGACCGGCTCGCCGCGCAGCCGCTGGGCGGGGAGCTGGGCCGCGTCACCGAGCAGCTCTCCGAGGGCCGCGTGCCCGGTGACGCCCCGGTCGCCGCGGACGTGCTCGCCGACGTCGCCCGCGCGGCCTCGGCGAGCGGCCTGAACGTCGCGTTCCTCGTCGCCGGCCTGGTGACGATCGCGGCGATCGCACCGACCCTGTGGGGGATGCCCCGCAAGGCGTTCGGGGACCCGGCCGCGGCCGGTGGGCAGACCGCCGAACCGGCGGTCGGGTCCGACGCACCGTCATCACGTTCAACCTGAATTTCCGAGCACTGGGGGGCAGATGGCAGCACAGCCGGTCGTCACCGCGTTCTGGCGGCAGGCGTCCGACCACTCGCGGCGGGTCGCGGTCCGGGAGGGCGGGGTCGAGGTCACCTACGGCGAGCTGGCGGCACGGGCGGGTCGGTTGGCCGGCCTGCTCCGCCGCCGCGGCACGGGACCCGACGACGTCGTCGCGGTCCGCCTGCCGCGCGGGGCGGACCAGGTCGCCGCGGTGCTGGGCGTCGCGCTCGCGGGCGCGGCCTACCTGCCGATGGACCCGGCGCACCCGCACGGCCGCGCGGCGGCCGTGCTGCGGCTCGCCGGGGCCGGGGTCCCCCTGGTGACCTCGCCCGAGGAGGCCGGGCGGTGGCGCGCGGACGGGGTCGAGGTGCTCGGCTCCGCCGCGGCCGCCGACGGGGCGTCGGACGGGGCGTCGGACGTGCCGTTCGAGGGGCCGGGGGAGTACCCGCCGGACCGGTTGGCGTACGTCATCTACACCTCCGGCTCCACCGGCGAGCCCAAGGGCGTGATGATCGACCACCACGCCCTCGCCGTGTTCGCCGGGTCCCAGGTCGACGCGCACGACCTGGCACCCGGCGACCGGGTCGCCATGGTCGCCTCACCGGGCTTCGACGCCGCGGTGTTCGACACCTGGCCCGCGCTGACCTCGGGCGCGACGATCACGGTCGCGGACACCGCGACCGTGCTCACCCCGGAGCTGCTGCGGGACTGGTTGGTGGCCGAACGGGTCAAGGCGCTGTTCCTGACGGTGGCCATCGGCACGCCGCTGCTGGGCATGTCGTGGCCGGCGGACGGGGCGCTGCGCACCCTCATGGTGGGCGGCGAGCGCCTGACCGCCAGGCCGGCGCCCGGCCAACCGTTCCGGGTGGTCAACATCTACGGGCCGACCGAGGCCACGGTGTTCACCACCGGCGGCCTGGTCACCCCCGACGGCGACGGCCTGCCGCCGATCGGCGGGCCCGTGGCGGAGGCCGAGCTGCACGTCCTGGACGCGGGGCTGCGCCCGGTGCCCCCGGGCGAGGTCGGCGAGCTGCACATCGGCGGCCCCGGCGTGGCCCGCGGGTACTTCCGCCGGCCGGACCTCACCGCCGAGCGGTTCACCACCGACGACGCCGGCGGGCGGCGGTACCGCACCGGCGACCTGGTGCGGCTGCGGCCCGACGGCGAGTACGACTTCATCGGCCGCACCGACGACCAGGTCAAGATCCGCGGCAACCGGATCGAGCCCGACGAGCTGCGCGCGGTCGTCGAGGAGCACCCGGACGTCGTGGCCGCCCACGTCTCGGTGCGCCACCGCGAGACCCCCGACGCCCACCTGGTCGCCTACGTGGTGACCGGGTCGGGCGGTGCGGCGCCCACCGACCTGGGGGAGCACCTGGCGGAGCGGCTGCCCGCGTTCATGCTGCCCCGGCACGTGGTGGCGCTGCCCGCGCTGCCGCTGTCGGCCAACGGCAAGGTCGACCGCGCGGCGCTGCCCGAACCGGCCGCGCCGGGGTCCGCGGCGGGTGCGACGGGGCTGGACGAGGTGGAGGCCGCGGTGGTCGGCGTGTGGCGGCAGGTCCTGTCCCTGGAGGCGATCGGCCGCGACGACAGCTTCTTCGACCTCGGCGGCCACTCGCTGCTGCTGGCCGACGTGCACCGGAGGTTGACCGGTGAGCTGGGGTACGCGGTGGAGCTGGTCGAGCTGTTCGAGCACCACACCGTGCGCGGCCTGGCCGACCGGCTGCGCCGGGGTGGGGAGGGGGCCGAGGAGGCGCGGGCCGAGCCCGTCGAACTGGCCTCGGCGTCGTTCCGCAGCAGCGGCCGGGACCGGTTGCGCAGGCTGCGGGCGCAGAGGCGGGGGACCACGAACGCGGAAGGGGCACAGCGGTGAGCGCCGCACACGACCAGGCCGGCCACGACGCCGGGTTCGACGGTTCCGGGCTTGACGGTTCCGGGCTTGACGGTTCCGGGCTTGACGGGCCCGACTCCGACGGGCCCGGGTTCGACGACACCGGCTACCAGATCGCCGTCATCGGCATGGCGGGCCGCTTCCCCGGCGCGCCGGACGTCGACGCGCTGTGGCGCAACGTCCTCGCCGGCGTCGACTCGGTCACCCGCACCGTGGACGAGGAGGGCCGGACCGGCGGGTACGGCGTGCTGGAGGGCGCGGCGGGCTTCGACGCCGGCTTCTTCGGCCTCACCCCGCGCGAAGCCCTGATCACCGACCCGCAGCACCGCGTGTTCCTGGAGTGCGCGCACCACGCGCTGGAGGACGCGGGCTACGACCCGGCCGCGTACGGCGGCGCGATCGGCCTGTTCGCCGGCGGCGGCACCACCGGTTACCTGGCCGCCCTCCAGGCGGCCCGCGCCGAGCTGCCGATGGTCGACGCCTGGCAGCTGCGCATGGCGACCGCGCCCGACTTCCTCACCACCCGCGTGGCGCACAAGCTGGGCCTGCGCGGTCCGGTGTGCACGGTGCAGAGCGCCTGCTCGACCTCGCTGGTGGCCATCCACGTGGCCGCGCAGGCGCTGCTGGCGGGTGACTGCGACATCGCCCTGGCCGGCGGCGCGACCGTGCACGTGCCGCCTCCCGCCGGGACCTACGTGGAGGGCGGCATCCTCGCCGCGGACGGGCACACCCGGGCGTTCGACGCCGACGCCACCGGCACCGTCGGCGGGAGTGCCGCGGCGCTGGTGGTGCTCAAGCCGCTGGCCGACGCGCTGGCCGACGGCGACCGCGTGCACGCCGTGCTGCGCGGCACCGGCGTGGCCAACGACGGCGGCGACAAGATCGGCTTCACCGCGCCGGGCGTCGCGGGCCAGGTCCGGGCGATCCGGGCCGCGCTCGACTCGGCCGAGGTCGACGCCGGCTCGGTGGGCTACGTCGAGGCGCACGGCACCGGCACCCCGCTCGGCGACCCGATCGAGGTGCTGGCGCTGACCAGGGCGTTCCGCGCCGACACCGACCGCACCGGGTTCTGCGCGCTGGGTTCGCTCAAGACCAACATCGGGCACACCGACGCGGCGGCGGGCGTGGCGGGCTTCATCAAGGCGGTGCTGGCGGTGCGGGACGGCGTGCTGCCGCCGAGCCTGCACTTCACCACGCCCAACCCGCAGATCGACTTCGCCTCGTCGCCGTTCGAGGTGCGGACCGAGGCGGGGCCGTGGCCGGCGGGCGGTCCGCGCCGGGCCGGGGTCAACGCCCTGGGCATCGGCGGCACGAACGCGCACGCGGTGGTCGAGCAGCCACCCGAGGTCGCCGCGCCGCCCGCGCCGGAGCGGCCGGGTCACCTCGTGGTGCTGTCCGCGCGCACACCGGCCGCGCTCGACGAACTGGCCCGCCGCACGGCGGACCGGCTCGACGCGGCAGCTCCGGCCGGCGCTGCCCTGGCCAACGCTGCCCTGGCCGGTGCTGCCCCGGCCACCACGGGCCCCGCCGACACCGGGCTGGCCGACACCGGGCTGGCCGACACCGGGCTGGCCGACACCGGGCTGGCCGACATCGGGTTGGCCGACATCGGGTTGGCCGACCTCGCGTGGACCTCCCAGCTGGGCCGCCGGGCGTGGCCGCACCGCCGGTTCGTCGTCGCGGAGTCCGCCGCCGAGGCGGCCCGGGTGCTGCGCTCCGGCGAGCACGACCGCGTGGTGCCGTCCACCGCCAAGGCGGAGGACAAGCCGGTCGTGTTCACCTTCCCCGGCCAGGGCGGGCAGCACGTCGGCATGGCCGCCCAGCTGCACCACCACGAGCCGGTGTTCCGGGCCGCCTTCGACGAGTGCGCCCGGCACAGCGGCCTGGACCTCGCCTCGGTCCTGCGGCCCGACCCGGCCGGGCGGGACGCGGCGGTCGCCTCGCTGGACACCATCCGCTTCGGCCAGCCCGCCGTCTTCGCCGTCGAGTACGCGCTGGCGAAGCTGTGGGAGAGCTGGGGCGTGCGGCCGGCGCGGGTGGTCGGGCACAGCCTGGGCGCGTTCGCCGCCGCCTGCGTGGCCGGGGTGATGGCGGTCGACGAGGCCGCCGCGCTGGTCGCGGAGCGCGGGCGGCTGCTCCAGGGCCTGCCCGAGGGGCGCATGGCGGCCGTCCGGCTGCCCGAGGAGCGGGTGCGCGAGCTGCTGCCCCCCGGGCTGGACCTGGGCGCGGTCAACGGCCCCGACCAGTGCACCGCGACCGGGCCCGCCGAGCTGGTCGAGCGGTTCGCCGAGCGGTTGCGGGAGCGGGGGTTCGACGCGCGCGTGCTGCGCATCGCGACCGCCGGCCACTCGTCGCTGGTGGACCCGATCACCGACCGGTTCCGCGAGCTCGTGGCGGGCATCCGGCTGTCCCCGCCGACCACGCCGGTCGTGTCCGACTCGACCGGCCGGGTGCTGACCGACGCCGAGGCGTGCGACCCGGACTACTGGACCGCGCACCTGCGCCGGCCGGTCCGGTTCGGCGACGCGCTGGAGGTCCTGCTGGCCGACCGGGACTCGGTGCTGCTGGAGGTCGGTCCGGGCACCACGCTCACCGCCCTGGCCCGCCGGCACCCCGCCTGGTCGGCGCGGCACGTGGCGGTGAACTCCCTGCCGCACGCGGCCGAGGGCACGCCCGACCGGATCAGCGTGCTGACCGCCGCTGGGCGGCTGTGGTCGGCGGGCGTCCCGGTGGACTTCGCGCGCCTGCACGACGCGCCCCGTCGCCGTGCCGCGCTGCCGCTGTACCCGTTCGAGCACACGGCGTTCCTGGTCGAGCCGGCGCGGGCGCGTGACGACGAGCCCGCCGCGCGCGTGCGGATCGAGCGGGGGGAGGCGACCGCGAACGGCGCGACCGCGAACGGCGCGACCGCGACCCCGGCCGGCGCCACGACCAGTGCGACCGCGGCCACGGCCGACGCCACCACGGCCGGCACCACCCCCGCAGCCACGCCCGCGACCGGCGCCGACGAGGACCCGGTGCGGTCCGCCGTGGTGACCGCGTTCCGCGACCTGCTCGGCCTCCCCGAGGTCGACCCGCACGACGGCTTCTTCGACCTGGGCGGCGACTCGCTGCTGGCCACCCAGCTGGCGAAGTGGCTGCGCGAGCGGTTCGAGGTCCCCGTGTCGGCCAAGGAGATCTTCACCGCGCCCACCCCGACCCAGCTCACCGCGCTGCTGCGCGGCCGGACGACCGCGGCCCGCGCCGCGGGAGGGAACTCATGACTCCGAAGTGGACGGCCCGCCGCCTGCCCCGCCCCGACGCGGCCCTGCGGCTCTACGCCTTCCCGCACAGCGGCGGCTCACCGGGCGAGTTCGTCCGGTGGGCCGACGAGCTGCCCGACGTCGAGGTGCTGGGCGTCCAGCTGCCCGGCCACGGCTCGCGCTTCGCCGAGGAACCGCTGACCTCCATGGCGGAGCTGGTGGCCGCGGTGGTCGAGCACGTGGACTTCCGGCCGCCGTTCGCGTTCTTCGGGCACAGCCTGGGCGCGCTGGTCGCGCACGAGGTGGCGCTGGAGCTGCGCGAGCGGGGGAGGCCGCTGCCCGAACTGCTGGTGGTGTCGGCGATCCCCGCGCCGCACCACGGCCCGCGTCGCGAGGCGGTGCACCACCTGCCGGAGGAGGAGCTGATCTCGTTCATCGACGGGTCCTACGGCGGCGGGATGGCGCAGGTGGCGGGCGATCGGGACCTGCTGGCCATGGTGCTGCCCGCCTACCGGGCGGACTTCGAGGTCTACGAGACCTACCGCTACGCGCCCCGGCCGCCGCTGGACGTGCCGCTGCGCGTGTTCGGCGGGCGGGACGACGACATCGCCGAGGACCGCCTCGCCGACTGGGCGCGGCACACCACCGCGGGGTGCGAGCTGACCGTGCTGCCGGGCGGCCACTTCTACCTGCGGGACGCGCCCGGCCGCGAGGAGGTGTTGTCGTTCCTGCGGACGAGCGCGTCCCGGGCCGCTACGCGGTGACGCGCCTGCGGTCCTCGGAGAAGGTCGCGCGCACCCAGTCCACGATGGCGTCGACGGGCGTGCCCGGGGTGAACACCTCGGCCACGCCCGCCGCGCGCAGCACCGGGATGTCCTCCTCGGGGATGATCCCGCCGCCGAACACGACGACGTCCGAGGCGCCCTCCCGCGCGAGCAGCTCGACCACGCGCGGGAACAGGACGAGGTGGGCGCCCGACAGCACGGACAGCCCGATGCCGTCGGCGTCCTCCTGCACCGCCGTGCGCACGATCTGCTCGGCGGTGACGTGCAGGCCGGTGTAGACGACCTCGACACCGGCGTCGCGCAACGCCCGCGCCACCACCTTGGCACCCCGGTCGTGCCCGTCCAAACCGGGTTTGCCGATGACCACCCGTATCATGAAGACCCCCGTTCCCGTTGACGCGCAACGTTTTCAGGCTACCCGGACACCGGCCGCGAGAACACCGCGTCCTGCTCGCCAGAGGAGATCCGCACCATGGCCGATCGCCCGATCACCTCGTGGTCCGTCCGCGAGCTGGCCCACGCGGTGGCGTCGGCCGAGCTGTCGCCCGTGGAGCTGGCCGAGGCGTTCCTGGAGCGCGCCGAGCGGGCCGAGCCGGTCGTGCGCGCCTTCGCCCACCTGGACCCGGAACTCGTGCGGCGGCAGGCGGAGCGGGCCGCGGCCGAGGTGGTGGCGGGCCGGTGGCGCGGACCGCTGCACGGCGTGCCGATCGGGGTGAAGGACATCGTCGACACCGCCGACATGCCCACCAGGTACGGCTCCCCGGTGTGGCCGGACATCCACCCGGCGCGGGACGCGGCGGTGGTGCGGCGGCTGCGCGAGGCGGGCGCGGTGGTGTTCGGCAAGAACACCACCCAGGAGTTCGCGGTGGGCATCGCGTGCGCGCCGACCGCCAACCCGTGGGACCCGCGCCGGGTGGCCGGCGGTTCCAGCGGTGGGTCGGCGGCGGCCGTGGCGGCGCGCGAGTGCGCGGCCTCGGTGGGGTCGGACACCGGGGGCTCGATCCGCATCCCGGCCGCGTTCTGCGGCGTGGTCGGCCTGCGCCCGACCGGCGACCGGGTGCCGCACGACGGCGTGTGGCCCGCCTCGCCGACCCTGGACCGCGTGGGCCCGATCGCGCGGACGGTCGACGACACCGAGCTGCTGTTCCGCTGCCTCGCGGGCCTGCCGTCCACCTCGGACTTCCCCGTCCCGGGTCTGGCGGGCGTGCGGATCGGCGTGGTGACCGACTGGCTGGCCGAGTCGGACGACGACGTGCGGGACGTGGTGGCCGAGGCGATCGGCCTGCTCGAACGGGCCGGCGCCCGGCTGGTCGAGGTGACCGCGCCCGCGATGGACCTGGTCGGCCCGGCCTACCGGGGCGTGGCGCTGCACGAGGTGGCGGCGGCCCACCGCGCGGGCGCCGCCCGCGGCCTGCTGGACCACAACCCGGCCATCCTCGGCGCGGTCGCGGTGGGCGGCGGCGTGGACGAGCGGGCGCTCTCGGCGGCCCGGAACGCGGTGGCGCGGATCGGCCGCGCCTGGGACGCGCTGTTCACCGGGCACGGGCTGCGGCTGCTCCTGTCGCCGACCGTGCCGTTCACCGCGTGCACGCCGGTCGACCTGCCGGTGCTGGAGATGCGGGCGGGCAGCCTGACCATCCCGCTGAGCCTGTCCGGCCTGCCGGTGGTGAGCCAGCCGGTGGGGTTCGCGAACGGGTTGCCGGTGGGGGTGCAGTGGATCGGTCCGCGCGGGGCGGACCTGGAGCTCCTCGCGGCGGCCCGCGCGTACGAAGGGCTGACCGACTGGCACACCGCGGAACCGCCGGTGGGCTGACGGCCGACGGCGCCGTGGCGCGGCGACCGCACCGCCGCCGCGCCACGGCGCTCGTCCAGCTCGTCCCGCTCGCCCGTCCGGGAGGGGACTCCCGGTCAGCTCACCGTGATGTTGGAGTTGCCGCTGCTCTGGTACCCCTCGGTGGCCATGATCATGTAGTAGCTGAAGTTGCCCAGGCGCATCCCGGCGCGCGACCACGCGTCGAAGTGGTTGCCGGTGGTGATGGTCCCGCCGACCTTCTTCTGCTGCCGGGTGCTCCAGAACTGGGGGAAGGTCTTGGTGCCCTCGACGGACGGGGCGTTGTACCGCATCGTCTGGTACATGTCGTACGTGCCGCCGTCGCTGGTGACCGTGCCCTTGTGCGTGCCCGTGGGCCGGTAGTTGCCCCAGCTCTCCACGATGTAGTACTCGACGAGCGGGTTCGACGTCCAGCCGTAGAGGCACAGGTAGCCGTTGCCGGACGGGTTGAAGCTGCCCGAGTAGCGCACGGTCCGGCGGCTGCCGTTGCTCCAGCCCTTGCCGGCCACGAAGTTCCCGGTGTTGCGCCACGTGGTGTTGTACTGACCGCCGGAACCCATGGTCATGGAGACCGTTCCGTTGGCGTCGGTCCAGAACGAGTAGTAGTAACCGTTGTGGTTCCCGGTCTGGTTGTTCGTGACGGTCTGGGCCTGGGCGGTGCCCGGCAGCACCAGCCCGGTCGTGGTGAGTGCCAGGGCGCCGGCACCACCCACGAACAATCTGCGGCTGATCTGCGGGATGGGTGCGTCGTCCATGTGCATGCTTCCTCCTCGTTGAGGCCGGCGGCGGACCGGGCAGCGTGATAGACCTCGGGAACCGACCGGTGGTCACCCGACCCGCGTCGACGCGGTGATCCAGGTCTATCGATGCGCACAGCATCGAACCGACTCCGCTGCGTTGTCAACGGTTTCCGAAAGTTTGCGAAACACCGCCCCCACAAGGATTTTCGGAGGAAATACCGGACTCGATTCCTCCCCGTTGTCGGGTGAAATCACGCTCTACCCCGACGCGCGGAAAAGGCGGGGAAGGGCGTTCCCCGCCTTTTCCGCCCGACCTCCGCCGGACCTCAGGCCAGCTCGACCTCCACCGGCACGGCGTTGCGCAGCGTGTGGCCGACCGGCGACGTGGCGACCACCCGGCGGTGCAGCTCCTCCAGCTCCGCCCGCGGCGCGGGGGAGTCCAGGCGGACCCGGGCGGTGATCGAGCCGAACCCGGCGTGGCCCTCGGCGAGCCCGAGGAACACCCTCAGGTCGACGTCGCCCCTGAGGTCGACGGTGAGCCGGTCGACGGCGATGCCGGCGGCGGTGGCGTTGGCCGCGTACCCCACCGCGAGGCAGTTGCCCAGGGCGCTCAGCAGTTGCTCGACCGGGTTGGCCGCGGTGTCGCCGCCGCCGAGGGCGGCGGGCTCGTCGGAGTGCGTGGGGGCGAACCCGCGCACGCGCGCCTCGGACCGGAACCCGCCCGTCCACGTCACGTGCGCGGCCCAGGTGGTGGCGGCCTTGGCGTCGTCCTGGCGGATCGCCTCGACGAGGCGGCCGACCGCCTCGATGTCGACGTCGTTGAGGGTGTGGCTGACTTCCGCGGTCATCGGCTCGCTCCCGGTGGTAGTGGCTCCCGGCAGCAGGATCCCGCCGGTGGGGCGCGCGGGGAACCCCGACCGCACCGTGGGAAGCGGTGACCCACCGGGTGGTCCTGTGCTATGCCGCCGCACGCCGGTACTTTGGTCGGGTGGCGACCGTGCGCGCGTTGGCGTCCTACCCGATCAAGGGCTGTGCCCGGGTCGTCGTGGACCGGGTCGAGCTCACCCCGACCGGACCGCCCCACGACCGGCTGTTCGCGGTGGTCGGGCCGGAGGGGCAGACGGTCTGGCAGGGCGAGGCGCCGCTCCTGGCCGTGGTCCGGGGCCGGGTGCTGGAGGAGGGCGCGAAGCTGGAGCTGAGCGCGCCCGGCGCCGACGACCTGGTGCTGGACGTGGCGGTGGACGGGCAGGTCCGCCCGGTCGACGTGGAGAAGTGGCCGGGGACCGGGGTCGACCAGGGCGACGAGGCGGCGGAGTGGCTGTCCGGGGTGATCGGCCGACCGGCGCGCCTGGTGCGCGAGCCGGCTCGGGCGAGCCGGGCCCGCGACGGGGTCGACCCGACCGCGCTGCTGGTCGTCTCACTGTCCTCGTTGGACGGTTTGAACGCGCGGATCGCGGCGAAGGGCGCGGAGCCGGTGCCCCTGGAGCGGTTCCGGCCCAACATCGTGATCGACGGCTGGCCCGAGCCGCACACCGAGGACCGGGTGGGCCGGATGACGGTCGGCGGCGCCGAGATCGGCTTCGGCGAGCTGGCCATCCGCTGCGCGGTCACCCTCGTGGACCAGTCGGCCGGGGTGCGCGTGGGCCCCGAGCCGTTGCGCACGCTGGCCGACTACCGCCGCGAACCCGACGGCGTCAGCTTCGGCCTGAAGGCGACCGTGCTGACCCCCGGTGAGGTCGCGGTCGGCGACGAGGTCACCGTCACCGAGTGGCGGTGACCGACCCGCCGGGGTGTTCCCCGCGCCCCGCCGGCCCCGGCACGCCGGACTCCGCGAAGATCCCGTCGAGCACCCGCGCGAACGCGCCGGGCCGGACCAGCGGGCCCAGGTGGTCCATTCCCGGCACTTCCCGCGACCGGCCCGCCGGCAGCTCCGCGTGGGCCGCCGCGAGCGACTCCCCGGTCACCACGACCGATCCGGCGCCGCGCAGGAACACCGTCGGGCACCGCACCAGCGGCAGCGCTTCCCGCCACGGGCAGGAGATCGCCGTGCGGAACAACCGGGCCTCCACCTCCGGGGCGCAGCGCAACCGCACCCCGCCGCCCGGGTCGGGGGCCAGGCCGGAGTCCAGGTAGTCGTCGAGGACCTCCGGCGCGAGCAGGGACAGGGGCGGCCGTGAGGAGTAGCGGGCGTGCGCCTCGGCGCGCGAGGGGAACACCGCGCGCCGCCGGGCGGCGGCCTCGGCGAAGGCGGGGTCGTCGTGGGTCGCCAGGATCGGCTCGAAGCAGACCAGCAGGTCGAACGTGCCGGGCGCGCGGGCCTCCGCCAGCAGCAGGGCCGTCCCGCCCAGCGAGTGGCCCACGCCGATCAGCGGACCGGGACCGAGCGCGCCGGCCGCGCCCAGCACGTCGTCGGCGAACACGCCCCAGTCGGCGTCCGCGGGCAGGGGCGGCGCCTCGCCGTGGCCGCGCAGGTCCGGGGCCGCCACGCGCAGCGGCGTCGCCAGCCGCGTCGCGCAGGACCGCCACACCAGGCCGGTGAAACCCGCCGCGTGGCAGAACAACGCCGTCCGGACGGGGGCCGCCCCCGCGTCCCGGTCGAGCAGGAGGCGGGGGTTATACCGGGGACCGGTGGTGCCGGCGACGTCCTCCACGGTGTCCCTTCGGAAGTCCGATTCGGGTGCTGGCGCACGCGGTGAACCGCCCTTACGCTCAGCGCCGGAACGATCCAGCCCACCCTCCCGGGAGGGCTGCGGTCACCGGTTTTCCGCACGGCCACCGCCGAACCCCGGCGCTGTCGGTCCCACCATAGTGGAACGGGCGGCGGGAGAGGCGGAAGGCGCCGCCCCGCACGACCCCGGTGGCGTGGCGCTCCGACCGGTCGGACCGATCCCGACGCCGCGGCGGAGGTGGCGCGCGGGCACCCGCCCAGACCCCGTGCTCGAACGGCACGGCGACGTGCCGCGTCAGGTCGATCCCCCGTCGGTGGAGGGCGCAGCGTGAACCCGTTCCCGGTACCCGGTCTGGTCTCGGTCGTCATGTTGGTCAGGAACCGCCTGGAGTACACCCGCCGGGCGCTGGCGTCACTCGCCCGCGCGCCCGGTGACGTCGAGGTCGTCGTGGTGGACAACGGGTCGGACGACGGCACCGCCGAGCACCTGGCCGGGCTGGACCTCGGCCACCCGCTGGTGGTGCTGCGCCACGAGGACGACCGCGGCGGCAGCGAGCGCCGCAACGTCGGCGCGGCGGCGGCGCGCGGCGAGTTCCTCCTCTTCCTCGACAACGACGTGGTCCTGGACGACCCGGGGGTGGTCGAGGTGCTCGCCGCCGAACTCGCCGCCGACCCCGGGCTGGCCGCGGTGTCACCCCTGCTGCTCTACCCGGGCGAGGGGGAGCTGGTGCAGTGCGCGGGGGGTGGTTCGACCGCGGACGGGCGCATCGGTTCGATCGGGCGCGGCCGGCCGCTGGGCGAGGAGCACCGCGCGCACCGCGAGCAGACCTGGGCGCCCACCGCCGCGCTGATGGTCCGGCACGCCTCCTTCCGGCGGGTCGGCGGTTTCGACGAGGCGTTCGACCCGGTCTCGCTGTGCGAGGACGTCGACCTGTGCTGCCGCCTGCGCGCCGACGGCGAGCGCATCCGGTACGTCGGGTCGGTCGCGGTGCGGCACTTCGAGGGCACCACGTTCAACCACGTCGGCCACGACAAACTGCCGATCTGGAAGCGGCACATGCGCGTGATCCGCGGTCGCTGGGCCGACCTGTTCGCCGCCGGACCCGCGCACCCGCCCGAGGACCTGGAGTGGGCGCCGGTCGAGAAGGACTACACCGACCTGGACCGGCCGCGCGTGTCGGTGCTCGCCGACCCGGCCGCCGCGTCGGCCGACCTCAGCTTCTTCGCCAGCGACCGGGTCCTGGCCACCGCCGGTCCCGCGGACGTGCGGGTCGTGCTCGTCGGCGCGGGCGCGGGTGTGGTGCCCGCGGTGCCCGGCGTGCGGGTGGTCGGCGTGGCGGATGTCGACCTGGGGGCCCGGCTGTCGGCCGCCCGCGCGCACGGCGCGCCCTGGGCGCTGGGCGACGGGACCCGGCTGGTGGAGACGGTGCCGGCGGAGGGCGTGGTGGTGCTCGCGCCCGATCCCGACGCGGTGCTGACCGCGCTGCGCCGGGGACTGCCCGTGTTGCTGGACAAGCACGCCGTGGCCGACCTCCCGCTGCTGGTCGAGGCCGCGCGGCGGGCGCCCGGCCGGTGCGCGGTCGACCTGCCCCTGGCGCACCACCCAGAGCTGACCGCGCTGGGCAAGGCGATCACCGAGGGGCGGGCCGGGGTGCCGACCTCCTTCGCGGTGCGCCTCGACCGGCCGGAGGTCGCGGGTCGCGACGTCGTCGCCGAACTCGGGCCGGACGTGGTGGACGCGGTCGAGCGGGTGCTCGGCGCGCCGGTGACCGGGGTGCGCGAGGTGGTGGCGACCCGTGGCCGGGCCCGCGCCGCGGTGGTGTCCGGTGGGGTCACGGGGACGGTCGAGGTGGGGTGGGGTGAGCCGCTGTGCCGCGTTTCGGTCACGGGCACGGCCGGCGCGCCGGCCGCCGAGCTCGCCGCGCCGCCGGTGAGCGGGGCGTACGTGGACTTCCTCGGCGCGTTACGTGGCGGACCCGCGCCGCTGACGGACCTGGACGCGGTCGACGGGGTGTTCGGCGTGGTGCAGGAGTGGCGGGCGAAGGCCGCCGCGCTGCCGGCGGGCGGGGAACCGGGGCGGTGACCCCGCCGCGCGTGCGCGGGACCTTCCGCCACGCCGAGGACCGCATTCCCGTGCTCGCGGACCCACCCCGCGTGCGCGGGACCTTCCCCCGCCCGGGTCCCCGGGCGGGTCGGAGCAGGAGGGCAGTGGGATGAACCTGGTCGAGGCGTTGCGCGCCGGAGCCGCCGCCGGCGGGTGGCTGGACCGCCCGGCCTACGAGGTCGACGGCACCCTGCTGACCCACGCCGCCGTGTACGACGGGGCCGCGCGCGTGGCGGGCGGCCTGATCGAGGCGGGCGTTCGACCCGGTGACCGGGTCGCGCTCGTGCTCGACGACGGGACGGACTTCGTCCTGTCCTTCCTGGGCGCCGCGCACGCGGGCGCGGTGGCGGTCCCGGTCAACCCCCGGCTGCACCCCGACGAGCTGCGCCAGGTGGTGGGCTCGGCCCGGCCCGCGCTGGTCGTGTGCCGATCGGAGGACGTGCCGCGCCTGACCGGGTTCCGCACGACCGGGTTCGCCGACCTGGCCGGGGCGCGGCCGGTGCCGGTCGTGCCGCGCGCCCTCGACGACGAGGTGTACGCGACGTTCACCTCCGGGACCACCGGCGTGCCCCGGATGTGCCCGCACCTGCACGGCGACCCGCCGATCGGCTTCCGCTCGTTCGGCTCGGCGGGGCTGGGCCTGGGTCCGGGGGACGTGGTCCACTCGGTGTCGAAGCTGTACTTCTCCTTCGGGCTGGGGAACTCCCTGCTCTACCCGCTCACGGCCGGGTGCCGCGTGGTGCTCAACCCGGACCCGCCGCTGGTCGACGACGTGCTGGCGATCGTGGACAAGTACCACGTCACCGCCCTGTTCGCGGTGCCGACGTTCTACGCCCGGCTCATCGCCCACCCGGGCGGCGAGCGGCTGGCGGGCCTGCGCATCGCCTCCACCGGAGGCGAGGTCCTGTCGACCTCGCTGGAGGAGCGGCTGATGGGGGTGCTGGGCGACCGGCTGCTCAACAACATCGGCGCCACCGAGGTCGGTCAGGCGTTCGCCGCCAACACCCCGACCGCGCGGCGGGTGGGCACGGTGGGCCGCGCGCTGCCGCCGTGCGAGGTGCGCGTGGTGGACGAGCGGGGCGATCCGGTCGAACCGGACGTGGTGGGCCGGCTCCAGGTGCGCGGGCCGACCGTGACGCTGGGGACCGGGGACGACGGCGCGCCGGTGCGCACCCGGGACTGGTACGCCACCGGCGACCTGGCCTCGCTCGACGCCGACGGCTTCCTGCGCGTCACCGGCCGGCTGGACGACATCGAGAACGTCGGCGGCATCAAGGTCCACCCGCTGGAGGTGGAGCACCTCCTGGTCGGGCACCCGCTGGTGCGGGAGGCGGCGGTGTGCGCCGTCGCCGACCGGGACGGGGCGACCCGGTTGCGCGCCTACGTGGTGCGTGCCGACCTGGCGCGTGCCGACGGGCCGGCGGACGACGCGCTGGCGGAGGAGCTGATCGCCTCGGTGCGCCGGGACCTGACGGCCTACAAGGTGCCGCGCGAGGTGGTGTTCGTGCCGGCGCTGCCGCGCACCGGCTCGGGCAAGCTGCGCCGGCACGTGGTGCGGGAGTGGCGCGCCGAGATCGGCTGACGTGGGGCCGCGCTCGGTGCCTGCCCGGGTCTCGGCGCGGGCGGGGCCCGCGTCCGGGTTTTGATCCGGCCCGGCCTTGATCCGGCCCGGCCTTGATCCGGCCCGGCCTTGATCCGGCCCGGCCTTGATCCGGCCCGGCCTTGATCCGGCCCGGC
>NZ_JBHSQO010000067.1:0-12030 GCF_042658445.1 Saccharothrix lopnurensis | reverse complement strand
GCCTTGACCCGGCCCGGCCTTGACCCGGGGTCCTGATTCCCGCCCACGTCGCCCCCTGCCGCCGGGCAGGGGGCGACGCGCGTCCTCAGCGGGTGGTGCAGAGGGCCCCGTTGAGGAAGTACTTGAGCGGGCGGACGTTCGGGCCCTGGTAGTTGCCCACGAACCCGGCCGTGGTCGACGCGCCCGGGGCCAGCGCCGCACCGCCGGTGACCGCCACCCGGTCACCGGTCTGCGCCCAGGTGGCGTTCCAGCCGTTGGCGACCTGCTGCCAGGAGGTCGGCCAGGTGTAGGTCAGCGTCCACGCCTCCACCGGCCTCGTGCCGGTGTTGGTGATCTCCAGGTCGGCCACGAAACCGTTGCCCCAGTTGGTGGTCTCCCGGTAGCTCACCGCGCACGACGAGGTGGCCGGGGTGCCGGTGGCGAAGGTCAGCGGCGGCGACGACCACGACACCCGGCCCGCGTTGTCCCTGGCCACCAGGGTGACCGTGTACTCGGTGCCGGGGGAGAGGTTGGCCGCGGTGAAGCCGGTGCCGGTGGTCTCGCCCCACTGCTCGGTGTGCGCGCCGACGACCCGGTGCACCTCGTACTTCACCCCGGCGGGCGGGGCGGGCCAGGACAGGGCGGCCGTGCGGTCGGTGACCGCCCCCACGACCGGGCGGGCGGGGGTGGCCGGCCGGGTGACCGCGCCGGAGGGCTTGAGCACCAGGGTGGTGATCGAGTACGGCGGCAGGGTGGCCGAGGACGACGGGCCCGCGGTGGTGGCGATGCCGGTGTCGCCGTTGGCGAAGGTCAGCACGGTCGCCTGGCCGGCGGCGGTGTAGCCCGCGAACCGCAGGCCCACGGTCTTGGCGGTCCCGGGGTCCTGGTTGACCAGCATCACGGCCAGGCCGCCGTCGGGTCGCCGGGCCGCGTGGGCGCGCACCAGCGGGTCGCTCGACGCGGCCGTGACGAGCTGGTCGCCCGGACGGGCGAAGCGGGACACCATGGAGATCGCGTGGTACGGCGCGAACGGGGTGTTCAGCGCGGGCTGGCAGGTCGTGCCGTCGGCGGCGCAGTTGCCGCTGGAGAGCAGGCCGTAGTCGTCGTAGTCGGGGTGGCCCGCGATCTCCCGGACCTGGCCGATGCCGTTGTGGACGTTCCACCAGTCGACGCTGAACACGCCCTGGCCCAGCATGGTGGCGTAGGCGTCGGCGGCGAACAGCGCGCCCGGCTGGGTGTTGCGGCCGTAGGAGGTGTTCACCTCGGTCAGCGCGATGCCCAGGTCCTTGCCCGCCAGGCGGCGCGACTGTTCGCGCACCAGGGCGATCTGGTCCACCACCCGGTCGGTCTTGGTCAGCACCTGCGCGGCGGTGTCGCCGCTCGGGTACCAGTGGACGATGCCGAAGTCGACCACCGGACCGGCGATGGACAGCACGACCTCGTTCCACGACCCGGCGTCGCCCGCCGCGGTGATGCCGTCCGGCCACTCGCCCGGGGTGGTCAGGACCGCGCCGATCTTGATGGTCGGGTCGACGGCCTTCATGGCCGTGGCGTAGTCGCGGACGAGGGTGGCGTAGTAGGCCGGGCTCTTGTCCGGGTGGTGGTCGGCCTCCCACCCGGAGCCGTAGTGGCCGTTGCCGTAGTTCTCGTTGCCGATCTCCCAGTACCGGACGCCGTAGCCCTTCTCCACGTTGGCGTAGCGCACCCAGGCCGCGGCCTCCTCGGGCGTGCCGGTGCCGTAGTTGGCGGTCACGACGGCCTGCCCGCCCGCGCGCCGCACGCCGCCCATGAAGGTGTCGAAGTCGGTGTTGGGCGCCACGTAGCCGCCGGGCGCGGTGTGGTCCTCCCAGTGGTAGATGTCCGAATAGGACCCGCCGGGGTAGCGCATGGCCTTGACCCCGGCGTCCTTGAGCAGGTCGGCGACGGCGTCGCTGCCGAGGTGGGTGTCCCAGATGGCGTGGTTCACGCCGATCGCGGCCTCGTGCACCACCTCCAACCCGGCTCGGGTGTTGACCGTGACGGTGACGTCCGGGTCGGCCTGGGCCGCGGGGCCGGTGACCACCAGGGCCTGGGCTGCCACCAGCGCGGCGAGCGCGGGCAGCACGACGAGACGCGGTCTCATGGGCGGTTCCTCATCGACGGTGATGGCTGGGAGCGCTCCCAAACTCTGGGGTGCGGCTGTGACCTTGTCAATTCCTCCCGCACCACCGCCGAAGGCTGCGTACGGGTGGCGTACGGGCGCGGCGTCCACTCCGCCCAACGGCCTGTCGAACCGTGGTCGAACTCCGTCGAACAGGGGATCAGGGGTCCCGGGCCGCTACCGGGCCGCGCTCACAGCCCCTTCGTCCACGCCACCACGACCCGGTGGAAGTCCGGGGCGTTCGGGGCGTAGTTGATCGAGTGCCCGTACCCGGGCAGCACGTGGGCCTCCAGCCGCGCGGCGGGGGAGAAGAACGGCGCCTCGGACGCGCGCAGCGCCTCGGCCGACGAGCAGTCGCTGCCCAGCGGCGGCCCGCAGAAGTGGTTGTCCTCGCCCACGACGATGAGCACCGGCGCCTCGACCAGCCGGGTGAACGGGACCACGACGTTGTTCAGCGCCGGCGTGTCCACGGCCTCGGCCACCGAGAACACGTCCTTCGTGGACTCGTCCAGCGCCACCGCCCCCGGCACCTCCGGTCCCGGTGCGTGGAACGACCGGAAGCGCGTCCCGGTGGCCGTGGTCAGGTAGCCGGGGTCGAGGGTGCGGCCGAGGAACTTCGGGTCCAGCGCGGCCGGGACCATGCCGGCCAGCACCGGGACCACGGCCACCAGGTTCATCCGGTGCGTGAACCCGGTGACGAGCACGCCGTCCACGTCCCGGTGCAGCCCGGCCTCGACCAGCGCCATCGCCGAGCCGATCGAGTGGCCGCCGACGACCACCCGCGAGAACCGGGGACGCAGCGTGCGGATCACCTGGTGCACCGCCTCGGCCTGGGTCGTCGCGGTCACCAGCGCGCTCGGCGGCCTGGAGCTGCGGCCCGTGCCCAACCGGTCCACGGCCAGCGTCGCGATGCCGGCCCGGTTCATCGCCAGCCGGTAGGACCGGGTGTCCGGCTGGTGGGAGACGTCCCAGTACGAGCGGTTGTACGTGCCGCCGGGGACGAGCACCTGCACGGTCGTCGACCCGGCGGGCGCGCACAGCGTCCCGGCCACGGCCTGGGCGGTGCCGGCCACCGCCACGGGGACCCGGACCTCCCGGCACGGCACGGGCTCGGCGCCCGCCGGGGTGGGCGACAGGCAGGCCCCCGCGACGAGCAGCACGGCGGCACCGGACCGGACACGCGACCAACGCACGGGTGAACGACCTCCATCGGGGCGACGTGCCGGGGAACGGCGACCGGCCGGACGTCACCGGAACACCCGCGCTCACCCCCGGAATTCCAGTCGGAAGGGGAGCGTCCCACGATAGGGCCCGTTCTGCGCGGGCCGACAGTGCCTGATCAGGTGGTTTACTTCACTCGGAAGAAGCAGAATTTCCCCTCTTTTCCGACGAACCGCTAAGTTCGGCGGCCCGCGAGCTGAACAGGTGTGCCAGAAATGCGGCGAGGCGAATGGGTACCCCCGGACGTGGACATTTCCGTGCCCAGCATGTCCCGCACCTACGACTACCTGCTGGGCGGCGCGCACAACTTCGCCGCCGACCGCGCCGTGGGTGAGCGGATCGAGGCGGCCATGCCCGGCCTGCGCGCGGCGGCGCGGGTGAACCGGGCCTTCCTGGCGCGGGTCGTGCGCCACCTGGTGGCGCGGGGCGTGCGCCAGTTCCTCGACATCGGCTCGGGCATCCCGACCGTCGGCAACGTCCACGAGGTGGCCCAGGCGCGAGCGCCGGGGTGCCGCGTCCTCTACGTCGACCGCGACCCCGTGGCCGTGGCGCACAGCGAGCTGATCCTGGTCGGGAACGACCGGGTGGACGTCGTGCCCGCCGACCTGCGCGACCCGGCGGGCATCCTCGCCGACCGGCGGGTCCGCCGGCTGCTCGACCTGGACGAACCGGTCGCCCTGCTGATGCTGCTGGTGCTGCACTGGGTGCCGGACGAGGACGACCCGGCGGGCCTGGTGGCGCGCTACCGGGACGCGCTCGCGCCCGGCAGCTGGTTCGCCATGACCCACGTGACGGCCGACGGGCAGGGCGAGGAGCTGTCCGAGGCGACCGACGTGATCCGCCGCAGCAGGAGCCGCGACCAGGTCACCCTGCGGTCGCGCGCCGAGATCGCCGGCCTGTTCGCCGGGTTCGACCTCGTCGAACCCGGCCTGGTGGGCTGCGCCGGGTGGCGACCGGGCGGCCCCGCGGACATGGCGGACGAATCCGACATGAACGTGCTGGTGTACGCGGGAGTCGGCAGAAAAGCGTAAGGAGCGGACCACCGCACGGCATTTCCGCGGTGTCGACCTCATCGGGTGATCATTTTTCACCCCGACGGTCAAGACTTGGCCGGTGGGGCTCGGTAAACTGCCGCGGACTCCCCCACACCACAGCAGGGCGACGGAAATGCCGTACCCCACTCGAACACCGCGATCGACGCCGTCGGGCGACGGCCGGGAACCGCTCGCCCGGAAGTGGTCCTACCTGTTCGGCGCGGCGGTGGTCGTGCCGCTGACGCGGGACGAGCTCGACCGCGAGCTGCGCCACCACCTCGACGTGCTGTGCGCCGCGCTGCACGCCGAGCCCTTCGCCGCTCGCCCGGTCGAGGAGATCGGCGAACGGCTCGTCGCGCTCGGCCACGTCGGCGAGGACGGCCTGCGCGTCACCGTGGAGGTGCTCGGCAAGGGCCTGCCCGCCCTGCCCGAGTTCCAGCCCGTCGAGCGGCACGCGCAGCGCGTGGTGCTCGGCCTCGGCGCGCTGTCGTGCGGGTTCCTCGCGGCGAACCGGCGGGCGGTGTTCGAGCAGCAGGAGGCCGTGCAGGCGTCGCTGCTCAAGGCGGTCCGCGACGCCCGGTGGCACCTGCGGGAGAGCGAGGCGCGGTTCGAGGAGGTCGTCACCTCCTCCACCAGCGGCGTGCTCCTGGTCGACCTCGACGGCCGCCTGGCGCGCACCAACGCCGCCATCACCGACATCCTCGGGTACACCGCCGGGGAGCTGGCCGGGCGCACCCTGCTCGACCTCGTCCACCCCGACTCGGCGAAGCACCTGGCCGAGGCCCTCCGCGGCCTGGTGACGGGCGGGCCGGAGCGCATCCGGCAGGCGCAGCGCCTGCTGCGCAAGAACGGCGACACCGCCCGCATCACCCTCACCGCCTCGCTGCTGCGCGACGAGACCGGGGAGCCCGCCCACTTCGTCGCCGTGGTCGAGGACGGCACCGAGCTGGCGCTGCTCCGGGCCGAGCTGCACCGCCAGGCCCTGCACGACGTGTTGACGGGCCTGCCGAACCGGCAGTTCTTCACCACGCACCTGGAGGGCGCGCTGCGCCGCGCCGACCCGGTCCGCGGCGTCACCCTGCTCCACCTCGGGCTCGACGCGTTCGGCCTGGTGTGCAACGGCCTCGGTCGGGCCACCGGCGAACGCCTCCTGGTGCACGTGGCGCAGCGGCTCAAGACCGCGTTCGCCCGCGAGCAGGCGATGGTCGCCCGGCTGGGCTTCGACGAGTTCGCCGTCCTGGTCGAGAACACCGCCACCACCCCCGACGTCGGCACCACCGTGGCCGAGCTGAACCGCGAGCTGTCCGAACCGGTCTACCTCGACGGGTGCGGCCTGGCCGTCACGGCGAGCGTCGGCGTGGTCCGCCGCCCGCCCGCCGACGCCTCGCCCGCCGACGTGCTGCGCGCCGCCGAGCAGGCCCTGCGCCGGGCCAGGGCCCGCCGCCGCGGCCAGTGGGAGCTGTTCGACCCGGACCGCGACCTCGTCGAGCGGGAGACCGACCGGCTGGCGGTGTCCCTGCCCGGCGCGCTGGAGGAGGGCCGCTTCACCGCCCGCTACACCCCGGTCGTGGCGCTGGCGGACGGCGCGCTCGCCGGCGTGTCCGCGCGCCTGCGCCACCAGCTCCCGGACGGCGGCGAGGTGGCGCACGACCGGTGCGTGGCGCTGGCCGAGCGGACCGGCCTCATCCTCGCCCTCGGCGAGTGGCACCTGTCCACCTCGTGCGGCCAGGTCGCCTGGTGGCGGCAGTCGGGCTTCGCGGGCACCCTGCACGTGCCGCTGACCCGCCACCAGTGCTGCGACGCCGACCTGGTCCGCCGGGTGCGGCGCGTGCTGGGCGGCACGGGCCTCCCCGCCGACCGGCTGGAGGTCGGGGTGCCGGTCGGCGTGCTGACCGAGCCCGACGCGGTGGACAACCTCACCGTCCTGGTGGAACTGGGCGTCGGCACCTCCCTCGACGACTTCGGCCTGGGGCCCGACGACCTGGCCGCGGTGGCGGACCTGCCGATCCGCCGGGTCCGCGTGGCGCGCCGCGTCGCGGCCCGGCGGCCGGCTGGCCGTGTTGACCACCTGGCGCACCTGGTGTCCCCGGTGGCGGGCGCGGGCGCCGAGGTGGTGGTGGACGGCGTGGCGACGCCCGAGCAGGCCGCCCGGTGGCGCGCGGCGGGAGCGACGACCGCCACGGGCCCGCTGTACGGGGAGGACCGCGCGCCGCACGCGCTGACGTCGGCGATCCGCTCCGGCTGAGTTCCCCGGGCGCCGGCCGACCGCACCGGCGGGTCCGCCAACCGGTGCGCGTTCGCGGTGTGGGCGTCCAAGCAGGTGGAGCGGCTGCTGGAGTCCTCGCCGAGGCGTCCGCCACCGCGCACCTGATGACGCCGACGCTGCCCGGCGGTGAGCTGCTGGACCTGGGCGAGGACCTGCCCGCCCGGTTCCCGCCGCTGCTCGCGGAGCCGGCCGACCCCGAGCTGCTCGCGCTGCTCGCGATCGTCGACCCGACCGCGGACAGCCTGCTCGACACCGCCGCGCGGGACCTGCCCGACCTGCCCGACCGGATGCACTGCATCGCGGACCTGTTCCGGTGCCACGCCCAGCGCGGCGACCTGCTCGACCCGCCGTTCACCGACGAGCAGGTGGCGGAGCCGGCGGCCGGGCGCCGCCCGACCGGCAGACTCTGGGCCGGCGGTCCGGGGCAGGGCCGGTCGCCTCAGTCCAGCAGGCCCCGCCGGTAGGCCGCGGCCACGGCGGAGGCCCGGTCGGGCACCTCCAGCTTGGCGTAGACGTGCAGCAGGTGGGTCTTGACCGTGGCCTCGCTGATGTGGAGTTCGGCCGCGGCCTCCCGGTTGGTCCGGCCCAGGGCGATCAGCGCCAGCACCTCCCGCTCCCGCGCGCTCAACCCCGTCCGGGTGAGCGGCCGGCGCGGGCGGATCCGGGCCAGCAGCAGGGCGGCCACGGACGGGGACAGCACGGTCTCGCCGCGGGCCGCGGCGCGCACGGCCCGGAACAGCTCCTCGCGCGGCGCGTCCTTGAGCAGGTAGCCGACCGCGCCCGCCTCCACCGCGGGCAGCACGTCGGAGTCGGTGTCGTGCGTGGTGAGCACCAGGACCCGCGCGGTGGGCACGCGCTCGACCAGCAGCCGGATCAGCGCGCCGCCGCTCGGCTCCGGCATCCGCAGGTCGGTCAGCACCACGTCCGGCCGCGAGGCCGCCACCACGGTCAGCGCCTCCGCGCCGCCCGCCGCCTCGCCGACCACCTCGAAGTCCGGCTGCGTGCCGAGCATCCCGCGCAACCCGTCGCGCACCACCGGGTGGTCGTCGACGACCACCAGCCGCAGGGGCACCACCGCCCCGGTCACCGCTCCACCTCGATCACCGGCACGGCGACGCCGACCGCCGTCCCCGCCCCCGGCGCGGACTCGACGTCCACGGACCCGGACAGCGCCCGCACCCGCTGGCGCAGCGCGGTCAGCCCGAACCCGCCCGCCGACCCGACCTCGAACCCCACTCCGTCGTCGCGCACGTCCAGCACGATCACGTCCTCCATGTAGGACAGCGTGACGTCCACCCGCCGCGCCCGCGCGTGCCGGCCCACGTTGGCCAGCGCCTCCTGCGCCGCGCGCAGCACGGTCACCTCGACCTCCGAGTGCACCGGCTGTGGCGTCCCGGTCACGGTGAACGCGGCCGGCACCCCGTGCTGCTCCCGCCAGGTCGCCACGGCCTGCCGCACGGCGTCGCCGAGCCGGGCGTCCTGCAACGGGCCGGGGCGCAGCGCCTCGATCGACCGGCGGACCTCCACCAGGCTGGTGCGCGCCAGGTCCCGGGCCGCGTCGACCCCGGCCCGCACCGGCCCGGGGTCGGGGACCAGCTCCCCGACCGCCTCCAGCCGCATGACGATCCCGGTCAGCCCCTGCGCGACGGTGTCGTGGATCTCGCGGGCCAGCCGTGCGCGCTCCTCCGCGATGCCCGCCTCCCGGGCCCGTGCCACGAGCAGCGCGTGCAGCCGGGCGTTCTCCGCCGCCACGGCCACCAGCTCGCTGTTGACCTCCCGCCGCCGCACCGCCTCCCGCTCCATGGCCCGCACCACCCCGCCGACCAGCGCGGCCAGCGGTGTCGCCACGGCGAGGTTGATCAGCACCGACGGGCTCGCGGTGCCCGGCACGACCAGCCACGGGACGTTGGCGGCCACCACCCCGAGGTACGCGGGCCACCCGGGCAGCGCGACGAACGCGAGCACGTAGCACGCGGGGACGAACAGCTGGAAGGCGTCGCCGCGCAGCACCAGGACCGAGGTGAGGGCGAGCAGGCCGACGAAGTACCCGGCCATCGCCCACGACCGGCGGTCCCACCACCGCGGGTGCGCCACGGCGAACCACCAGTGCCAGCCCGCGAGCCCGGCCGCGATGCCCAGCGTCACCAGGCGCTCGTCCAGGCCCACGGGGTCGGACACCAGGTACACCGCGCACGCCAGGACCAACAGGCCGTACGGGGCCAGCCCCCAGGCCAGGTTCCACCGGTGCTCCCGCGACCGCCCCAGCTGTTCGTCCACCGTGGTCACCCGGACATCCTCCCCCCTCGACCGCGGTAGGTGAGCCGGCGCAGCAGCACCTCCGCGGGCCCCCGCCGGCCCGCGCGCCGCAGCAGGTCGGCCAGCACCACCGAGACCAGCCACGTGCCCAGGGCCAGCAGCCCGACCCCGGCCGTGCCCAGCGTGCCGCCCAGCCCCAGGGCCCAGGGCGTCAGCAGCGCCGCGAACACCACCGACTGGAACAGGTAGCAGCTCAGCGAGCGCTCCCCGACCGCGGCGATCGCCCGCACCACCGGGCCGGGCCGGTCGCCGACGCGGAGCGCGAGCAACCCGATCAGCGCCGCGTAGCCCAGGCCGCCGGCGATCCCGGTCACCGCGTGCAGCGCGGAGACCACCCACAGCGCGGGGACCGAGGCCGGCTCCCAGAACCCGCCGACCGCCAGCCCCACCGGCAGGCCGCCCGCCGCGGCCGCCACCAGCCCGCCGACCGCCGTGCGGACCAGCAGGGGCCGGTGCGCGGCCGGGTCGGTCAGCACCCCGCGCCGGGCGGCCCACGTACCGACCAGCACCGCGCCGCCGATCGCGAGGTTGCCGACCGGCACCAGCAGCCACTCCAGGGGCCGCAGCGCCAGCGCCTCGACGGCGTCCGCGGTCTCGAGGGACCAGAAGAACGTCCGCTCGCCGTTCGGGGGCATCATCTGGGCGAACCCCTGCACCGCCGCCCCCACGACCAGCCACGCGGCGGCGGCCACCAGCAGCGCGCGGTCCGACACCCGCGTCAGCGCGACCAGCAGGAAACCCAGGACCCCGTACAGGCCGAGGATGTCACCGGGGAACAGCAGCACCGCGTGGGCGAACCCGAACGCGATCAGCCAGCGGCTGCGCCGGCGCAGCAGCCGCCCGGCCTCGGCCTCGGGGACGCCCGCGTCCCGCTGCCGCCGCAACGACCGCACGATGCCGAAGGCGAACAGCGCGGCGAACATCGGGTACGCGCGGCCGTCGACCAGGGTCACGTCGACCACGCTGACGACCCGGTCCACCAGGCCGTGCTCGACGATGTGCTGCCGCACCCCGTAGGGGCGGCCGTAGAGGTAGTACACCGAGTTGGCCACCGCGATGAGGGCGAGCATCAGCCCCCGCGCGAGGTCGGGCGCGAGCACCCGGTCCCGCGCGGAGACCGGTCCCACCAGCGGCGCGGTTTCGTTGAGCGACATGGTTCCCAGCGTCGTGGCCCGCGCGCCGGCGCGGATCGGCGGATCGACCGAGGCCGGGGGTCATCCCCGAACCCCGGCGGGTCAACCGATCGGTCGATGCGCGGCGTTCCCCGGCCGGTTCGCGGACAGGGGCATCAGGTAGACCAGCACGTCGTCCACGCCGTCCAGGCACAGCACGTCGTGCGCCAGGTCGTCGTGGAAACCGCCGAACAGCCCCAGCGAGAGCCCGGACGACGCGGCGACCAGCGCGAGGTTCTGCGTCAGGTGCCCGGCCTCGGTGAACGCCAGCCGCAGCGCCCGCAGGCCGTAGGCCGCGCGCAGCGCGCCGATCCGCGCGTAGAGCCCGAGCACGGCGGGTGTGGTGGCCGGGTCGACCCGGCCGTCCCCGTGGCCGAACCACATGGAGGTCGCGCCCAGGTCCCCGGTGGGCGGTGCGGGCGCGACGCGGACCAGCACCCGCCGCGCCTCGTCCACGTCGTACACCCCCGGCTCCAGCCCGGACACCCGCAGGGCCACCACGCGCAGCCGCGCGCTGTGCCGCGCGCCCGCGCTCGGGTAGGGCCTGCGCCCGTCGGCCAGGGCGCCCTGCGCGGTCCACAGCAGCGTCGCCAGCTGCCCGGCGTCGAGCGGCCCGGTCGGCTCCGGGCCGCGCGCGGTGCGCCGGGTCAGCAGCGCGTCGACCAGCGAGCCCGGCACGGGCGCGGCGTCGGGCAGCGCCACCTCCGGCCACCACGGCGGTCGCGGCGGCGGCGCGTACCCGACCTCGCGGGGGCCCTGGTCCGGCACCCCGGGGTGGAACCTCGCGGCGGCCAGGTAGCGCCGGTCGGGCGCGGTCGCGCCGTCCTCGTGGAACGGCGTGGGCCCGTCCGGGGCCTCGGCCGTCATCGCCACCAGCCGGCAGGCGGTGCGCTCCTCCTCGGGGTTCAGGCCCAGGCGGTTGAACAGCATGTGCAGCTGGGAGGCCCAGGCGTAGCGCGGCAGGTCCGCCCGCACCTGCTCCGCCCAGTACGCGACCGCGCCCGTGGCGTGCGTGCCGAGCCGGTCCCAGCGGGCGGCGAGGAGGGCCGCCCGCGCGTCGTGCAGCGTCCGGGCGGCCACGTGGGAGCCGAGGCCCGGCGGGGCGACCGGCTCGCGCGCCTGCCGCCAGCCCGTCGCGAGGGACCGCAGCCACGCCGCCGCCCCCAACCGGTCCAGCCCCAGCGCGGTCGTCGTGGCCATCACCAGCTCCACGGCCGCGGTGAACTTCGCGCCGGGCGCGCGGGTGGACCGCAGCACGGCCACCGCCACGTCGGTGCTGCGGCAGAACACCTCCTCGGCGACCGGCAGCGCCGCCGGCCCGCCGTACCGCTCCACCTCCGGCTCGTAGGGCGCCCCGCGCACGTCGCCGTGCGGCAGCCACTCGCCCTCGGCCGCGCCCGCGGCGGCGTAGAACGCGGCGGGGTCCAGGTCGAGCCGGGGGTGGTCGGCCCGCGCCACCAGCTCGCGCAGCTGCCCGGTCAGGTCCACCCGCGCGTCGCGCAGCCGCAGGCGCAGGTGCGGGCCGGTCCGCCAGTACCGGACGTAGAACCAGTCGGTCACGCGTCCCGCCGCGCGGTGCTCGGCCATCGCCGGGGCGAGCACGTCGGCGATGAAGGCGTCCACGTGCTCGACCGCCCAGGACAGCCGCACGTGCAGGCCGGTCCAGGTCATCGCGCCTCCAACGGGGTGAGGTCGTAGGTGAAGCCCGTGCCGCGCGAGCGGCCGGCCACGAGCAGGTAGAGCAGCGCGTGCGACGCGGGCGCGCCGGCCAGCGCCTCCAGCGGGCCGTCGTCGGTGCTGCGCGCCGGGCGGCAGAACGCGCCCGCGCCGGAGGCGGCCGCGCACACGTGCTGGGCGGTCGCGCCCGCCGCGCGCAGCCGCGCCTGGTAGCCGTCGGGACCC
>NZ_JBHSQO010000066.1:0-39191 GCF_042658445.1 Saccharothrix lopnurensis | reverse complement strand
GGGCGCCGAGGCCCGGTTCCGCGCGGCGACCGAGGCGGCGACGACCGCGACCGGGGCCCGGGACGAGGCCGTCCGGCGCGCCGGGCGGGCCGCCGAGCTGGCCGGGCGGCTGCGCGCGGCGTGGGCGCGGCTGGAACCGGTGCAGGCGGCGTTCGACGAGCTGGACGCGCTGACCGACGTGATCAACGGCCGGGGGCAGAACAGCCGCAGCATGACCCTGCGCACCTACGTGCTGGCCGCGCGGCTGGAGGAGGTCGCGGTCGCGGCGAGCGCCCGCCTGGAGCGCATGAGCCAGGGCCGCTACCGGTTCGTGCACTCGGTGGAGGCCGGGCCGCGCGGCACCAGGGGCGGGCTGGGGCTGGACGTGCTGGACGACTACTCCGGCGTGCAGCGCCCGGCGAAGACGCTGTCGGGCGGCGAGTCGTTCCTGGCGTCGCTGTCGCTGGCGCTGGGGCTGTCCGACGTGGTGGCGGCCGGGGCGGTGCTGGACACGCTGTTCATCGACGAGGGCTTCGGCACCCTGGACGCCGAGACGCTGGAGCTGGTGATGACCACGCTGGACGAGCTGCGCGCGGGCGGCCGGGTGGTCGGCCTGGTGTCCCACGTGGACGAGCTGCGGCAGCGCATCCCGACCCGGCTGCGGGTGCGCAAGGCCCGCGCGGGCTCGACGCTCGAACTGACGGCCTGACGAGGGGTCGGGGTGGCACCGGGTGTCCTGTGGCGCGGGGCGCTGGTGGTGTTCGCGGTCCTGGTCCCGGTGCTCGCCACCCTGGTGCTGGTGCCCGACTGGCTGCACCCGCCGCTCGACGACGAGGCGCTGAGGGGCGTCGCGGACGCCGAGAAGCGCATCCAGCTGCGGCAGGCGCAGGGCCAGTTGCAGAACACCGTCCGCTCGACGCTGCTCCAGGCGGTGGCGGGCCTGCTGGTGCTCGTCGGCGCGGCCGCCACCTGGCGGCAGGTCCAGGTCGCCCGCGAGGGGCAGCTCACCGAGCGGTTCACCCGGGCGATCGACCAGCTCGGCAGCGACAACGCCGACGTGCGCGTCGGCGGCGTCTACGCCCTGGAGCGGATCGCGCGGAACTCGCCCGCCGACCGCGACACCGTGCGGTTCGTCCTGGGCGCCTTCGTGCGCAACCACGTCCCGCGCGAGGCCGGGGCGCGCGGGCCGGACGACGGTCCCGGCGAGCGGCTGCCGTGGTTGCAGCAGCGCCTGCCGGACGTCCAGGCGATCATGCAGGTGCTGTCCCGGCGATCCCCGTCGCCCACCGGCGGGCGGCGGCTCGTGCTCTCCCACGTCGACCTGCGCAGCCTGCTGCTGGACCCGGGCTCGGTGCTGGCCGGCAGCGTGCTGCGGCACACCGACCTGTCCCGGGCCCGGCTGTCCGGGGTGGACCTGCGGCGCGTCGACCTGACCGGCGCCGACCTGCGCCTGGCCAACCTGCGGGAGGCCGACCTGCGGGACGCCGTCCTGCGCCGCGCGGCGCTCGCCGGGGCGAACCTGACCGGAGCGGACCTGGCCGGGACCGACCTGGCCGGAGCGGACCTGACGGGAGCGGACCTGACGGGAGCGGACCTGACCGGGGCGAAGCTGAGCGGAGCGGACCTGACCGGGGCGAAGCTGACGGGAGCGGACCTGCGGGACGCGGTGCTGGAGCGGACCCGGCTGACCGGCGCCGTCAGCGACGGCACGACGCGGTGGCCGGCCGACCGGCGCCCGCCCGACCCCGCCTGACGGCGGTCACCGCCGGGCGGCCCTGACCGGCACGACCTGGCCGGGCAGCGCCGGCGGGTCGTCCTCCTGCTCGACGGCGGGCTCACCGGGCAGCACGACCAGCGCGATCTCCTCCGCGATCTCGTCCACGGTGCGGTCGCTGGTCCCCCGCACCACCAGGTCCGCCAGCCACGGGAGCCCGTCCAGGGCCTCGACCCGGGTGATCCGGTGCAGCACCGGCAGCACCACCTGGTCGCCCTCGACCCGCGGCGTCCCGGTCGCGGTCGGCTCGAAGAACCCCGGCGACAGCACCACCACGCCGAACCGGCTGCACGCGAGGCCGCGCTCCAGCCGCTTCGCCAGCGAGTCACCGATGGCCAGCTCGAACTCGTCCAGCCACACCGACGCGCCGCGCGCCCGCAGCGCGTCCGCGAGCGGCCGGGCGACCTCGGCCCGGTCCTCGACGACGTGCAGCACGAACACGTCGCGCAGGCCGTCCGCCGAACCCCGCTCCCGGACCACGCCCAGGCGCGGTTCGGTGTTCACCGGCTGCACGGTCACCGGCGGCAGCGCCTCCGCGAGCCACCGGACGCGCAGGTCGAGGTGACCGGACGCGCTGCCCAGGTCGCCGACGACACGCCAGCGCCCCGCCCACGGCACGGTCAGCTCGAAGGGCGATTCGGTCGCCCACCCCCCGACGTAGGCGTAGCGCCCGCCCCGCATCATCCGCGCGTAGTTGGGGCCGTCGACCAGGCGCACGCTGGCCGCGGGACCGTCGAGGTGCACGCGCGCCACCGCGCCCGCGGGCTGCCGGTGCGGCTCGGTGCACCAGAACCGGCCCGGCCGCCCCGCCGCGCGGCGCACGTCGCGCCGGCGGCCGGGGCGCAGGACCAGGCGCCAGTTCGGCGTGGAGGGCCGGACCACCAGCCACAGCAGCAGCGCGGTCTCCGCGCCCAGGACCAGGGGCCAGTTCTCGGCGAGCCATTCGAACATGACCGGAGCCCTCTCGGCGGGATGTCACCAAGGGGCCATCCTGGTGAACCCGGGAGCGCGGGTCAAGGGACCGCGCGGCGCGCCGGGAACCCCGTTCGCGCCGGAAAACCTACTCGTTCGCCGGGGCCAGCAACCCGCCCCGGTAGGCGGCGGCCTGGAGCTCGAACAGCTCGAAGTAGTGGCCGCGCGCGGCCATCAGCTCCTCGTGCGTGCCCTGCTCCACGATGCGGCCCCCGTCGAGCACCACGATCCGGTCGGCGTTGCGGATGTTCGCCAGCCGGTGCGTCACCAGGATCGTGGTGCGCCGCGCGGTCGCCGCGCGCAGCCCCTCGAACACCCGCGCCTCGGCCTTCGCGTCCAGCGCGGCCGTCGGCTCGTCGGCCACCAGCACGGCGGCGTCGCGGTACATGCCGCGGGCGATGCCCATGCGCTGCCACTGGCCGCCGGACAGGTCCTGGCCGTCGTTGAACTGCCGGGACAGCACGGTGTCCGGCCCGGCGGGCAGCGAGGCCAGCACCTCGTCCGCGCCGGACCTGGCCACCGCGTCCCGGTACGCCTCCTCGTCGTCCCGCTCCAGGCGGCCGACCAGCACGTTGTGCCGCGCGGTCATCGGCCACTGCGCCGGGTCCTGCGCGATCACCGCGATCGACGAGTGCACCAGGTTCGGGTCGGCCGCCGCCAGGTCCACGTCGTCCCAGCGGACCGTGCCCGACGAGGCCGGGTACAGGCCGGTCAGCACCTTGCCCAGGGTGGTCTTGCCCGAGCCGTTCTCGCCCACCAGCGCGACGACCTCGCCCCGCGCCACGGTCAGGTCCACCTCGCGCAGCGCGGGCTTCTTCCCTCCCGGGTAGGTGAACGACACCCGCTCCAGGGTGATCAGCGCCGGGTCGGCGGGCGGCCGGGCGCCGGAGCCCGCCTGGGCCCGTTCCGCGCCCTCGGCGAGCAGCTTGCGGTAGAAGTCGATGTAGAACGAGTCCTCGTAGAGCGCGTTGACCGCGCGGGTGGTGCCGGCCAGCGAGGAGAACCCGGTGCGCATGGCCAGCACCGCCGTGCCCGCCAGCGCCAGCTCCATCGCCCCGGTGTGCAGCAGGAGGCCGAGCACCGCGTAGGCGACGCCGGTGCCGAGGCCGGCGAGCGCCCGGCCGACCAGCCGCACCGCGTTCGTCCGGTGCGCCATCCGGATCTCGTCGACCACCAGGCTGTCGGCGATCCGGCGGTGCTCGGCCAGCAGGCGCTCCTGGAGCGCCAGCGCGTGGCGTTCGAGGGCGAAGTCCCGCTCGGTGGCGACCTGCTCCACCACGCCCTTGCGGGTGTTGCGGGTGACCGAGTCCAGGAAGTGGTCGTAGCGCAGCTTCGAGGCGCGCGCCGCCGCCCACGCGTTGGCCAGGGCGGCGAGCAGCAGCGCGGGCGCGAGCCACGGGTTGAGCAGGCCGACCGTCACCACCGCGGCCAGCAGCGAGACGCCGCCGGAGAGCAGGTCGGCCAGGTACCGGAGGCTGGACTCCATCGAGCGGACGCCGCGCCGGCCGCCCTGGCGGGCCAGCTCGCGGAAGTCGGCGTCCTCGAACGCGAGCAGCTGCGCCCGCACGAGCACCGCCGTGACCTCGTCGTTCGCCGCCCGGGTGAGGCGCGGGCGCAGCGAGCTCTCCACCGCGGACACGGCCGTGTCGAGCAGCGCGCGGACCACCAGCGACCCCACCACCACGGCCAGCGCGGGCAGCGCGCGGGCCACCCGGTCGGGGGTCGGCCCGTCGCGCAGCAGCGCGGTGAACACGTCGGCGGTGGCCAGCAGGCCGAACGCGGTGACCCCGCCCGAGACGACGTGCACCACGCCCGCGAGCACGGTCAGGCGCGGCGAGGTCGCCCACGCCAGGCGCGTCACCGTCGCCACGGCCCTGGGCAGGCTGCGCAGCGCCTTGCCCAGGCTCACCGACATCCCGCCGCGGCGACGGGCCCACTTGGGGGTGGCGACGTTCTCCACCCCGATCAGCACGGTGCTCATCCACCCAGCGAACGGGAACTCGCGGGGGGCCGCCAGCGCTTTCGCCATCGGCGCAGGCAGCGGCCGCGGGGAGCCGGGGGTGTCGTACCCCCGTGGGAGGATCGCCGCGGCGATCCCGAGCCGGCGCCGCGGAATGGAATAAAAACACCCCGGCGGGGCGCGTAACACGCACCCGGGCGACGACGACACGCGGGGTGACGCCGGGCGGAAATCATTTCCGATCACCCGCCCGAGGAATTTCCCCATCTGTTCCGCACGCATTTTCCGCGTGCGCTCCGACAATGGAGGGACAACCATGCACACCATTACCGGACGAGCGCGCCTCGGTGTCGTCGGCGCCGCCGTGGTGCTCGCGTCGGTGGTGACGGCCGTGCCCGCCTCCGCCGCGCCCCCGTTCGACCCCGGTCTCGGGCGCACCCCCTACCAGCCGGACAAGATGCTGGTCGACCCGATCGCCACCGACTCGGGCGACGTCGAGAACCGGTACGGCTTCAACCTGCTCCAGTTCCGCGGGGTGCGGAACCCGGCCTACTACGAACTGGTGGACCACTACACCGTCAAGCTCTACCGCAACCGCCGCGGCCTGCCCGAGGACGACTCGCGCGTGAAGCGGGAGAAGAAGTGGCTGAAGGGCGTCGACGACGTGATGTCGACGGTGGTCCTGGAGACCAACAAGTGGGTCGGCGGACGCCTGGAGTACCTGGGCTACGACGAGGAGCCCTACCTGACCACGCCGCGCCCGGCGAACCAGATCAGCATCACCTTCGACCCGCAGCTGACCGGGTCCATCGGGATCGCCTTCCCCGGCACCACCGCCGACCGGCGCGGCCTGGTCTACACCGGCGGCAACATCAGCTTCGCGTTCCTGTCCGCGTGGGACGACCTGGCCGAGCGCAGCCTGGACGGCGAGCGCGAGGCCCGCTACGACATCGCGTTGAAGGTCATGCACGAACTGGCGCACATGATGGGGCTCAACCACTACCGCGAGGAGTTCCACGGTGAGCCCACGCTCATGGGCCCGCGGACCTCGAACCTGGTGTCCAGCTGGAACGACGTGCTCACGCGCGGCGACAAGGCCGGGCTGCTGGCCATGGCCGGGTGGCGCGAGCGGGCGAAGAAGTGCGGCGAGCGGGGCGAGTGCGAGCGGATCTGGTACAAGGACGACGGGGTGGCCTGGCCGCCGAGCCCGCCGGACCACCGCTACGACCGGGGCTGATCGGGGTCGCCCGGGGCCGGCCGGCCGGAGCCGGCCGGCCCCGGGCGCCCGTCAGCGCACCATGTCCTTGCGCAGCTCGCGGGGCAGCGCGAAGGCGATCTTCTCGTTCGCCGTGGTGATCTCCTCCACCTGCCCGTAGCCCCGCTCCGCGAGGTGCTTGAGCAGGTCCATCACCAGGATGTCCGGCACCGACGCGCCCGAGGTCACGCCGACCGTGGTCACGCCCTCCAGCCACGCCTCGTCGACCTCGCGGGCGTAGTCGATCAGGTAGGAGGCCCGCGCGCCCGCCTGGAGCGCCACCTCCACCAGCCGCACCGAGTTGGACGAGTTCCTCGACCCGACCACCAGCACCAGGTCGCACTCCGGCGCCATGGTCTTCACCGCGGTCTGCCGGTTGGACGTGGCGTAGCAGATGTCGTCCGACGGCGGCTCCTGGAGGTCCGGGAACCGCTCCTTGAGCTGCCGCACCCGCACCATCGTCTCGTCGACCGACAGCGTGGTCTGGGACAACCAGACCACCTTGGACGGATCGCGCACCTCGACCTTGCCGACGTCCTCGGCGGTGTCGACGAGCTGGATGTGCTCGGGGGCCTCGCCCTGCGTGCCCTCGACCTCCTCGTGCCCCTCGTGGCCGATGAGCAGGATGTCGTAGTCGTCGCGGGCGAAGCGCTTGGCCTCGTTGTGGACCTTGGTCACCAGCGGGCACGTGGCGTCGATGGTGCGCAGCGAGCGCGAGGCCGCCTCCTGGTGCACGGCGGGCGACACGCCGTGCGCGGAGAACACGACCAGGGCGCCCTCGGGCACCTCGTCGGTCTCGTCGACGAAGATCGCGCCCCGGTCGGACAGCGTCTCGACGACGTGCTTGTTGTGGACGATCTCCTTGCGCACGTAGACCGGCGCGCCGTACTGCTCCAGCGCCTTCTCCACGGTCACCACGGCACGGTCCACGCCGGCGCAGTAGCCGCGCGGCTTCGCCAGGAGCACTCGCTTGTCCATGTCCCCAGGGTACGGCGTGCCACGTGTAGGCATCGGGCGGCCGACTGCGGCAGGCTGTAGCCATGAAGCCACTGCCGCTGCCCGTCCGCCTCGCCGCGGGACTCGCGGTCACCGCCGTCGAGCAGGCCCGCAAGCTGCCGCACCAGCTCGTGGGTCTGCCGGTGACCGTCGTCAGCGAGGCTCTCCAGCTGTCCATGCGGGTCCAGCAGCGGGTGACCGAGCTCGCAATCAAGGGCGACGACGTGCTGTCGGTGCTGCGGCCGGCCGACCAGGAGCCCGAGTGGGCGACCTTCGACGAGGACGGGACCGCGGCCACGGACGTCGACGTGGACCGGGCCCCGGTCGCGGTCCCGGACCCGGTCGTGGTGCCGGACCCGGGCGTGGTGCCGGACGCCGGGCTGGACGCCGGGCCGGACACCGACGACGGGGGTCCGGGCGCCGAGGACCCGTGGGCCCAGGAGGAACGGGCCCAGGAGGAACGGGCCCTGGCCGCCGAACCGCCCGCGGTGCTGCCGGACTACGACGAGCTGACGCTGCCGCAGCTGCGGGCGCGGCTGCGCACGCTGTCCGCGCCGGACCTGGAGCAGCTGCTCGCCCACGAGCGCACGCACGCCGCGCGCCCCGAGTTCACCGGGATGCTGACGCGCCGCATCGCGAACCTGGGGTCCGGTGGCTGAGGAGAGGTCCAGTCCGGAGAACCCGTGGCCGGTGCGGACGGTCGCGCGCAAGATCTTCGACTGGATCAACCGCCTCGGCGACGTGTGGGTGGAGGGCCAGGTCACCCAGCTGAGCGCCCGGCCCGGCACGTCGACCGCGTTCCTCACCCTGCGTGACCCCTCGGCGGACATGTCGATGCAGCTCACCGCGCCCGTCGGCGTGGTGCGCGAGCTCCAGCTGACCGAGGGCAGCCGCGTGGTGGTGCACGGCAAACCGCACTTCTACCCCAACCGCGGCACGTTCAGCCTGCGCGTGGACGAGATCCGCCAGGTCGGCATCGGCGAGCTGCTGGCCCGGATCGAGCGGGTGAAGAAGCTGCTGGCCGCGGAGGGGCTGTTCGACCCGCGGCGCAAGCGCAGGCCCCCGTTCCTGCCCAACAAGATCGGCCTCGTCACCGGGCGTGCGTCGGCCGCGGAGCGGGACGTGCTGACCAACGCGCAGGCCCGGTGGCCGGGCGCGCGGTTCCGGGTGGTGAACGTGGCCGTGCAGGGCGTGTCGGCCGTGCCGCAGATCCTCACCGCACTGTCGACACTGGACCAGGACCCCGAAGTGGACGTCATCGTGCTGGCGCGCGGCGGCGGCAGCGTCGAGGACCTGCTGCCGTTCTCGGACGAGGCGCTGTGCCGGGCGGTGGCGGCCTGCCGCACGCCGGTGCTGTCGGCGATCGGGCACGAGCCGGACTCGCCGCTGGTGGACCACGTCGCGGACGTGCGCTGCTCCACGCCCACCGACGCGGGCAAGCGGGTGGTGCCGGACGTGGCGGAGGAGACCCAGCGGGTCCGCCAGCTGCGCGACCGGGGCCGCCGCGCCTTGCACGGCTGGGTGGACCGCGAGCACCGGCTGCTGGCGTCGCTGCGCACCAGGCCGGTGCTGGCCGACCCGCACGGCCCGCTGGACCGGCGAGCCGAGGACGTGGACCGGCTGCGGGAGCGGGCCCGGCGCGCGGTGCGCAACCGGCTCGACTCGGAGGTGACGGGGCTGACCGCCACGCGGGCCCGCTTGACGACCCTCGGGCCCGCCGCCACGCTGGCCCGGGGGTACGCGGTGGTGCAGCTCGTCACACCGGGGGGCGAGGTGGGCGGGGTGCTCCGGTCGACCTCCCAGGCGCCCCCGGGCGCCTTCCTGCGGGTGCGCGTGGCCGACGGGACCGTGCACGTGGTCGCGATCGGCGGCGGGGACGGCGATCGGGCGGGCACCGGCGGGGGTGGCTCCCCGGCAGCCGCCGACCGGGACGGCCGCCCGGGAGCCACCCGCGAGGGCGGCCACCCACCGGCCGGCGGCGGGGACCGCGATCAGGCGGCCACCGGCGACAACGGCCGCCCGGCGGCCGGCGACGAGCACGGCCACCGGTCGGAGGAAGGAGGCGGTGGTGCCGAACCCGGCACGTGAGCCCACGTTCCTGCCCTTGACGATGGCCGCCGCGGTCGACGACGAGGGCGCGCGCACCGTGCGCGACCGGGCGGAGTTAGCCGACCGGGCCGCGGCCGACTGCTGGCTGGCGCTGGTGGCGGGCTGCGCGTCCGGTCGGGCGGCGCTGGTGGAGCGCCTGCACGAGCTGTCCGAGGCGACCTCCGGCTACGCCGGGGTGCGGTGGTGGCTGGGCCGCGGCTCGGTGCACCGCACGCGCGTCGCCGCCGCCGCGCACCGCATCGACGACGCGGTCCGCGAGGGCGACGGCGCGGAGTTCGCCGAGGCGTTCATCGGCTACGACCAGGCGGTGGCCTCGGTCGTGGCCCACGTACGGAGCAGAGTGGGGAAGTCGGTCACGTGAACGAGCCCTCAGCCGGTGCGCCGGCCGTCGAGGAACTGGGCTACGAGCAGGCCAGGGACGACCTGGTGGAGGTGGTCCGCAGGCTGGAGGCCGGCGGCCTGTCGCTGGACGAGTCGCTGCGGCTGTGGGAGCGGGGCGAGGCGCTGGCCAAGACCTGCGAGCGGCTGCTCGCGGGCGCCCGCGAGCGGATCGATCAAGCGCTGGGTGTGACCGAGGAGGACGTGGCCGGGACGTGACCACGTGCGAGGATTGGTCTACCGACCGGTAATCGACCTCCGCGGTCCACCCGGTCGACGAACCAGTCCGGCAGCCTCACGAGGGAGCGCCACATGACCAGCAGCCCGTCCGAGCGTCGTCGCGAAGCACCCGAGCGGAACCTCGCGCTGGAGCTCGTCCGGGTGACCGAGGCGGCCGCGATGGCCGCCGGGCGCTGGGTCGGCCGGGGCGACAAGAACGGCGGCGACGGCGCGGCCGTGGACGCCATGCGCAAGCTCATCGGGACGGTCTCGATGCGGGGCGTGGTGGTGATCGGCGAGGGCGAGAAGGACGAGGCGCCCATGCTGTTCAACGGCGAGGAGGTCGGCGACGGCAACGGGCCGGAGTGCGACGTGGCCGTGGACCCGATCGACGGCACCACGCTGATGGCCAAGGGGATGCCGAACGCGCTGGCGGTGCTCGCGGTGGCCGAGCGCGGCGCGATGTTCGACCCGTCCGCGGTGTTCTACATGGAGAAGCTGGCCACCGGGCCGGAGGCGGCGGACGTCATCGACATCACCGCCCCGATCGGGGAGAACATCCGGCGGGTCGCCAAGGCCAAGCACGGCGACGTCTCCGACGTGGTGGTGTGCATCCTGGACCGGCCTCGGCACGAGTCGATCGTGCGGGACGTGCGCGCGGCGGGCGCCCGCATCCAGTTCATCTCCGACGGCGACGTGGCGGGCGCGATCGCGGCGGCCCGCCCGAACACCGGCATCGACCTGCTGGTGGGCATCGGCGGCACGCCCGAGGGCATCATCGCGGCGGCGGCGCTGAAGTGCGTGGGCGGCTCGATCCAGGGCAGGCTGTGGCCGAAGGACGACGAGGAGCGGGAGCGGGCGCTGGCCGCCGGGCACGACCTCGACCGGGTGCTGACCACCGACGACCTGGTGAGCGGCGACAACGTGTTCTTCTGCGCGACCGGCGTCACGGACGGCGACCTGGTGCGCGGCGTGCGCTACCGGGCGGGCGGCTGCACCACGCAGTCGATCGTGATGCGCTCGAAGTCCGGCACGGTGCGCATGATCGACGGGTTCCACCGGATGGACAAGCTCCGCGAGTACGCCTCGGTGGACTTCGACGTCCCCGCGGGCGACCAGGGGGCCCTGCCCCCGCTGCCGTGACCCCGGCGCCGCCGGGACCGGTTGTCAACTGTCAATCCGCGTTACCGGCCGATCGGCTGTGTTGATCACGCAGCGTTCATCCCTAGTTTCCGATTCGTGCCCGGCAACCCTGCGCCGGGTACGGAGAGGAAACGATGAAGGTTCGTACCCTGTTCACCGCTTTCGCGGTGGCGATCGGCGCGGCTCTCGCGGGCGCGGCCGGGGCGGCGGCGGCCCCGGCGGCGGACGGCGAGGTCACCCCGTTCATCGTGGGCGGCGGCAACGCCACGCAGACCTACTCGTTCATGGTGTCCCTGCAGAGCACCTCGGGTAGCCACTTCTGCGGCGGCTCGCTGATCAAGGCCAACTGGGTGGTCACGGCCAAGCACTGCGTGCAGGGCCGCTCGGCGTCGTCGATCCGGGCCCGCATCGGCACGACCAACCGCACCAGCGGCGGCACGGTCGCGACCGGCGCCCAGGTCGTCGTCCACTCCAGCTACGACATCGCGCTGGTGCGCCTGTCCACCTCGGTGAGCCAGGCGCCGATCTCGGTGGCCTCGTCCTCGGGCGCGACCGGCACCGCCACCCGCATCATCGGCTGGGGCCAGACCTGCGCCCCCGCCGGCGGCTGCGGCGCGCCGGTGACGCTCCAGGAGCTGAACACCTCGATCGTCTCGGACGGCAGCTGCTCGGGCATCTACGGCTCGTACGAGATCTGCACGAACAACCCCGGTGGCCGGGCGGGCGCCTGCTACGGCGACTCGGGCGGTCCGCAGATCAAGTCGGTGGGCGGCGCGTGGCAGCTGATCGGCGCCACCAGCCGCGCGGGCAACAACAGCTCCACCTGCGCCACCGGCCCGTCGATCTACATGGACGTGCCGGCGTTCCGCTCGTGGATCAGCCAGTACGCGGGCACGGTCTGACCGCTCCCCGCACCGGCGTTCGAGGGCCGTCCCACCTCCGGGTGGGGCGGCCCTTCCCGGTTCGTCACCGGGCGGGCCGATCGCCGCCCGGACCGCCGCTCCGTCCACTTCGGACTCGGCGGCGCCGTCCGCGACTGGAGCCGCCCCTACAACGCGCCCATGCCGTTCTCCATCTGCTTCGTGGGCAACGGCATCGCGTTCCACGAGGCAGCCTGGTCGAGCAGTCGCACGGTGCGTCCACCTGTCGCGCGAGGCCGCCGCGAAGTGCTTCGAGACCCTCCAGGTCGGGGCGCGGGTCCGGGTGACGGCCTGAAAATGTGAGCGGTTTGGGTCACACCTACCCCGGGGTAGCCGAAGGGCGAGGGGTGATTCGAGATGAAGAAGACGCTCGGTACTGCAACGGTTGCGGCGGCCGCGGCGGCCTTGTCCTTCGGCCTCGCGGTCCCCGCCACCGCCGCCACCGGCACGCCGTGCTCGATCCCGAACGGGGCGTGCGTGAAGTTGTCCACCAACCAGGCGTGGCTGATCTACAACGGCAGCGCGAGTTACGGTCCCGTCCCGGCGTCCCACGGGATGCCGGGGTACGAGACCCCGGTCGGCACGTACCCGGTGCTGCGCAAGGTGAAGAACGACTGGAGCGTGCCCTACAACGGACCGATGCCCAACTCGGTGTACTTCACCACCACCGGCATCGCGTTCCACCAGGGCGACACCGCGTCGCAGTCCCACGGCTGCGTGCGGCTGGGCCCGCGGGATTCGGTGACGTTCTACGACAACCTCTTCCCGGGCGAGCAGGTGCAGGTGGTGGCCTGACCGTCCCCGTGGTCCCCCGTCCCCGCCCGGGGGCGGGGGACCCGCTCAGCCCGCGTTGCTGGAGTGGCCGGGGAACAGGTGCGCCCCCGGCTTGAGCAGCACGGCGATGTTGTTGACCGCGGTGGCGGCCTCGCCGAAGCCGGTGGCGATCAGCTTGACCTTGCCGGGGTACTGGGCGACGTCGCCCGCCGCGTAGACGCGGTCGCGGGCGGTGCGCATGGTGGTGTCCACCACGACCGCCCGGTGGTCCAGCTCCAGGCCCCACGACTCGATCGGCCCGAGGTCGGCGGTGAAGCCCAGCGCGGCCACCACCGCCTGCGCGGGCAGCACCGCGCGCCCGCCGCCCTTGAGGCCCAGCTCCACCTCGGCCAGCTCCGGGTCGCCGCGCAGCTCCAGCACCTCGGCGTCGGTGACGACCGGCACGCCCAGGTCGCGCACCTGCCGCACGGTCGGCGGGTGGGCGCGGAAGGTGGCGCGGCGGTGCACCACGGTGACGCTCGCCGCGATCGGGGCCAGGGCCAGCGCCCAGTCGAACGCCGAGTCGCCGCCGCCGACGACCACCACGTGCTGACCGGTGTGCGCGGCGAGCGCGGGTACGAAGTGGACCACGCCCCGGCCCAGCCAGCCGTCCCCGGCGGGCAGCGGCCGCGGCGTGAACTCCCCCATGCCGGCCGTCACCAGCACCGCGCCCGCCTTCACCACCGCGCCGTCGGCCAGGCCGACGTGCAGCCGGTCGTCCACAGTGGACAGCGTGCGGGCCTGGCGGCCGAGCAGGTAGGTCGGCTTCCACTGGTCGGCCTGCCGCACCAGCCCGTCGACCAGCTCGCGCCCGCGCACGGCCGGGAACCCGGCCACGTCGAAGATCATCTTCTCCGGGTACATCGCGGTGACCTGACCACCCGCCTCGGGCAGCGCGTCGACCAGCGCGACGGACAGGTCCCGGAAACCCGCGTAGTAGGCGGCGAACAACCCCGTGGGGCCCGCGCCCACGATGAGCAGGTCGACCTCAAGGTCCATGACGAGGACCATAGGTGTTCCGCGCCACCGTGCCCAGTTAGGCAAGGCGGTCCAAACTCGGTGTCATGGGCGAACAGGAGTACCGCGTCGAGCACGACACCATGGGCGAGGTCCGGGTGCCGGTCGACGCGCTGTGGCGTGCGCAGACGCAGCGCGCGGTGGAGAACTTCCCGATCTCCGGACGGGGTCTGGAGCGCGCGCAGATCCGGGCGCTGGGCCTGCTGAAGGCGGCCGCGGCGCGGGTGAACGAGCGGCTGGGGGTGCTGGAACCCGAAGTGGCGGGCGCCATCGCGGCCGCCGCCGACGAGGTCGCCGGCGGCCGGCACGACGCGCACTTCCCGGTGGACGTGTTCCAGACCGGGTCGGGCACCTCGTCGAACATGAACGCCAACGAGGTGATCGCCACCCTGGCGAGCCGGGCGCTGGGCCGGGACGTGCACCCGAACGACCACGTCAACGCCTCCCAGTCGTCCAACGACACGTTCCCGACGACCCTGCGGGTGGCCGCGACCGAGGCCGTGGCGCGCGAGGTGATCCCGGCGCTGGAGCACCTGGCGGGCGTCCTGGAGGCCCGCGCCGCGGACTGGACCTCGCTGGTCAAGTCGGGTCGCACGCACCTGATGGACGCCGTGCCGGTCACCCTGGGCCAGGAGGTGGGCGCGTGGGCCACCCAGGTGCGCCACGGCGTCGAGCGGCTGACCTCGTCCCTGCCCCGCCTGGCGGAGCTGCCGATCGGCGGCACGGCCGTGGGCAGCGGTCTCAACGCGCCGGCGGGCTTCGGCGCGGCCGTCTCGGCGGAGCTGGCGGCGACCACCGGCCTGCCGCTGACCGAGGCGCGCGACCACTTCGAGGCCCAGGCCACCCAGGACGGCGTGGTCGAGGTCTCCGGCCAGCTCCGGGCGACGGCCGTGGGCCTCTACAAGATCGCCAACGACCTGCGCTGGCTGGGCTCCGGCCCCCGCACCGGCCTGGGCGAGCTGGCCCTGCCGGACCTCCAGCCGGGCTCGTCGATCATGCCGGGCAAGGTCAACCCGGTGGTCCCCGAGGCGGCGATGATGGTCGTCGCCCAGGTCATCGGCAACGACGCGGCGGTGGCGTTCGCGGGCTCGCAGGGCAACTTCCAGCTCAACGTGATGCTGCCGGTGATCGCCCGCAACGTGCTGGAGTCGTCCCGCCTGCTGGCCGCCGTCGCCCGCCTGCTGGCCGACAAGGTGCTGACCGGCGCCGAGCCGCAGGTGGAGCGGATGCGCGAGTACGCCGAGTCCTCCCCCTCCATCGTCACCCCGCTGAACCGCTACCTGGGCTACGAGGAGGCGGCGTCGATCGCCAAGCAGTCGCTCCAGGAGCGCAAGACCATCCGCGAGGTGGTCCTGGAGCGCGGCCACGTCCCCGCGAAGCTCACCGAGACCCAGCTGGACGAGGCCCTGGACGTCCTCCGCATGGCCACCGGCCACCCCTGACCCGCGCGAGTCGTACGTCCAGACCCCGCGAGTCGTACGTCCAGGACCACCGTGTCGTACGTCCAGGACCACCGAGTTCAACGCTCAGACCCGCCGGGTTCGCGGTTCGGCACCCCCGGTCCCCGCGCTTGATCAGCCCCTGTCGGTGGTCCGGTGCACCATGGTGGGCGTGCTGTTCACCGAAGTGGTCGAGACGTCCGCCGCCGTCGGGGCGACGCGCTCCCGCCTGGCCAAGGTCGGGGCGCTGGCCGACCTGGTCCGCCGGACGGGCACGCCCGCCGTGGTGTCGTTCCTGGTGGGCGTGCCCAGCCAGGGGCGCATCGGGGCGGGCTGGCGGACGGTGCTCGACCTCGACGTGCCGCCCGCCGCCGAACCCTCGCTCACCGTGTCCGACGTCGACGGGGCGCTGGGGGACTACGCCGCCCTCGGCGGCAAGGGCTCGGCGGCGCGGCGGGTCGAGGCGCTGCGCGCGCTGTTCTCCCGCGCCACCGCCGCCGAGCAGGACTTCCTCAAGCGCCTGCTCACCGGCGAGCTGCGGCAGGGCGCCCTCGAAGGGGTGATGCTGGACGCGATCGCCCAGGCCGCCGAGGTGCCCGGCGAGGTGGTGCGGCGGGCGTTCATGCTCTCCGGCAGCCTGCCCGCCACCGCCGTGGCCGCGCTGGCGGGCGAGGCCGCGCTGGCGGCGTTCCGGCTGGAGGTGGGCCGCCCGGTCCGGCCGATGCTCGCCTCCCCCGCCGAGTCGCTGCCGGAGGCCCTGGCCGAGCTGGGCGAGACCGCGGTGGAGCACAAGCTCGACGGCGCGCGCATCCAGGTGCACCGGGACGGCGACGTGGTCCGCGTCTTCACCCGCACGCTGCGCGAGGTCACCTCGACCGTCCCCGAGCTGGTCGACCTGGTCCGCGGCCTGCCGTGCGACTCGGTGGTCCTGGACGGCGAGACGCTGGCCCTCACCGACGACGGCAGGCCCCGCCCGTTCCAGGAGACGATGAGCCGCTTCGGCGCCCTGCTGGACGCCGCGGCCGGGCGGCGCGGGTCGGCCGGGAGCACCAGGGACCTGCTGCTCAGCCCGTTCTTCTTCGACTGCCTGCACCTCGACGGCCGCGACCTGCTCGACGAGCCGCTGCGCCACCGGCTGGACGCGCTGCGGCGGGTCGCCGGCGACCACGTCATCCCCGGCCGGGTGCGGCCCACCGCCGACCAGGCCGCCGCCGTGCTCGACGAGGCGCTGGCCGCGGGCAACGAGGGCGTGGTGGTCAAGGCCCTGGACTCGGTCTACGCCGCCGGCCGCCGCGGCCGGGCCTGGCAGAAGGTGAAGCCGGTCCACACCCTCGACCTGGTGGTGATCGGCGTCGAGTGGGGCGGCGGCAGGCGCCGGGGCCTGCTGTCGAACCTGCACCTGGGCGCCCGCGACCCCGACGGCGGCCCGCCGGTCATGGTCGGCAAGACGTTCAAGGGCCTGACCGACGAGCTGCTGGCCTGGCAGACCCGCGAACTCCTGGCCCGCTCGACCTCGGACGAGGACGGCGTGGTCACCGTGCGCCCCGAGCTGGTCGTCGAGATCGAGCTGGACGGCGCGCAGGTCAGCCCCCGCTACCCGGGCGGCGTGGCGCTGCGGTTCGCCCGCGTGGTCCGCTACCGGCCGGACAGGGAGCCGGCCGGGGCCGACACCCTCGACGCCGTGCGGGCCCTGCTGCCCGGCGCCGGTCCGGCGGGAGGTGGCGCCGCGACCCCGTGAACTCGGCGCGCGACCAGGACGGACGGGCCCCGGAGGGGTATCGTCAGGTTCTCGTGCGATTCATCGAAGGGCATCGGCCCAGCTACGACCTGACCTACGACGACGTGTTCCTCGTGCCCGGCCGCTCGGCCGTGGACTCGCGGTTCGGCGTCGACCTGTCGACCGCCGACGGCACGGGCGCCACCATCCCCGTCGTGGTCGCCAACATGACCGCGGTGGCCGGGCGGCGGATGGCCGAGACGGTGGCCCGGCGCGGCGGCCTGGTGGTGCTGCCGCAGGACGTGGCGCCCGAGGCGGTGGCCGAGATCGTCGGGTGGGTCAAGGAGCGCCACCCGGTGTGGGACACCCCGCTGACGCTGGCCCCCGGCGACTCGGTGGCGGACGCGCTGAACCTGCTGCACAAGCGGGCCCACAACGCGGTCGTCGTGGTCGACGGCGACGGTCGGCCGGTGGGCGTGGTCGACGAGGCCGCGTGCGCCGGCGTGGACCGCTTCACCCGCCTGCGCGACGTGGCCGACGAGCGCCTCACCACCCTGCCGATGGACACCGCCCCGCGCGGGGTGTTCGACGCGCTGACCGGCGGCACCCGCGTCGCGCTGGGCGTGGACGACCAGGGCCGGCTGCGCGGCGTGCTGACCGCCCTGGGCGCGCTGCGCGCCGACGTCTACCAACCCGCCCTGGACGGCGCGGGCCGGCTCCGGGTGGTCGCCGCGATCGGCGTGAACGGCGACGTCACCGCCAAGGCCGGGGAGCTGCTGGCGGCCGGGGTGGACGCGCTGGTGGTGGACACCGCGCACGGCCACCAGGAGAAGATGCTCGCCGCGCTCAAGGCCGTCCGCGAGGCCGGGCCGGCCGTGCCGGTGGTCGCGGGCAACGTGGTCACCGCCGAGGGCGTCCGCGACCTGGTCGAGGCGGGCGCGGACATCGTCAAGGTCGGCGTCGGCCCCGGCGCCATGTGCACCACCCGGATGATGACCGGCGTGGGCCGCCCGCAGTTCTCGGCCGTCGCCGAGTGCGCCGCGGAGGCCCGCCGGCTCGGCAGGCACGTGTGGGCCGACGGCGGCGTCCGGCACCCGCGCGACGTGGCCCTGGCCCTGGCCGCGGGCGCCGCCAACGTGATGGTCGGCTCCTGGTTCGCGGGCACCTACGAGTCGCCCGGCGACCTCCAGCGCGACGAGCAGGGCCGGCTCTACAAGGAGTCCTTCGGCATGGCCTCCAAGCGGGCCGTCAGCGCCCGCACGCGCACCGACAACGCGTTCGACCGGGCGCGCAAGGGCCTGTTCGAGGAGGGCATCTCCACCTCGCGGATGCGGCTGGACCCGCTGCGGCCCGGCGTGGAGGACCTGCTCGACTCGATCACCGCGGGCGTCCGCTCGGCCTGCACGTACGCGGGCGCGCAGACCCTGGAGGAGTTCCACGAGCGGGCCACCCTGGGCGTGCAGAGCGCGGCCGGGTTCGCCGAGGGCCGGCCGCTGCCCTCGGGGTGGTGAGCCGCTAGGCGGGTCCGGTGGTCCGCCCGCGCGGGGCGGAGGGGCCCGCGCGGGCGGGCCCCTCCCCCGGTCACCGGCGCGTCAGAGGGTGTAGTCCTCCAGCATCTCGGTCACCAGCGCCGCGATCGGCGAGCGCTCCGACCTGGTCAGCGTGACGTGCGCGAACAGCGGGTGGCCCTTCAGCTTCTCGATCACCGCCAGCACGCCGTCGTGCCGCCCGACCCGCAGGTTGTCGCGCTGCGCCACGTCGTGGGTGAGCACCACCCGCGAGTTGGCGCCCAACCGCGACAGCACGGTCAGCAGCACGTTGCGCTCCAGCGACTGCGCCTCGTCCACGATCACGAACGAGTCGTGCAGCGACCGGCCGCGGATGTGGGTCAGCGGCAGCACCTCCAGCATGCCGCGGTCCATGACCTCCTCCAGCACGTCCTGGCTCACCAGCGCGCCGAGGGTGTCGAACACCGCCTGCGCCCACGGCTGCATCTTCTCGGTCTCCGAACCGGGCAGGTAGCCCAGCTCCTGCCCGCCCACCGCGTACAGCGGGCGGAAGACCACGACCTTGCGGTGCTGGCGGCGCTCCATGACCGCCTCCAGGCCCGCGCACAGCGCGAGCGCCGACTTGCCGGTGCCGGCCCGCCCGCCCAGCGAGACGATGCCGACCTCGGTGTCCAGCAGCAGGTCCAGCGCCACGCGCTGCTCGGCGGAGCGGCCGTGCAGGCCGAACGCCTCGCGGTCGCCGCGCACCAGCCTGACCCGCTTGTCCGGGGTGACCCGGCCCAGCGCGCTCGACGTGCCCGCGAGCAGCCGCAGCCCGCTGTGGCACGGCAGCTCGGCCACGTGCGCGAGGTCGAACGGCACCGGGTCGACCGAGCCCTCGCGGTACAGGGCGTCCACCACCGCCTGGTCGACGTCCAGGTCGGACATGCCCGAGTAGCCCGACAGCGCGACGTCCTGCGCCCGGTACTCGTCGGCGGCGAGGCCGACGGCACCGGCCTTGACGCGCAGCGGCATGTCCTTGGTGACCAGCGTGACGGCGTTGCCCTCGGCCGCGAGGTTGAGCGCGCAGGCCAGGATCCGGGCGTCGTTGGAGTCCGTGCGGAAACCCGCGGGCAGCACCTCCGGGTCGGAGTGGTTGAGCTCGACGCGCAGGGTGCCCCCGAGGTCGCCGATGGGCACCGGGTTGTCCAGCCTGCCGTGCTTGAGCCGGAGGTCGTCGAGCAGGCGCAGCGCCTCCCGGGCGAACCAGCCCAGTTCGGGGTGGTGCCGCTTGCCCTCCAGCTCGCTGATCACCACGAGCGGCAGCACGACCTCGTGCTCCGCGAACCGCGTGGTGGCCAGGGGGTCGGAGAGCAGCACGGAGGTGTCCACCACGTACGTGTGAACCGAGGGCGCACCCCGGCGCCGGGACGTGCTGCGCGATGAGCCTGAGGAACGGCTCGCGGGTCGTCGTGCGTTCACGGCAACTCCTCGCGAACGCGGCACCCGCATCCGCTCCTCGCTGGGCCAGGCAACCACCCCGATCGACCGGTCCGCCTCACTCACTCAGGCGCACCGGCCACGAAGGCCGGGTGCCGGCCCCCTCGCGCTCGTCGTCGCCGGTCTGGCCGGCGATTCCACAACAGCCACGATCAGGGCCTCCCTGCGCGGTCCGCAGTGGACGCGTCCCGCCAACCGGAAGTTACCTCCGCCGGTCCCTCTTATGCAGGCAGCCACACAGGTGATTCGCCGATTCGTCACCTGGCGGCAAAACCCGCGAAAGACGCCCACCGGGGGTGCGCCTGCCCGAGCGGGGGCGTCACCTCGGCGCAACACCGCCTCGTCCGCGCAGCTCAGGGGCGTTGCGCCGGACGCCGGGGGCGGGGTCGCGCTCAGTCACGGGGCAGCCGGGGCACACCCGCCTCGACCTCCCGCTGGAGGGTGCGCGGCATCAGCGGTTCGTCCAGCAGCCTCAGGTAGCGGTCACTCAGCGTGTCGGACGGTGACCGAAGGTCCAACCACGCCCGGATCAGCCGCACGCCCTCGACGTAGGTGGTGGTGTAGGCGCGCCACAGCGGGTCGGCCAGGAAGCGCAGCATGTGCCGCGCCCGCCGCTCGGGCACCAGCAGCCAGCGGCGCAGGAAGTCGACCACGTCGTCCGGGTGGGCGCGCCGGTCGTGCAGCATCAGCGCGGCGTCCTGGCGCACGGTGAGCAGCCCCGCCAGCGCGCCCTCGACGCGCTCGACCAGCTCGCCGTCGACCCGCACGCCCAGGTCGGCCATGATCTCCTCGGTCCAGCGGCCCCAGCCCCGGCCCACCACGGCGTGCAGGCCCAGCTCGGCCATGCCCTCGGCCATCAGGCACTGCGGGGTGTTGATCAGGAACAGCGCCTGCTCGGCGTGGCCGCGCTTGCCGACCAGGCCGACCTCCTTGCGGCAGTGCTCGGTGTGGTGGCCGGGGTAGGACTCGTGGGCGACCAGGTGCGGCAGGTTCGACACGCGGTGGCCGAGGTCGGCGTTGACCGCCACCCGCGAGCGGAAGCCGCCCAGGTAGTAGTTGAAGCCGCTCCACGGCTTGTCGGTGACGACCTCGTACTCCACCACCTCCTCCGCCGGCAGCTCGTACCGCTCGCGGACGCGGTCGCGCAGCGCGCTGGACAGGGCGTGCACGGCGGGGGCCAGCAGGCGGGGCGGCACCTCGTCCAGCGCGCGGTGGTCGGCCAGCCGCGCGGTCAGGGAGCCGTCGCCGGGCAGCAGCTCGTCCAGCTCCGCGTGGGCGCGGCGGTAGGTGTCGGGGTGGCCGGGCGCGATGTCGACCTGGAAGTAGGCCCGGACCTCGTCCACGAAGCCGACCCGCACCCCGGCGAGCTTGCGCGCGGTGGTCTCGACGGCCGTCAGGTGGGCGTCCAGGAAGCGGCGGCGCTCCGGTTCCAGGTCGTCGACCCGGGCCAGCTCGCGGCGCAGCACCGCGGCGCGGTCGGCCAGGTTGGCCGGGTGCGGGCGCGGTTCGTCGTCGACCCGGCGGCGCAGCGCGCGGTCACCGGTGAAGGAGTCCACCAGGCCGGGCGCCAGCCTGCCGAGCCGCAGCCCCAGCAGCAGGTACTCCCGCACGATCGAGTCGCCGTCCACGGCCTGGAGACGATACGAGATGGCCGCCCGATTTACCACAGGGCTCGGGGACGACGCGAATCGTGCGTGAAAAGAACACTCCTCCGGGGGACAAGTGCCCCGGAGGCCATCACACAATGGTGTTAGAGACATCCGGCCGGGGCCCCGAATTCGATAGTTTGCCCGCGACGAACCCGCACGCGCGATTCGGCGACAGCGGACCACCGGGGAAACCCACGGATACAGGAGAGCGAAGTGCTGAAGAAGACAAGCACCGTCGCCGCGGTCGCGGCCGGCCTCATGATGCTCGGGTCGCCCGCGTTCGCACTGGCCGGCGAGCCGTACGAGCACAGCATGGGCTGGGGCAACCAGACCGCGATCGGTGAGCTCAACTCCTACTACGCCGAGGGTGAGGGCGACGAGGTCGCCGACCAGTTCGGCCTCATCAACTTCGGCAACGACTCCGACCTGGCGAGCAACATCAACCTCTGCCAGATCGAGATCAACGTGATCGGCATCCCGATCGCGTCGCAGAACGACGAGAGCTCCTGCATCAACACCGACAACGACGACAACGACAACAACGGCTGATCCGTTCCGCTGGTGTCGTAGCCGGGGCGGTGGTCCGCGATGCGGACCACCGCCCCTTTCGCGTTCCCGGACCCCTTCGCTTCGGTGCGGGGGTTTCTCCGGTTCGACCTTTCACCCACTCGGTATTCAGGTGAAACCGTGATTGCCGTCACGCGATACCCGCCTTCCCCGGAGGCGCGTGATCGGAACTCACCCCGCTCTCTCACCACCCTGGACTCACCCTTGTCGGGCAGCGGCGCCGCCCTCCGAGGCCGCGACCAGGCATTATCGATTTCTCCCAATACGGAGCGTGCGGAACGCCCGCTTTAGTCACCCGTTAGTGGGTAGCACGGTCGGGAAATGCGTTGCCGTGGAATAGTGCCGTCCCCGAAGGGCGTGGTTCTTACCCGGGGCGACATAGCCAACAAACTGACCAAAAAATAGTTCACACGATGGTGTTGACGGACTGGCATCAGCGCCGCAGTTGGGTAAATTACCGATGCGAGGGCATCACAGCCTGAGCCGCCAGATTCCCCGGAATGCTCGACAGGGATTACGGGGGTCACCACAAATCCCACCAGAGGAGTGTGTTCCACATGTTGAAGAAGGCAGGCGTCATCGCCATGGCCGCTGCTGGCCTCGTGATGCTGGGCTCTCCGGCCTTCGCGGCCCCCGGCCACGGCCACGACGGTTGGGGCAGCAGCACCGCGATCGGTGAGCTGAACTCCTACTACGCCGAGGGCGAGGAGGGCGAGGTCGCCGACCAGTTCGGTCTGCTGAACTTCGGCAACGACTCCGACCTGCTCCAGGGCCTCAACGTCTGCGAGGTCGAGGCCAACGTGATCGCGGTCCCGATCCTGTCGCAGAACGACGAGAACCTCTGCCTCAACAGCGACAACGACGACAACGACGGCAACGACGGCGAGTGATTCGTCGGCCAACCGGCCAGCGTTGAAGTCTCGAAAGGCGGCACTCCCCACCGGGGGTGCCGCCTTTCGGCGTGGCGGGGTGCCCGGCTTCGGGTTCTTCGGGTGCGGGGTTCTTCGCGCGAGGGGCTTCGGCCCACCGGGTTCCGGCTCCTCAGGCGGCCGGGCCCTCAGGCAGCCCGAGCCCTCAATCGGCCGCCGCGACCCTCAGGACCCGAACCGGCGGTGCCGCAGCGCGTAGTCGCGCAGGGCGCGCAGGAAGTCGGTCCGGCGGAACTCCGGCCAGTACGCCTCGCAGAACCAGAACTCCGAGTGCGCCGACTGCCACAGCATGAACCCGGACAGCCGCTGCTCCCCCGACGTGCGGATGAGCAGGTCGGGGTCGGGCTGGCCGGAGGTGTAGAGGTGCTCGGCGATGTGGTCCACGTCGAGGACCTCGGCCAGCTCCTCGATCGTCCCACCGGACTCGGCGTGCTCCAGCAGCAGCTTGCGCACCGCGTCGGCGATCTCCTGCCGGCCGCCGTAGCCGACCGCGACGTTGACCTCCAGACCCGTGCGGGCGCGGGTGCGCAGCGACGCGGCGGACAGCCGGGCGGCGGTCTCGGTGGGCAGCAGGTCGAGCGCGCCGACGTGCCGGACGCGCCACGGGTTGCCCGGTTCGGCCAGCTCGTCGACGATGTCGGCGATGATGGCGAGCAGCGGTTCCAGCTCCTCGGCCGGTCGGTCGAGGTTGTCGGTGGACAGCAGCCACAGCGTGACCACCTCCACCTCGGCCTCGCGGCACCAGGTCAGCAGCTCCAGGATCTTGCGCGCGCCCGCGCGGTGGCCGTGCGCGACGTCGGCGAAGCCCGCCTCCTTGGCCCAGCGGCGGTTGCCGTCGAGCACCACGCCGACGTGACGTGGTCGCTGCTTGCCGTCGAGCCACCGGTTCAGCCGGTACTCGTAGATCGGCAGGAGGAGCTTGTCCTTGATGCGTTCGCGCAGACCCACGCTGGAAGAGCGTACGCCGCGTGGGACCGGTCACTCCGGTGCGTGGTGCCGAGCAACTTACGGTCCCGTAACCTCGAGCGGGTGACCACGTCCACGCTCCCGCAACCCCCGGCTCCCGCACTGCGGCCGCGTATGCGCGGCTGGCTGCACCTCTGGTCCTTCCTCGTCTCCCTGGTGACAGGCGCGGCGCTGATCACCCTGGCCGCGACCACCTCGTCCCCGAAGGCCACGCTGGCGACGTCCGTCTACGGCGTCACGGTGCTCGGCCTGTTCGGCGTGAGCGCGCTCTACCACCGGGTCAACTGGGTCAGCGCACGGGCGCGGACCTGGATGAAGCGCCTCGACCACTCCATGATCTTCGTGTTCATCGCGGGCACGTACACGCCGTTCGCGCTGCTCGCGATGGCCCCGGCCACGGGCAACGTGGTGCTGACCGTGGTGTGGGTCGGCGCGCTGTGCGGCGTCACGCTCAAGCTGGCCTGGCCGCACGCGCCGAGGTGGCTGGGCGTGCCGATCTACATCGCGCTGGGCTGGGTGGCCGTGTTCGTGCTGCCCGACCTGCTGCACCACGTGGGCGTGGCCGCGCTGGTCCTGCTCCTGGCCGGCGGCCTGCTCTACACCGCGGGCGCCGTGTTCTACGCGACGCGCTGGCCGAACCCCTGGCCGCAGGTCTTCGGCTACCACGAGTTCTTCCACGCGGCGACGGTGCTGGCGGCGATCTGCCACTACATCGCGATCTGGTTCGCGATCTACGCGTGACCGCGCCCACGCACACGACCTCCGTCACGGGCCGGGCCGTGCGGTGGGTCGGCGACGAGCCGTTCCCCGGTCTGGTCGAGGTCCAGCTCACCGACGCGCACGGCGTCGTGTGGAGCATGGTCGACAAGGCGCCCGTGTTCGACGACGAGGACCGGCTGCGCGCCAACACCGCCTACCCGGTCGAGGTGCAGGTGGGGTGCGAGGTCGTCGGCCGGGGGCGGTTGGACGACGGCACCGAGGTGGTGACCGTGTCGACCCGGCTGCCGTGGGGCATCGAGGCGGAGGGCGGGCGCACCGAGTTCCTGGTGGACGTCCACCAGGTGGTCACGCACTAGCCCCAGCGCGCCTCGAACTCGGCCGGCTCCGCGTGGCGGTGGGCCAGCTCGGCGAACACCGCCCGCAGCCCGCGCAGCAGCCCCTCCCGACCCACCCGGGCCTCGACCTCCAGCAGCCGGTCCAGGTACGGCCGGTAGGGGAGGTCGGGCGCCGGCGGGTCGCGCCAGGTGTCGTCACCGGGCCGCTCGGCCTCGGCGAACAGCCTGCTCAGGTACACCGCCAGGCCCTCGACCAGCCAGATGTCGGTGTCGACCAGGTTGCCGGACCACGCGTGCGCGACCTCGTGCGCGATCACGGTCGTCGCGTACCGGGGGTCGTCGAACCGGTCGAGCGCGCCCTCGTCGAACACGATCAGGCCCTGCGTGGACAGCGCCAGCAGCGACAGGTCGTGCACGAACACCAGCTCGCACTTCGGGTACGGGTAGGGCGCGAGCAGCTCGGAGAAGAACGCCAGCGAGCGGTCCACCAGGTCGGTCACCCGGGTCGCGTCGAACCCGGCCCGCGACCGCGGCACGTGCACCGACGGCGCGACCTCGACGAACGGCCCGGCCGCCGCCGCGACCCAGGCCGGAGCGGTCGGGGCCGTGGGCGCGAAGGTGCGGACCTCACCGCCGTCGACCACGGGCAACCCGTTGGCCAGGCACTTCCACGCGGGCGGCACGACGGCGGTCAGCGTGACGGGCGCGCGCAGCCGGTGGTCGGCGGAGTGGCCGAGGCTCTGCGGCGCGCGGTGGGGGTTGGGCGCCGCGTACAGGTAGACCTGGCCGTCGACCGGGTCGGTGACGCGGCGGAACCCCGGCCTCGCGTAGGGGAACAGCGCCTCGACGCGCAGCCCGCCGGACTCCCGCCGCGTCGGGACCAGCACCTCGCCGAACACCTCCACCGGCTCCGGCTCGCCCCGGAACCGCAGCGTGGCGCGGCCGCGCACCCCGTCCGCCGCCGGGTCCAGCCGCCAGGTCAGGTCGTACGCCTCCACCTCGACCAAGGTGATCACCCCTTGATCCACGTTACGCGAAGCCGCACTTGTGCGTGCTCGGTGTCGCGCCAGGTCAGGTCCCTGTCGGGGAAGCGGAGGCGCGGTGCACCGGTCCCGTGCGCGTCGCGCTCCCCGACCCGCCCGAACACCCCGGGCGACCCGACCCGTCACTCCACCCCGGACCCCAGCGGGCTATGGCCGGACCTTCCCGCCCCCACCCTTCCCGTCCTCGGCGGGCTCCGGGTCGTCGAACGACGCGGGCACCCGCTTCAAGTGCTTGTTCATCGACTTGACCAGGAAGAACACCGCGATCAGGAACACCACCAGCAGCAGCAGCCCGAGGGGCGAGGACTTGCCGAAGTCCTCCTGCTGCCCGCCGGGGTCCTTCTCGGTCGACGGCTGCTGCGCCAGCACCAGCGCCGTGGTCTGCTCCAGGGGGATCGGAGCGAGGGCGGTCACGCGGTCACCTTCTCGTGGATCCCGGCGAACAGGTCGTCCTCCGGCAGGGTGCTGTCGACCAGCGACCTGGCCAACTCGTACTCCTCGGTCGGCCACACCTCGCGCTGCATCTCCAGCGGCACGGCGAACCAGCGGCTCTCCGGGTCGATCTGCGTCGCGTGCGCCTTCAGGGCCTCGTCGCGCACCGGGAACCAGTCGGCGCACTCGACCCGGGTGGTGACGCGCTCCATCACGTCCGGGCGGTCCGAGCCCCAGCCCGCGAGCCACTCGGCGTACGGGGACTCCAGGTCGGCCGCGAGCAGCGCCTCGTGGAACGCCAGCAGCTTCGCGCGGGAGAAGCCGTGGGAGTAGTAGAGCTTGAGCGGCTGCCACGGCTCGCCCAGCCCGGGGTAGCGGTCCGGGTCGCCCGCCGCGTCGAAGGCGGCGATCGAGACCTCGTGGCAGCGGATGTGGTCGGGGTGGGGGTAGCCGCCGTTCTCGTCGTAGGTGACGATCACGTGCGGGCGGAACTCGCGGATCACCTCGACCAGCGGCGGGGTGGACTCCTCCAGCGGCTTCAGCGCGAAGCAGCCCTCCGGCAGCGGGGGCAGCGGGTCGCCCTCGGGCAGGCCCGAGTCGACGAAGCCCAGCCAGCGGTGCCGCACGCCGAGGATCTTCGCGGCCCGCGCCATCTCCTCGCGGCGGATCTCCGCCATGTTCTCCAGCACGTCCGGGCGGTCCATGGCGGGGTTGAGGACGCTGCCCGCCTCCCCGCCCGTGCAGGTGACGACCATCACCTCGTGCCCCTCGGCCACGTACCTGGCCATCGTGGCGGCGCCCTTGCTGGACTCGTCGTCGGGGTGCGCGTGCACCGCCATCAGGCGCAGCTTCTCAACCATGACGGTGGTGCTCCTCCTCGGGACCTGCCGAACGGGGTCGATCGAACCCCTGCGACACTCAACGCGGTCGCGAGCGGCCATTGTTCCCCACGGGCAGGAAGGCGTTGGCAAGTGGCACTGCCGGAAGGTCGGTACGGCAAGCCCCGGCGCCCCGCGTCCCCGTGGATTCGCTGGTCACTCGCCGTGATCGCGGTGCTGATCGGCTCCCTCGTCGCCTGGGTGGGTTACCAGAACCTGGGCACCAAGCCCGTGGAGGGGAAGCAGACGGCGTTCGAGGTGCTCGACGACAGCTCGGTGGAGATCACCTTCGAGGTGGTCCGGCAGACCCCGGAGGACGCCGTCGTGTGCATCGTCCGGGCGCGGTCCCAGGACGGCGACGAGGCGGGCCGGCGTGAGGTCCTGGTGCCCCCCGGCGCCGATTCCGTGCGCGGCACGACGGTGCTGAAGACGTCGAAACCACCCGTGACCGGAGAGGTGTTCGGGTGCTCTTATCAGGTTCCGGAGTACCTGTCCACGAGGTAGCGGCCAAGCGGGTGATCTGCGGGTTTGCCCGCCGGTTCGGGGAACAAAACCGCGTCCTGGCACGTTGACGTCGTGTTACTCTGGCCTTTCAGCACGGCCCCGACGCGGGCCGTGTTTTTCCGTTCCGGGTTGGTGCGCCCGGGAACTGCCAGCCCACCCGTGGGCCTGGAGCAAGACGAGGAGTTGGTGCCCGTGAGCGACACCGAGGTGACCTGGCTGACCCAGGAGGCCCACGACCGGCTCAAGGCTGAGCTGGACGAGATGATCGAGAACCGCCCGGTCATCGCCGCGGAGATCAACGCCCGTCGCGAGGAGGGCGACCTCCGCGAGAACGGCGGGTACCACGCGGCCCGCGAGGAGCAGGGCAAGCAGGAGGCCCGGATCCGGCAGCTCCAGGAGCTGCTGCGCGTCGCCAAGGTGGGTGAAGCGCCTACGGTGAACGGAGTCGCCGCCCCCGGCATGGTGCTCACCGTGCGTTACGAAGGCGATGACGAGACCGAGGAGTTCCTGCTCGCCACGCGTGAAGAGGGCGCCCACGGCGCGCTGGAGGTCTACTCCCCCTCGTCCCCGCTGGGCAAGGCGTTGCTCGGCGCCAAGGAAGGCGAGACGCGGGAGTACGAACTGCCCAACGGCAGCACCATGAAGGTGACGCTCATCAAGGCCGTGCCCTACTCCGGCTGATCGCGCTGGACCGAGGAGGGGCGGCCACCGCGGTGGCCGCCCCTTTTGCCGCGCGCTCCCGCGTCCTCCTCGATCAGCGGATGCGTTCGAGCAGGGGCCGCACGCGGGGCGGGACGGGCGTGGACAGCGCGATCGACGTGGACAGCCGCCGCACGCCCGGCACATCCACGATCGAGTCGATCACCCGCTGGAGGTCGGCGTTCGACCGCGCCACCACCCGGGCGAACAGGTCGCCCTGGCCGGTGGTGGCGTGCACCTCGCACACCTCGTTGATGGCGGCCAGCCCGTCGCACACCTCCTGCCGCCGGCCCTGGGCGATCTCCAGCACGGCGAACGCCGTCAGGCCGTACCCCATCGCGGCCAGGTCCAGCGCGGGCGGGAAGCCGGTCAGCACGCCCCGCGCCACCAGCCGGTCCAACCGGGCCTGCACCGTGCCCCGCGCCACGCCCAGCCGCCGCGAGCACTCCAGCACCCCCAGCCGGGGCTCGTCGGTGAGCAGCAGCAGGAGCCGCGCGTCGAGACCGTCCACGACCTGGTCAGAGTGTTCACCTTGCGGGTCGGAAGCCATGGGCAACTGTACAACCTGACCAGCGAACCAAGAGACTGTTGCTCACCCTGCCCAGCCGACACATCCTGGGGGTATGACGCAGCAGCTTGACGACGTGAGCTACGACCAGCTCCGCCAGCTCGTGGGCCTGGTCGACTACGACGGGACGCGGGACCCGTTCCCCGTCCGCTCGATGGACGCCGTGGTCTTCGTGGTCGGCAACGCGACCCAGACCGCCTGGTTCTACCAGGTCGCCTTCGGCATGCAGCTCGTCGCGTACGCCGGTCCGGAGACGGGGCAGCGGGACCACAAGTCCTTCGTCCTGAAGTCCGGCTCGGCGCGGTTCGTGATCAACGGCGGTGTGGCGCCGGACAGCCCGCTGCTCGACCACCACCGCAGGCACGGCGACGGTGTGGTGGACCTCGCGCTGGAGGTCGACGACGTCGACCGGTGCGTCGAGCACGCGCGGTCGCAGGGCGCCACCGTCCTGGACGAGCCGCACGAGGTGAGCGACGAGCACGGCACCGTGCGGATCGCCGCCATCGCGACCTACGGCGAGACCCGCCACACCCTGGTCGACCGGTCCCGCTACACCGGGCCCTACCTGCCCGGGTACGTGGTCAAGGAGAGCACGGTCGTCCGGCCCGAGGGCGCGCCGAAGCGGCTGTTCCAGGCGGTCGACCACTGCGTGGGCAACGTCGAGATCGGCCGGATGGACTACTGGGTCGAGTGGTACAACCGCGTCATGGGCTTCGTGAACATGGCGGAGTTCATCGGCGACGACATCGCCACCGACTACTCGGCCCTGATGAGCAAGGTCGTCTCCAACGGCAACCACCGGGTGAAGTTCCCGCTCAACGAGCCGGCGATCGCGAAGAAGAAGTCGCAGATCGACGAGTACCTGGAGTTCTACGAGGGCGCGGGCGTGCAGCACATCGCGCTGGCCACCAACGACATCGTCGCCACGCTGAAGGCCATGCGCGCGGCGGGCGTCGAGTTCCTGGAGACGCCGGACTCGTACTACGACGACCCGGAACTGCGGGCGCGCATCGGCGAGGTGCGCGTGCCGATCGAGGTGCTCAAGGAGCACCGCATCCTGGTCGACCGGGACGAGGACGGCTACCTGCTCCAGATCTTCACCAAGCCGATCGGCGACCGGCCGACCGTGTTCTACGAGCTGATCGAGCGGCACGGGTCGCTGGGCTTCGGCAAGGGCAACTTCAAGGCGCTGTTCGAGGCGATCGAGCGGGAGCAGGAGCGCCGAGGCAATCTGTAGCGGCGAGGCGGCATCCGGTACCGCCGAGGCAATCTGTAGCGGCGAGGCGGCACCTGGTACCGCCGGGGCAATCTGTAGCGGCGAGGCGGCACCCGGTACCGCCGGGGCAACCTGGAGTTCAGGCGATCCGCGACAACGGGAACCGTCGGGGTGACCTCCGACGTTGATCCGGCAACGGGCCGGTCCGGGCACCCCCGGGCCGGCCCTCGCTGTCGGCGGGCTGGCGATGCCCCTGCCGGGTGTGCCGGGACCGGTACCCTCGGTGCGGGGTGTCCCACACGGCATTGACCTGGAGGGTGGCATGGCGCTCGCGGTACGGGTCACCGCGGTGCTCCCGCTCGTCGGAGCGCTGGCCACGGCCGCGGCGCTGACGGGCGCGGCCTTCTTCACCGTGACCCAGGCGGGGTGCGCGGAGACCGGCCGGTTCGTGGAGCGCGGGGGCGTGGTCGAGTTCGAGGGCGGCTGCGTGGACGGGCACGAGCTGCCCGCCGTCCCGCCGCCGGTGGAGAACGCGCGGTACGACGTCAAGCCCTGACCTGCCGGACCGTGCTCGACGAGCGGTTTTCCGCGATAGTGGAGCCATGTGTCGCAACATCAGGGTGCTCCACAACTTCGAACCGCCGGCCACCGAGGACGAGGTGCGCGCGGCGGCGGTGCAGTACGTGCGCAAGGTCAGCGGTTCGGCCCGCCCGTCGGCGGTGAACCAGGAGGCGTTCGACGCGGCGGTCGAGGCGGTCGCCGAGGCGACCCGCACCCTCCTGGAGACCCTGGTCACCAAGGCCGCGCCACGCGACCGCGAGGTGGAGGCCGCCAAGGCCAAGGAACGCGCCGCCGTCCGCTACGGGACCAACTGACCCGTACCCGCCCAAACCCCACCAGCCCGGACCCCACCAGCCCGGACCCCGTGCCCGCCCAGACCCCACCAGCCCGGACGCCGCGGCGTCCGGGCGGGCGGCGCCGGCAGCTCAGGCCAGGGCGGACTGGAGGTCGGCGACGAGGTCGTCGGCCGACTCGATGCCCACGGAGAGGCGGACCAGGTCGGCCGGGACCTGGAGCAGGGAGCCGGCCGTGCTGGCGTGCGTCATCCGGCCCGGGTGCTCGATCAGGGACTCCACGCCGCCCAGCGACTCGGCCAGGGTGAACAGGCGGGTGCGGGAGCACACCCGCAGGGCCGCCTCCTCGCCGCCCTCGACGGTGAACGAGATCATCCCGCCGAACCGGCGCATCTGCTTGGCCGCCACCTCGTGCCCGGGGTGGTCGGGCAGGCCCGGGTAGAGGACCCTGGTCACCCGCGGGTGCCGCAGCAGGGCCTCGGTGACCTTCTCGGCGTTGTCCGAGTGCTTCTCCATGCGCACCTCGAGCGTCTTGATGCCGCGCAGCGTCAGCCACGCGTCGAACGGCCCCGGCACCGCGCCCGCGCCGTTCTGGAGGAACCCGAACGCCGCGTCCAGCTCGGTGTCCGAGGTGACCAGCGCGCCGCCGATGACGTCGGAGTGCCCGCCCACGTACTTGGTGGTGGAGTGCAGCACCACGTCCGCGCCCAGCTCCAGCGGGTTCTGGAGGTACGGCGAGGCGAACGTGTTGTCCACGACCAGCTTCGCGCCCGCCGTGCGCGCGATCTCCGCCAGCACCGCGATGTCGGCGATGTTCAGCAGCGGGTTGGTCGGCGTCTCGACCCACACCACCCTGGTGTTCGGCCGGACCGCCGCGCGCACCGCGTCCGGGTCCGACAGCGCCACCGGCGTGTGCTGCACGCCCCACTGCGACAGCACCTTGTCGATCAGCCGGAACGTGCCGCCGTAGGCGTCGTTCGGGATGACGACGTGGTCGCCGGGCCGGCACATCGCCCGCAGGGCCGTGTCGGTCGCGCCCATGCCGGAGGCGAACGCGCGGCCGTGCCGCCCGCCTTCGAGCGCCGCCAGGCACTCCTCCAGGGCGGTCCGGGTGGGGTTGCCGGTGCGCGAGTACTCGAAGCCGCCGCGCAGCCCGCCCACGCCGTCCTGCGCGTAGGTGGAGGTGGCGTGGATGGGCACGATGACCGAACCGGTCGTCGGGTCCGGGTCCTGCCCGGCGTGGATGGCCCTGGTCGCGAAGCCGTGCCGGCCGCTGTCCGTCATGGTGCCAGGTTACGGCGGGCGCAAGAACAACCGCCCATCGGTGGAGGCCGATGGGCGGTTGGGGTGAGGAACCGGGTCACCACTGCTGCGGCGGCTGCTGCCCGTAGGGGTTCTGCTGCTGCGGCTGGCCGTAGCCGGGCTGCTGCCCGTACGGGTTCTGCTGGCCGTAGCCGGGCTGCTGCTGGCCGTAGGGCTGCTGGCCGTAGGACTGCTGCTGCTGCCCGTAGCCGCCCGCGCCCGGGTACCCGCCGGGGGCGCCGGTCTCCGGGACGTTCACCACGACGGTGCCCAGGATCTTGTCGGCCCACGTCTGCTTCTTCGCCTCCCACAGGGGGGCGAACCAGCCCGCGTAGCACGGCAGCGAGTCCACGGCGTGGCACAGGTGGCGGACGAAGGCGTTGCCGAAGCCGATCGGCTGGCCCGTCTCCTCCTTGATCAGCTTGATCTTGGCCATCTTCTTGCCCATGGACTGGCCGGTGGTGCCCGCCAGGTACCAGGCGTTGTAGATCTGGAAGCCCGTCACGAGCACGGCGCCGACGATCACCAGGATCAGGTAGACCGTGGGGTCGCCGACCAGGACGCCGACCAGGATCAGCAGGCTGAGCACGAGGCCGGGCGCGACGTAGTCGATCAGGGCGCCGAACGCGCGGCTGCCCCACTCGGCGTAGCCGCCGGCGGGCGCCGGGTAGCCGGGCTGCTGCCGGCCGTAGGGCTGCTGGCCGTAGGGCTGCTGCTGCCCGTACTGCTGGGGCTGGCCGTAGGGCTGCTGCCCGTACGGGTTGGCCTGCTGCTGGCCGTAGGCCGGGGGCTGGCCGTAGGGCTGCGGCTGCTGCCCGTACTGCTGCTGGCCGTACTGCGGCGGCTGGCCGTAGCCGGGCTGCTGCCCGTACGGGGGCGGCTGCTGGGCCGGGAACCCGCCGGAGGCCGACGGCGGCTGCTGCGCCGGGAAGCCGCCGGAGACCGGCTGCTGCTGCCCGTACGAGGGCGGCTGCGCCGTGGCGCCCGGCGCCACGACCTGCGTGGCGTCGGGGTTGGCCGCGGGCTGCGCGCCGGTGGTCGGGACGACCTGGGTCGCCTCCGACGGGGGGAACGCGGGGGGCTGGCCACCGCTCGGCACGACCTGGGTCGCGTCGGCGCCGGGCGACTGCGCGCCCTGCCCCTGCTCCTGGCTGTGACCGCCGAACTGCTGGTTGCCCGGCGGCTGTGGAGCGTTCATCGGAGTTTCCAACCCCCTTGGCACGGGCCGTAGGCGTACGAGTCGGTGGCCAACGCTAGCGGATCGCCCCGCGCCGGCCACCGGCAACCGGTCAACCCGCCCCGCTACCGACCTGCGAGGAAGCCCAGCACGTCCTGCCTCGTCACCACGCCGGCGGGCTTGCCGTCCTCCAGCACCAGCGCGCCGTCCGCCGAGGACAGCGCCCGCATGGCCGAGCCGATCGACTCGCCCGCGCCGATGGTCGGCAGCCTGGTCGACATGTGCTTGTCGAGCCGGTCGGTGAGCTGCGCCTTGCCGGTGAACAGCGCGTCGAGCAGGTCCCGCTCGTTGACCGAGCCCGCGACCTCCGCGACCATCACCGGCGGCTCGGCGTTGACCACCGGCATCTGGGACACGCCGTACTCGCGCATGATCGCCACGGCCTCGGCGACGGTCTCGTTGGGGTGGCCGTGCACCAGGTCGGGCATGGTGCCGTCCTTGCGCCGCAGCACGTCGCCGACCGTCGCGCCGGCCGCGTCCGGGGACAGGAAGCCGTACTGCGCCATCCACTGGTCGTTGAACACGCTGGACAGGTAGCCGCGCCCGCCGTCGGGCAGCAGCACCACGACCACGTCGTCCGGGCCCGCCCGCTCCGCCACGCGCAGCGCCGCCGCGACGGCCATCCCGCACGAGCCGCCGACCAGCAGGCCCTCCTCGCGGGCCAGCCGCCGGGTCAGCTCGAACGACTCGGCGTCGGACACCGCGATGATCTCGTCGCAGATGTCCCGGTCGTAGGCGTCGGGCCAGAAGTCCTCGCCCACGCCCTCCACCAGGTACGGCCGGCCGCTGCCGCCGGAGTAGACCGAGCCCTCGGGGTCCGCGCCGATGACCTGGACCCGCCCCCCGGAGACCTCCTTGAGGTAGCGGCCGGTGCCGGAGATGGTGCCGCCGGTGCCGACGCCCGCGACGAAGTGGGTGATCCGCCCCCCGGTCTGCTGCCACACCTCGGGGCCGGTGCCGTGGTAGTGGCTGGCCGGGTTCTCCGGGTTGGCGTACTGGTTCGGCTTCCAGGCGCCGGGGATCTCGGCCACCAGCCGGTCGGAGACGTTGTAGTAGGAGTCGGGGTGCTCCGGCGCGACGGCGGTCGGGCACACCACGACCTCGGCGCCGTACGCCTTGAGGACGTTGCGCTTGTCCACCGACACCTTGTCCGGGCACACGAAGACGCACTTGTAGCCCCTGCGCTGGGCCACGAGCGCCAGGCCGACGCCGGTGTTGCCGGAGGTGGGCTCGACGATGGTGCCGCCGGGCTCGAGCTCGCCGCTGCGCTCGGCCGCCTCGACCATCCGCAGCGCGATGCGGTCCTTCACGCTGCCGCCGGGGTTGAGGTACTCCACCTTCGCCAGGACGAGCGGCCGGAGCCCTTCGGCGACGGTGTTCAACTTCACCAGCGGCGTGTTGCCGACCAGGTCTACGACGCTCTCGACGTACTCCACGACGGCCCTTCCACTTCTTGGGATGACCCGCTGAGGGTATATGCCGGTCGCGGTGGCCGCCCCGTCCCGCGAGCGCCGCGCTTCGGCGTTCTCCGTCACGAGTGGTGGTCGCGCTGAACAGGCGTTAACTAGGCTGCACGTTCCACGTTGCGGCGAAACAAAGGAGTTCCGTAATGCCGGAAGCCGTGATCGTCTCCGCCGCCCGGTCCCCCATCGGGCGCGCGGGCAAGGGATCGCTCAAGGACGTGCGCGCCGACGACCTGACCGTGCAGGTGCTCAGGGCCGCGCTGGAGCAGGTGCCGCAGCTCGACCCGCGCGACATCGACGACCTCATGCTCGGCTGCGGCCTGCCGGGCGGTGAGCAGGGCTTCAACCTGGCGCGCGTGGTGGCCGTGCTGGCCGGGTACGACGGGCTGCCGGGCACCACGGTGACCCGGTACTGCGCGTCCAGCGTCCAGACCACGCGGATGGCGCTGCACGCCATCAGGGCGGGCGAGGGCCACGTGTTCGTCAGCGCGGGGGTGGAGACGGTGTCCAGCTTCGCGCGCGGCTCCTCCGACTCCTGGCCGGACACCCACAACCCGCGCTTCGCCGACGCCGAGGCGCGCACGGCCGCCGTGGCCGCGTCCGGCGCGGACGGGTGGGTGGACCCGCGCTCGACGGGCGGGCTGCCCGACGTCTACGTCGCCATGGGGCAGACCGCGGAGAACCTCGCGCTGGCCAAGGGTGTGACGCGCGAGGAGATGGACGAGTTCGGCGTGCGGTCGCAGAACCTCGCCGAGAAGGCGATCGCGGCCGGCTTCTGGGCCCGCGAGATCACCCCGATCACGCTGCCCGACGGCACCGTGGTGTCGGCCGACGACGGCCCGCGCGCGGGCGTGACGCTGGAGGGCGTGGCCGGGCTCAAGCCGGTGTTCCGCCCGGACGGCCGGGTGACCGCGGGCAACTGCTGCCCGCTGAACGACGGCGCGGCGGCCCTGGTGATCATGAGCGACACCAGGGCGGAGGAGTTGGGGATCACACCCCTGGCCCGCGTGGTGTCCACCGGTGTGTCCGGTCTCTCCCCCGAGATCATGGGCCTCGGGCCGGTCGAGGCGTCGAAGCGGGCGCTCGCGCTCGCCGGGATGTCGATCGGGGACATCGACCTGGTCGAGATCAACGAGGCGTTCGCCGCGCAGGTCATCCCGTCCTACCGCGACCTGGGCATCGACCTGGACCGGCTCAACGTCAACGGCGGCGCGATCGCGGTCGGGCACCCGTTCGGCATGACCGGGGCCAGGATCACCACGACGCTGATCAACTCGCTCCGGTTCCACGACAAGCAGTTCGGGCTGGAGACCATGTGCGTGGGCGGCGGCCAGGGCATGGCGATGGTGATCGAGCGCCTGAGCTGACGCCGCGGCCCGGCCGAACGCGGGAGGACCGAACGCGGGAGGGGCGCCCCCGGTGGCCGGGGGCGCCCCTCCTCGTCTCGCGGAGTTCGGTCAGTCGCCGCTCTGGAAGTACGAGAGCAGGCGCAGGATCTCCAGGTACAGCCACACGAGGGTGGTCATCAGGCCGAACGCGACCCACCAGGCCCACTTGGCCGGCACGCCGGAGCGGATCATCTCGTTCGCCGCCTCGAAGTCCAGCAGGAAGCTGAACGCCGCGACGCCGATCACCACGAGGCTGAACACGATGGCGATGGGGCCGCCGTCGCGCAGGCCCATGTTCACGCCGAACAGGCTCATGACCAGGTTGCCCAGCATGAGCACGACCACGCCGACGGTCGCGCCGATGATCCACTTGGTCAGGCGCGGCGTGACGCGGATCGCGCCGGTCTTGTAGACCACGAGCATCGCGGCGAACACGCCGAGCGTGCCCAGGATCGCCTGCCAGGCGATACCGGGGAAGATGCTCTCGAAGACACCCGTGATGCCACCGAGGAACAGGCCCTCGGCCGCCGCGTAGGTCAGCACCAGCGGCGCGCTCGGGGTGCGCTTGAAGATGATGACCAGCGACACGACCAGGCCGACGATCAGGCCCGGCAGGACCAGCGTCATCGGCTTGACGGAGCCCGAGAGCACCAGCCACGCGGAGACGAACCCGGTGACCAGGGTCAGGCCGAGCGTCATCGCGGTCTTGGTGACCACGTCGTCGATGGTGATGGGGCGCTCACCGGTGGTGGGCGGCGCGCCCTGGTAGCCGCCGTACTGCTGTGCCTCGTTCGGCTGCCCGAAGCCTGCGTAATTGCCGTAACCGCCGCCTGTCGGCAGGTTGCGGAACGCGGGGTTGCTGCTGGTACGCACCTCGTCCTCCTGTGGCGTTCCTACGCCGTCACGGGGTCCAACGACCACACGAGTCGATTCGTTCCCGTCGGGTAAAAGTGATTTTACCCGGCTTGTCGATCTAGGCTCGACCGCCCGCCTGCGGAGCGTAGCCGCCCTTCCACCCCGCTGGCGGCTTGCCGAGGTGATCCGGCACCCGAAAGGCTGCCTACGGCAGCTCGTGCAGATCATGCGGACGCGCCACCAAGAGGGGTTGCAGACGACTATGTTGAGACGACTCGCGGGCGCGGCGCTGACCGCCGGCCTGGCGGTGCTCGCCGTCCCCGTCGTGGCGGACGCCCAGCCCGTCCAGGCGTCCCGGACCATCGGGCACGCGACCGCCGCCCAGGGCTACCTGGGCAAGGACCCGGCAGACCCGGACAACACCGACTGGCTGGGCGCCTACGACTGGGACGGCCAGCGCGTGTGGTGCGTGCAGTACTCGCTGTACGCGCCCCGCAGCGACCAGAAGTACGTCGACGGCGACGTGCTGCGGTCCAAGGGCGGCGTGGCGCTGTCCGCCGAGGTCGCGGCGAACATCTCCTACCTGCTGCTGCGCTACGGCAACACGACCTCCAACGACGAGGCCGCCGCGCTCGCGCACCTGCTGCACACGTGGACGTCCTACCCGGACCCCGCCAACGGCGTGCACCTGCGCAAGGACGTCGGTTTCGTCGAGGTCGCCTACGACGAGAGGTTCCACTACGACGCGCTGGCCGCGAAGTTCCCCGCGGCGCGCGAGGCGGTCGACCGGTTCCGCGCCGACGCCGAGGCCAACCGCGGTCCGTGGACGACCGGGGTGACCGCCCCGGACGAGGAGCAGTTCATCGGCACCGCCGGCACCTGGCGGGTCGACGTCCACAAGACGGGCGGCGGCCAGGTCACCGGACTGCCGGTGACCGTGGAGCTGACCGACGCGACGCTGAAGGACGGCTCCACCGGCGGGCGGCTGACCACGCCGACCGACGGCAGCCCGCTCGGCGTCGAGGTCGTGCCCACCGGCCCGAACCCGTCGTTCACGGTGAAGCTCGCGAGCCCGGCCGCGCAGCCCAAGGTGCGCGTGCCCGAGGGCCGCGACGACATGCAGCGGGTCGTCGCCACGGGCGGCGAGCAGGAGCTGACCGCCAACGCCTCGGTCACCGCGAAGACCCCGCCGGGCACCGTCCAGGTGGCCAAGACCGACGAGGAGACCGGCAAGCCGGTCGCGGGCACCGCGCTCAAGGTCACCGCCGCGGACGGCAAGACGCCCGCCAAGCGGCAGGACGACACCGACCTCACCGGCCCCGAGGGGCAGCCGATCGTGCTCCAGACCGGCGCCGACGGCCTGGCCACCGTGCCCGACCTGCGCACGCCGCAGGAGATCTGCGTGGTGGAGGTGGCCCCGGCCAAGGGCTACCAGGAGTACTTCGACCCGAACGCGCCGCCCAAGGCGTGCGGGAAGGTCGAACCCGGGCAGACGCTGGCGCTGGCGATGTCCAACAAGCCGAACAAACCCGTGGTGCCCATCACCATCCCGGCCGGCTCCGGCGAGCTCGTGGCCAGGGCGTCGTACACCTCCGAACCCCGGACGGGCGCGCTCGTCGGCTTCGGCGGCGTGGCGCTGCTCGGCGCGGCGCTGGTGGGCCTGCTGGTCCGGCGACGGGCGACCGCGCGACCGTGAGGGGCCCGACGGCGAACGCACTGCTGACCGGCGCGGCGGTGGCGGCCCTGCTCGCCTCCGCCGCGCTCGTCGCGACCGGGGGCGAGCGCGTCGCGCTGGCGGGCCGGGCGGAACCGGCCGAGGCCGGCGTGCCGCACCCGCTCGGCGACAGCGCGCGGGACGGGCGGCTCCCGGCCGGGATGCCCGCCGGGGCGAACGCGCCCGCGTCGCCG
>NZ_JBHSQO010000065.1:0-39964 GCF_042658445.1 Saccharothrix lopnurensis | reverse complement strand
TCCCCGCCCCGCCGTCCCCCACCGGCGGCGGGTCCGGGCCCGGTGGGTCCGGGGCCGGCCGGTCCGCCGCGCGCCGGTCCGCCGCCGTCCGGCTGCGCACCGCGGAGAGCGGCGCGCTGGCCGCCGGCGACACCCAGGCCGTGGCCGAGTCGCTGCTGGAGCACGCGCTGGCGCCGCTGGGCGCGACCGCGGTCGCCATCTGGTCGGCGGCGATGGACGCGTCGCTGACCCTGCGCGGCTCGGCCGGGTTCGCCACCGAGGAGGCCAGGCGCTGGCGGTACGTGCCGCCCGGCATCGCCACCCCGGCCCGGCGGGCGCTCGCCGAGCGCGCCACGGTGTGGATCCCGGGGCTGACCGAGTCCGGCCTGCCCTCGGTCGGGCACCACGACCTGCACGGCGCCCGGGTCGCCGCGCCCGCCGAGTCCGGCGGTCGCGTCGTCGGCGTGCTGGAGATCTGCTGGCCGGAACCGCAACCGCCGCAGCCGCCGCGGATCCTGCGGCAGGTCGAGGCGCTGGCCGAGCTGTGCGCGCACACCCTGGACGCCACGGCCGCGGGCGAGCCGGACGCCGACAACCCGGTGGCCGACGAGCTGGTCGACCTCGCCGAGGTCCTGCTCGACCCCGCGCTGGTGCTGCGCCCGCACCTGTCGCCGACCGGCGAGCTGCTCGACTTCCGCATCCACCACGTCAACAACCGGTTCGTCGACCTCGCGGGCCGGCCGCGCGGCTCGGTGACCGGGATGCTGCTGCTGGAGGCGTACCCGCTGGCCGCGGGCGAGGGCGACCTGTTCGACAAGGTCGAGCACGTGCACGCCACCGGCGAGCCGTTCCGCAGCGACCGCATGGCGCTCACCGCGCTGGTGGAGCAGGTGCCGCTGGTCCTCACCGCGGGCGTGGGCATCAGCAGGCACGGCGACAGCGTCCTGGTCGTCTGGCGCGTGGAGGACGAGACCACCCGGCTGGCGAACCTGCTGCACCACGCGCAGCGCCTCGGGCGCATCGGCGGCTTCGAGGAGGACGTGGCCGGCGGGCGGATCACCTGGAACCGGCAGCTGTTCGCCCTCTACGGCCTCGACCCGGTCGAGGACCCGGTGCCGCTGGCCGCGCTGGCCGGGTACTGCCACCCCGACGACACGGCCGCCATCACCCGGTTCCTGCGCACCGTGCTGCACCACCGCCGCCCCGACTCGACCTCGTTCCGGTTCCAGCGGCAGGACGGGATCGTCCGCCACATCCGGGTCGTCGCCGAACCCGTGCTGGCCGGCGACCGCCTGCTGGCCGTGCGCGGCGCCTACCAGGACGTGTCGGCGCAGCACTGGACCGAGGTGGCGCTGTCGGCCACCCGCGACCAGCTCGCGCACACCGAGCAGCAGGCGGCCGAGCAGAGCAGGCTGGCGCTCCAGCTCCAGCGCGCGATCATGCCGCTGACCCAGCCGTCGATCGAGGCGTTCGGGCTCCAGATCGCGGTGCGCTACCGGCCCGCCGAGCAGGACCACCTGGTCGGCGGCGACTGGTACGACGCGGTCGTGCTGCCGTCCAAGCAGATCCTGCTGTCGGTCGGCGACATCACCGGGCACGGCATCAAGGGCGCCACCGGCATGGTGGTGCTGCGCAACGCGCTGCGCGGCCTGGCCGCGACCGGCGCGGGGCCGGGGCAGCTGCTGTGCTGGCTCAACCTCGTGGCGCACCACCTGACCGACAACATCCTGGCCACCGCCGTGTGCGCGCTGTACGACCCGCACACGCGGGTGCTGCGCTGGGCCAGGGCCGGCCACCCGCCACCCGTGCTGGTGCGGGAGGGGCGGGCCGACGCGCTGCCCAACCCGCGCGGGGTGATGCTGGGCGCGATCTCCGAGGCCGACTACGACGAGGCGGAGGTGGTCCTGGACCTCGACGACACCCTGCTGCTCTACACCGACGGGTTGATCGAGCGCCGGGACGCCGACCTCGACGAGTGCCTGGACTGGCTGCTCACCGCCGCCTCCGGGTACGAGGGGTCGCTGGAGCGGCGGTTGGACCACCTGCTGGACCGCAGCCCGGCCGACACCGACGACGACACGTGCATCGTGGGTGTGAAGCTGGCCTGAGCGCGCCCTACCGCAGGCACCGGACGCACGGGCGGGCGGTGGGGTAGCGCTGCTCCAGCTCCCGGCGGGTGCCGCAGATCTTCACCCGGTCGCCCAGCCACGAGCCGCCGGCCGGCGGCGGGCCGCTGACCTCGCGGCAGGTGACGCGGTGCAGGGCCATGTCGTCCGGGTCGAGGGTGTGCTCGGCGTCGAGGACGAACTGCTCGGGGTGCGTGGTGATCCACCACTCGTAGGACCCGTTGTCCTCGTTGAACTCCAGCATGGCCCACATGATCCCCGATCCGGGAGGTGACCGGGCGCTCCGTTCGCCCTCACCGGGTGGACGCCCCGGCCCTCGTCGCGCTGCTGTGTCCACCTGAGCAACCGCCTGGTCACCGCACCCGGCCCGGCCGGTCAGGGCGTCCTGGGGCTCCGCGACCGCGTCGAGGCGGTCGTGCCGGCCCGGGGGAGCGGTCTCGTGGGACGCGGGCGCTGACGGGTCAGGTCGTCGGGCCGCGCTCGGCGAGCGCGGGCAGGCCGAGGCGGGCGCGGGTGGTGCCGTCGAAGTCGTCGAGGAACGCGCGCAGCTCCGCCGCGAGGTGGTCGAGCGAGCGGACCGCGTACAGCACCGGCTGGTAGCCCGCCGCCTGGTAAGCCTGGCCGGCGACGGCCGCGAGGTCCCACGGGCGGATGTCGGCGTGCCGCAGGTGCCGCAGCTCGCCGTACGACGACAGCAGCGCCGCGCCGTACGCCTTCACCTCGTCGTCCTCGATCGCCACGCCGTACTCCAGGCTGAACCAGTACACGCGGCTGAGCAGGTCCAGGGAGTCCTCGTCGGCCACCCGGGCCGCGGCCGCGCCGAACCGCCGGTACAGCCCGGCGAACGCCGGGGACGCCAGGTGCGTGCCGTGCCCGAACACGTCGTGCAGCACGTCGGGTTCGGGCGTGTAGAGCGGCATCGCCGGGTGGCGCACGTACTGCACCGCGTGGAAGTAGCCGCGCGCCATGGAGCCCAGGGACCTCCTGGCCGGCACCGGACCGCCGGCCGGGGTGAACCGGAACCCGGTCAGCTCGTCCAGGCGGTCGCCCACCTCGGCGTGCTGGGGCACGTGGTCGGCCGGGATCGGCGCGGCGTCGCGCGCCCGCAGCACGGCCCGGCACACCGCGTCCCGGTGGACCTCCAGCAGCGTGGCGTGGGCCCGGCGCCACGTCAGGTGCTCCTGCTCGGTGTAGGTGACCGGCGGTGACGGCTCGCCCACCTGGAGCCCGTCGGCCAGGGCCACGAAGGCGTTGCGCCGCCGGACGTAGGCGGGGTCGCCGAACCCGGGGTGCCGCCGGACCGGGCCGAGCTGCCCGTCCGGGGTCACCGGCGCGCGCCCCGGCCGGATCGTGGTGTTGATGCTCATGCCCCGGGCCTACCCGGACGGGCCCCCGCCACGCGGTGTCCGGCGGGGTGGACCCGGTCGGGTGACCGGCGGTTCACCGGGGTGGGTGGCCTCGGGGGCGTTCCGGCACCGACCGGCGCGGCTCGTCAGGCCCGGCTCCGTCAGGCCCGGCTGCCGGAGCGGAGGGTGATCGCGGCCCAGACGACGCGGCCCTCGTCGAGCGTGGGCGTGTTGCCGCAGGCGGTGCTGAGCCGGTGGACGCGGGTCAGGTCGAGCCGGTGGGGGGCGTCGCGCGGTGAGGGACCGGCGTGCCGGACGGCGACGGTGAGCTGGTCGGGGAACCGCTCGATGCGCAGCACCAGGGCCGAGCTGGTGTGCGCCCGGGTGATGTCGACCAGCTCGCCCGCCAGCAGCACCGTGCGCGGGCTCGCCTGGCGCAGGTCCCACTTCAGGCAGGTGCGCCGGGCGAAGTCGCGGGCCAGGTGCGGCGCGTCGGTGTCGGCGGGCAGCTGCATCTCGTTGCGGTGCCGCCGCGTCGGCGCGGTCGCCACGGCGAGCGCGGTGTCCAGCCGCTCGTGGCAGGGCACGAAGCGGGCCAGCCCGGTGCGCTCCAGCATCCCGCGGTGGCGCTCGGTGGTGGCCACCAGCAGCAGCGGCACGCCCGGCCAGCGGCAGCAGCGCATCCACACCGCGGCGAACACGCCGGCCAGCGGGTCGCTGCCCAGTTCGAGGTCGGGACCGAGCACGACGACGACGGCGTGCGGCTGCTCCGCCACGTGCTTGAGCAACCCGTCGCGCATACCGACGTAGGTGGACAGGTCCAGCCTCCCCACCGGGGACAGCAGCACCACGTCGCCGCGCGTGACCGCTCGCAGCGACAGGTCGGTGTCGGTCGTCACGCGCTCTCCGCCCATGGCTGGTTGGCTGTTCGATCCCCCTGGCCAACTCCTCCCCCCGTCATAGCTCGTCGTCGGGGACATGTCACCGCCCGTGTGTTCCTCCCGGGCCCAAGTCACCCATTAGCAGGCAACCGATGAGTAGGAACTGCCCTGGGCTCTCACCCGAACGGCGGACTTACCCGCCCGCGCCGACCATGCCGCCCTCACCCGGTGTCGCGGTCCCCGGGCCTGGGATTCATTGCGGTATCAGGCTTTTGTCCGTTTGGCCGCCCGGTGCCGGGCCGGTGCCGCGCCGCACCACCCCGGGCACCGGCAGTCCCACCGTGGTGGTGCGGCCGAGCGCCAGGCTGCGCGCGTGCGGGTCCGGCCCGTGGCCCGGCGCGGTCGCGGTGGCCCGGACCCGGTCGGCCGGCGCCGGGCGTGTCGCGGAACTCGTCGGACCTGTTCACCGTCGTGCGGCACGTGGTGAGACGCCTACCCCGAACCTTCCGGAGCCGCGATTGACACCCGCTTCGACGGCGCGGTAGAAAGCGGTTTCCCGCCCAACGGGCACAACCGGCGGTCCGCGCGGCTCCCGGCGTACCTGTCGGGCAACGGCGGCCTGCCGGCCGCGGTCGCCCTGATGGCCGCGGGCTGGGACGGCGGTCCGCCACGCCCCGGGTTCCCCGACGGCCGGCCCGTGCGGCACGAAGGTCTGGTCCAGGCGCCCTGAGCGGTCCAGGCACCCTGAGCGGTTCGGAGGAAACGCGGTGCGGTCCAACTCCGGTGGGCGGTCCCGGCGCCGCTACGCCGTCGTCGGCGCGGGGCACCGCGCCGCCCTGTACGTCGAGGCGCTGGCCGGCGAGTACGCCGACGTCGGCGCGGTGGTGGCGTGGTGCGACCCGAGCCCGACCCGGATGTCCTACTACGACGCGGTCCTGGGGCACGCCCCGGCGCGCTACGCGCCCGAGCGGTTCGCGGACCTGCTGCGCGAGCAGCGGCCGGACGCGGTGATCGTGACCTCCCCGGACGCCACCCACCACCACTACGCGGTCGCGGCGCTGCGGGCCGGCTGCGACGTCGTGGTGGAGAAGCCGCTGACCACCACGGCCGAGGGCGCGCGGGCGATCTCCGACGCCGTCCGCGAGTCGGGCGGCGAGCTGGTCGTCACGTTCAACTACCGCTACTCGCCGCGCAACGAGGAGGTGCGCAGGCTGATCGCGGCGGGCGCGGTCGGCGAGGTCACCTCGGTGCACTTCGAGTGGGTGCTGGACACCGTGCACGGCGCCGACTACTTCCGCCGCTGGCACCGGGACAAGGCCCACTCGGGCGGGCTGCTGGTGCACAAGGCCAGCCACCACTTCGACCTGGTCAACTGGTGGCTGCACGACGTGCCGAGCACCGTGTTCGCGTTGGGCGGCCTGCGCTTCTACGGCGCCGGGAACGCCGCCCGGCGCGGGCTGGGCGCGCGGCCGGAGCGCTCCACCGGCGCGCCGGGCGCGGACCGCGACCCGTTCGCGCTCGACCTGGCCGCCGACGACGTGCTGCGCCGGCTCTACCTGGAGGCAGAGGCGGACGACGGGTACCTGCGCGACCGGGACGTCTTCAGCGGCGGCATCACCACCGAGGACAACCTGTCGGTGGTCGTCGGGTACGGCTCGGGCGCGTCCCTGAGCTACTCGCTCAACGCCCACTCGCCGTGGGAGGGCTACCGGGTCGCGGTGAACGGCACGGAGGGGCGGGTGGAGCTGGACGTGGTGGAGCGCGGGCACGTGCTGCCCGCCGGGGCCGCCGGCGTGGTCGGCAGGCCGGCGGTCGACCCGAGCGCCACGCCGGACCGGCGGACCCCGGGGGTGTCGGCGGCGGGGTCGGTGTCGCCTGCGTTGTCGGAATTGGCGGGGTCGGGCTCGACGGGCTCGGCGGCGAACCCGCGCCCGGCCGGCGAGCGGCTGCTGCTCCAGCGGCACTGGTCGGTCGCGGAGGAGGTCCCCGTGCCGCAGGGCGACGGCCCCCACGGCGGCGGTGACGCCCACCTGCTCGACGACGTGTTCCGGCCGGGCACCGCGCCGGACCCGCTGGGCCGCCGCGCGGGCGTGGTGGACGGGCTGCGCAGCGCCGGCGTCGGCATCGCGGCCAACCTCTCGCTGCGCACCGGGCAGGTGGTGCGGATCTCCGACCTGGAGCTTTCCCCGGACGGCTGACGCCCGCGGTGGCACGATGCGGGCCATGACGCTGCTCGTGCCCTCCGACGTGCTCCACCCGCGCCGCCCCGACGAGCACTTCGCCGCCGAGGCGGAGGCCGCCCGCGCGGCCGGGGTGGCGGTCGCCCTGGTCGACCACGACGCGCTGGCCGACCCGGACGGCGACGCGGACCGGGCGGTGCGCCGGGTGCCCGAGGGCTCCGGCGTGGCCGCCTACCGCGGCTGGATGCTGCGCTCCGAGCGGTACGCGGCGTTCGCGGAAGCCCTGCGGCGGCGGGGCGTGGAGCCGTGGACCGGCCCGGAGCAGTACCGCCGGGCGCACGAGCTGCCGGGCTGGTACCACGACCTGGCGGGGGTCACGCCCCGGTCGGCCTGGACCTCGGGCGACGACCGGGCCGGTTTCGACCGGGCGCGCGACGAGCTGGGCCCCGGTCCGGCGGTGCTGCGCGACTACACCAAGTCGATGAAGCACCACTGGGACGAGGCCGCCTTCATCCCCGACCTCGCCGACGCCGACGCCGCGTGGGCCGTGGCGAGCCGGTTCCGAGAGCTGCGGGAGGACGTGGTCGGCGGGTTCGTGCTGCGCCGCTTCGAGCACTTCGCCTCCGCCGAGGTCCGCACCTGGTGGGTCGACGGCGAGTGCCGACTGGTCGGTCCGCACCCCGACACCCCCGACGACCTGCCCGCGACCCCGCCGGACCTCGGGGGCGTCGCGCCCCTCGTGGCCGGCCTGGGGCTGCCCTTCGTCACCGTCGACCTGGTCCGCCGCGAGGACGGGGAGTGGCGCGTGGTGGAGCTGGGCGACGGGCAGGTCGGCGACCGGCCGTCGACGATCGCGCCCGCCGCGCTGGTCGGCCTGCTGCGCACGGGGGAACCGACCCCGGACAACCCGGGGGAGCGACGTCGATGAGCAGGACATTTCCCCGGCCGTGGGTCATCGCCGTGGCGGCCGTGGTGGCGTCGGGAATCCTGGTCGGGGTGGCCGGTTACCGGGTGCTGGGGGGCGGGTCGGTGGAGGGGGCCGCTGCGCCGAAGTCCGGGACGGGTGAGCTGCGAACCGACCTCGCCCCGCTGGTCAAGCGCTTCCCGGTGCTCGACTCGCCGGACACGGCGCGGTGGATGTCGGGGACGTTCGGGCGCTCCGACGTGCCCGGTCCCTCCACCTACTGGATCGACGCGGTGGTCACCCTGTCCCCGGATGCGGTCGAGCGACTGGTGTCCGCCTACGCCCCGACCGAGGTGGGCGAGGTCCCCGACGTGGTGGAGGGTATGCGCGACCGGTTGCCGAGCGGGCCGTTCCTGACCGGGGACGCGCTGGACGCGGCGTTCGACCACGAGCGCTGGTACGCGTCCGCCTACCTCGACCCGGGGTCCCGCGAACTCGTCCTGGTCGCGACCGGGGTGTGACCGCCGGGGGCAGGGGTGCACGTCCTCGTGACGGGGGTCCCCGGTCACCCCCGCGTGGGGGCGACCGGGGCTCCGGCGATCAGCTCGTCGGGAAGTTGTCCGGCGTGCTGATGCGGCTCTTGATGTACGCGCCGGACTCGGTGAGCACGTTGCCGCTGCTGTAGTCGCCGCCGTTGCAGGTGCCGGGCCGGAGCGCGGCGCTGCTCTCGTTGGCGTCGGAGTACGTCCAGTTCGCGTAACTGATCTTCAGCTGGTCGAGCAGGTCGATCCAGGCCGCCGTGCTCGTCCGGTCGTACGCGCCGCCGCCGGTGGCGGTGACCGTGCCGAACTCGGTGACGAACAGCGGCAGTCGGGACGCGGCCCGGCTCACCGTCGCGCGGTAGTTGTCCTTGTGCGAGGCGGCGTAGAAGTGGAACGCGTACATGATGTTGGTCGCGTTGACCGGGTTGTTGATCACCTCGGTCTCGCTGGAGCCCTCGGACACGCCCAGCGACGACCACGCGCGGGTGCCGACGATGACCACGGCGTCCGGGTCGGCGGCGCGGATGACCGGGATGACCTGCTCGGCGTAGCTCTTGATGCCCTGCCAGCTCACGCCGTTCGGCTCGTTGGCGATCTCGTAGATCACGTTGCGCTTGTTGGCGTTGCGCGCGGCGACCTGCGAGAAGAAGGTCTTCGCCCTCGCCAGGTTGTAGTTCGGGTCGCCCGGCGTCAGGGTGTGGAAGTCGATCAGCGCGTACATGCCGCGCGACTCGGCCATGTCCACCAGGGCGTTGACCCGGTTGGTGAACCCGGTGGGGTTGGTCTCGTAGCCCTGCTCCTGCACGTACATGGCGATGCGGAACAGGTCGGACTTCCAGTCGTTGACCAGCGCGTCGAGCGAGGCGTTGTTGTAGCACTTGTCGAACCACTGGATGCCGTGCGTGCTCATGCCGCGCAGCTGGATCGGGCGGTTGTACTGGTTGCACAGGTTCACGCCGCAGACCCGCAGCTGCCCGTTGATCTCGACCGGCGTGCGCCCGACCGGCGGGTTCGTGGTCGTCGTGGTGGTGGTCGTGGTGGTGTTGGTCGACGTGGGCGAACCGGTGCACGCCACGCCGTTGAGCGCGAACGACGTGGGCGCGGGGTTGCTGCCCGAGAACGTGCCGGTCAACCCCAGGTCGGTGGACGCGCCGGTGCCCAGCGACCGGTTCCAGTCCACGTTGGTGGCGGTGACCGCGGAACCGGACTGCGACCAGGTGGCGTTCCAGCCCTGGCCCACCCTCTGCCCGCTGGTGGGGAAGGTGAACCCGAGCGACCACCCGCTGACCGGGTCCCCGAGGTTCGTGAGCTTGACGTTGGCCTGGAACCCACCCTGCCACTGACTCGTGACGGTGTAGTCCACCCGGCAACCCTGCGCGGCGGCCATGGCGTTCGGCAGCATCGCCACCGCGGAACCGAGGACCACCGCGGAAGCCGCCAGTGCGGCGGTGGAGCGCTTCACTGAGCCCCTCCTCTGATCTCGACAGCTGTCTGGGAGCGCTCCCAGAGCGCTCCTAGACCGGGGACCGTACACCGGGATGCACGTGCGCGTACATAGCGTCGTACCCGGTAACTTTGCGTGATCAGCGCTCGGAGCGGCCCCGCGCACGGCCACGCCGCCCCGCCGGGCACGTGTCCCGGCGGGGCGGGGCGGCCTCGCGTCAGCTGTTCGCGGGGCCCGTCCACCCCTGCGGCACGTGCCCGATCCGCACCCGCTGCGGGTGGTCGCCCACCGGCACCGAGACCAGTTCGCGCCCGGTGGCGAAGTCGATCGCGGTGACCTGGTCGGCGCCGCTCTCGGAGATCACGCAGGCCCGTCCGTCGCCGCTGACCGTGGCCCAGTACGGCTTGGCCGCCGGCACCAGCGGTCCCTCGCGCAGCGACGCGCGGTCCACCACCGTGGCGTAGTCGTCCATGGTCCCGGCGACGCACAGCTTGTCGCCGGCCGGGCTCATGGACATGCCGTGGTGGCGCGAGTCGTTGACGAAGGTCCTGCGGTCGTCGCTGGTGTTCGGGTTCTTGGGCAGCTCCTTGACCCTGGTGACGCGGTCGCCCGCCACGTCGTACTCCAGGAACCCGTTGAAGAACGAGACCTGGAAGTAGAGCGTGGACTCGTCGGGGGTGAACGCCACCGGCCGCACCGAGTCCGACAGGTCCGAGCGGCCGAAGGCGTCCAGCCGCTGCCGCATGTCGATCACCCGGGACTGCCGGAACGTCGCGGTGTCGACGACGGTGATGCGGCGGTCCCCCTTGGTGAAGTCCAGGCCGGGGTCGTCGAGGTCGGTGTTGACCTCCCCGATGGACATGTTCCACAGGCGCCGGCCGCCCTCGGTGAAGACGTTCTCGTGCGGCTTGTCACCGGTGGCGAACTTCCCCACCTCGCGGCCGGTGCCGATGTCGAGCACGTGCACGGTGTTCGACGTCGAGGCCGACACCGCGACCCGCAGCCCGTCGGGGGAGACGGCCATGTGGTCGGAGCGGAACCCCGAGACCGGGAAGCGCCAGTTGACCCGACCGGACGCCAGGTCGATCGACACCACGTCGGCGAAGCTGGGCCGCGACGCGACCACGGCCGAGCCGTCCGGCGTGGTGTACATGTCGTCGACGAGCTGGTCGTGGCCCTCGCCCGGACCGTGGCGGATGCCCAGGAAGAAGATCAGCTTGACCGGGTTGAGGTAGATCTCCCGCAACCGCTCCTCCCGGTCCGGGACGATGTTCACCCGCCCGATCCGGGCGAAGTCCCCGCTGGAGGCGATGACGTCCGCGGTGCCGTCCCAGTTGTTGCCGACGAACATCACCTCCCGCAGCTGCGCGGCGCCCGCCGGGGCGGCCGACCCGGCGGTGAGGAACCCGGCGGCCACCAGGCCGGCGGTGAGCAACCCGGGGAACCGCGCGCGTCGGGCACGGGGCGACGGTGTCGTGGTCATGAGGACTCCCAACCGAAACGGCTCTGTTCGCGGCGGAAGGGCTCGAAGCGGCGGTCGCCCGCCGGGCGACCACGTTGCTACTGTGCGGTAGCCACAGCGAACCAGTGGGTGAGGGACCCGTGGTAGGGGCGGCCGGCCAACAACCCGGCGGGCCCGTTGTGGCCCTGCCACAACGCCGTGGTCCGGGAGGAGCCGTGCCCGCAGCGAACCGGAGCGCCCTGCTCCGCGAGGTGCTCGGGGCGATGGCCCGGGACGCCCGCGTCCTCGACGAGCTGGTCCTGGCGGCCCGGAGCCACTCGCCCGAGGTGGCGCGCCTGCCCGAGGCCGAGAACCGCCGCCACGTCCGGGTGCTGCTCGCCACCGGCCTGGCCTGCCTGGCCCGCCCCGAGCACCCCGACGACCGGGACTTCGCCACCGCCGAGGCGCTGGGCGCGGACCGCGCCGCCCAGGGCGTGCCCATCACCGGCCTGCTGCGCGGCGTCCAGGCCGGCCGCACCCGCGCGGTGCGCATCGCCATCGACCGCAGCCGCGCGGCCGGGGTGCCCGACGACGTGATCCTGGAGGCGATCCTCGACCTGGACCGCTACACCGGCGCGCTGGAGCGGCACGTCGTCAACGGCTACCACGCCGCCGAGCTCCGGCTGTCCCGCACCACCCGCGACGTGCGCGCCCGGCTGCTGCGCGGCCTGCTCCTGCCCGGCGACCCGGACCCGCCGCCCGCCGACGACCTCCACCAGGCCGGGCTGCGACCCGACGGCCGCTACCACTGCGTGGTCTCCGACGTCACCGACCCGTCCCGGGCCCGCGCCCTGGAGCAGCGGCTGCTCGGCCTCGGCGGCGTCTACGGCCTGGTCGAGGGCAGGCTCACCGGCCTGGCGGGCAGGCTGCCGAGCGCCGACGACCTCGCGCCCGACGTGCTGCTGATCGCCGCGCCCAGCGCGACCCCGGCCGGGCTGCGCGACCTCCACGCCCTGTGCGCGGCCGCGCTGCCCCTCGCCGCCGGGCAGGGGCTGCGCGGCGTGCACCACCTCACCGAGCTGGCCGGGGAGACCGCGCTGGCCGCGCAGCCCCTGCTCGCCGACCTGCTGGTGGACAGCGCGCTCGGCCGGCTCGACTCCGCCGACGACTTCCACCGCGAACTGGCCTGCACCGCGCTGGCCTACCTCGACCACGGCAGGCGGCTCGGCCACACGGCCGCCGCCCTGCACCTGCACCCCAACACCGTCCGGTACCGCCTCGACCGGCTGGCGGAGATCACCGCGCTGCCGCTGGACGACCTCGCCGCCGACGCCCGCTCGACCGTGCTCGACACCCTGCGCTCGTGGTGGGCGCTGCACACCTGGCTCGACCGGGGAGCGGTCGGCCGCGACGCCGGGACCGCGGGCGAACCGGCCGACCGGAGCTGATCCCGGACACCGCGCGCCACGGCTCGTGATGCGTATGTCCGGTGCCGTACATCACGATGGTCCCGTGCTCGGTACCGGACTGGACGAGGTCGTCCCGGCGTTCGACGCCGAGCGCGCCGTGTCCGTCAGGCCGGTGCCGGGGCACCGGCAGGCCGATCCGCTGTTCGCCTCGGCCGCCGCGGTGTTCAGTCCGAGGTTGATCGTCGGCGTGCTGACCGGTCGGCTCGACGACGGCGCGCTGGGCGTGCGGCACGTCGAGGGCGCCGGCGGCCGGGTGCCTGCGCAGGACCCGACCACCACCCGGGACCCCGGGTATGCCGGGCGCGGCGCCGGCCACCTGCTGCGTGGACTTCGCGCTGCCGCTGCCCGTGCCGGCCCACGCCCTGGTCGCGCTGGTCATGGCTCCCGGCGCGGCGGGGCTGCCGCGGGTGGAGTCCGACCGGTTCCGCGAGATGGCCGTCGTGCTCGACGGCGTGCTCCAGGGGTTGCTCCAGCGCTACGCCCAGGCCACGTTCACCCAGCCGGCCCGCAACGCCGCCTGCAACCGCAGCCACCACGTCCGGGAGCGCTGCGCGCGGTGGCTGCTGATGTCCGCCGACCGCACGCACTCGGCCGAGTTCCCCCTGACGCAGGAGTCCCTGGCCCAGGCGCTGGCCGTGCGCCGGGCCTCGGTCAGCGAGGTCGCCGCCGCGCTGGCCGAGGACGGGTGCATCAGCTACCGCCGCGGCGTCATCACCGTCACCGACCGGGCGCGGTTGGAGGCCAACGCCTGCGAGTGCTACCGGGTCATCCGCGACACCTTCGCCGCGGCGTACCCGCCCGTCCGCGAGCGGCCGGAGGCGGGTTGACGCCGTGCGCGTGAGGCGGGCGACGGGCTGACCCCGCGCGCTCACGCGCCCAGCGGGGAGTCCGCCGGCCGGGCCCCCGTGAGCGCCCGGAACAACCAGCCGTCCTCCCGCGGCAGCACGCTGTTCCACACCTCCACCACCCGGTGGTCGACCACGCCGCGGTAGGTGTAGGTCTTCGGCGTCGACGGGTTGGTGCGCAGCAGCACCAGGTTCAGCGCGGCGGCCCAGAGCACGAGGCGCTCCAACGCCTCCACGGTCGAGCAGGACGGCGGCACCGCTCCCCTCAGCACGCCGCGGTGGTCGATCTCCCACAGCAGCCCCCGCTCGTGTAGGGCGCGGTCGAGGCCGGCGCCGTAGCGGTTCATAGCTTCCGCGACGGCTGTGTTGACCGTGCAGGTCATGGTGGACATGCGGCTACCGGCTCCCGTGCGGCTGGACGACGACGCCAGCATCATTCCAATCGCGACCCTTTCCCGATCGGGTGATCACGGTGCCCCACCGGCCCACGCCGCCCGCCGTCCCCGGGCCGGTCGGGGACGCGTCACTCGTCCGCTGCCCGGTTTCACCGGTTCGAGGCGTGGTCCGGCGTCCGTCCGAAGTCGACACCGGACCGAACACCGCCCCACCGCGCCGTCATCGCGCCCGACCACGGGACGGGGTGCGGGCTCCTCCGCGCTGCCGGTGCCCCGGGACGGCCGGCCGGAGCGGACCGGGCCCGGCCGCGTCGCCTCAGAACCCCGGCAGCAGCCGGGCCAGCTCGTCGGGCGCCAGGACGGTCAGGACGCGGCTGTCCGGCACCCTGGCCACGAGGCCGCGCGCGAGGAACGCGTCCAGCACCGCCTTGCCCAGCACACCACCCAGGTGCGGCAGCCGGTGGGTGCGGTCCAGGCAGGCGGTCGCGAGCTTGCGGCGGCCCGGGGCGAGCGCGGCCGGGTCCACGCCGAGTTCGGCGAGGGCGTCCCGGTCGGGCCCGAGCGCCACCTCGTCGCCGCTGCCGTCCGGCGGGCGCAGCGCGCCGCGCTCGACCAGGGTCGCGAACGCGGTGACGCCGAGCCGGCCCGCCGCGTGGTCGTAGCAGGTGTGCGCGGTGTCGGCGGGGGACGGCGGGCGGTCGGGCGGGCCGACCGCGTCCGCGCCCCGCGCGTAGTGGGCCAGCGCCGCCAGCACCTCGCCCAGGCCGGGCGCGGCCCGGTAGACCGAGTGCCGCCCGGCGCGCTCGGCGGTGACGAGTTCCTTCTCCCGCAACCGGGCCAGGTGGTTGCCCAGCCGGGACGCGGTCACGCCGATGGCGTCGGCCAGCTGGCTGGAGGTGTGCGGGCCCTCGGCGGCCAGCAGCTGCAACGCGGTCAGCCGCACGGGGTCGGCCAGCTCGGCGGCCAGCGCGGTGACCGCGGCGACCACCCGGTTCTCCGGATCGACCCATCCCGCCACACCGGCCACGCTACCATCCTTCAGGTGGACGTGAAGCATGACCGAGTCCTACTGTCACCTTTCAGGAATCTATGAAAGGTGGCGGGTGGTGGGTGAGGTGGAGACCTGGCTGCGCCGGCTGATGTGGGCGCGCGGCGCGTCCGCGGCGGGCGACGGCCTGTGGTTCACGATCTGGGCGCTGTACTTCACCCGCGTCGCCGGCCTGCCGCCGGTCGCGGTCGGGATCGCGATGGCCGCGGCGGGCGGGGTGGGCCTGGCCGCGGCGGTGCCCCTGGGTTCGCTGGCCGACCGGTTCGACGCGCGCCGCGTGCTGGCCGCCACCACGACCCTGCGCGGCCTGGCCATGGCCTGCTACCCCCTCGCCCAGGGGACCTGGGCCTTCGTCCTGGTCACCGTGCTGTTCGCGGCCCCGGCCAACGGGGGCAACGCGGCCCGGACCGCGCTGCTCACCGGCCTGGTCGCCGACGACGGCGAGCGCGTCGCCGTCCTGGCCCGGCAACGCGTCGCCCAGCACGTCGGGTACGCGGCGGGCGCGGGCGTCGGCGCGCTCGTGCTCGCCCTGGACGACCCCACCGCCTACCACGCGGCGATCGCCGCGAACGCGGTGAGCTTCGCCGTGCTCACGGTGGTCGCCCTGCGCGCCCCCGTGCCGCGGCGGCCGACCGGGCGGGCCGCCTCGCCGCTGCGCGACCGCCCCTACCTCGCCGTGGTGGGCGCGACCGCCGTGCTGTCGTTGTGCTGGGCGATGCTGTCCACCGGGGTTCCACTGTGGACGTCCCGGTCGCTGCCGCTGTCGCTGAGCGGGGTGCTGGTCGTGGTCAGCTCGGTGGGCGTCGCGCTGCTCCAGGTGCCCGCGACCCGCCTGGCGACCACCCCGTCCCGCGCGGCGCGCACCGCCGCGGTGTCCGGCGCGGCACTGGCGGCGGCGTGCGTGCTGCTCGCCTCGTCCGAGGTGGTCGGGCGGCCCGCCGGGGTGGTGGTCGTCGTGCTCGCCGGCCTGCTGCACCTGGCCGGCGAGCTGGGGTACGTGGTGGCGAGCTGGCGGCTCTCGCTGGCGCTGATGCGCGAGGAGTCGCGCGGCGCCTACCAGGGCGTGTCCGAGGCCGCCACGGCGACCGTGCAGATGGTCGGCCCGGCGTTCTTCACGGTGGGGCTCACCGCGCTCGACGCGGGCGGCTGGCTGCTGGCCGCCGCCGTGTTCCTGGCCGCGGGGGCGGCCGTCCCCGCGCTGACCCGGCGGGCCGAGCGGAGCCGCGAGCCGAGCCCCGCCTGACGGTCAGGCGAGCCGAGCCCGGCCTGACGGCCGTCACGGCGCCAGGCGCGGGAAACACCGGCGCCGGCGGTGCCGCGGTGCCACCCTCGCCGAGCCGCGCCCGCAACCGGGCGCTCCCGTGCGGCAGGAACGGACCCAGAGCCGGCCCGACTCCAGCAGCTCCGGCAGCCGGTCGGTCTACCGGGAGAGCCGGAAGAACCAGTCCGCTCGCGCACCGGCTCCGGCGGGGCGCCGTGCTCGGGGCAGCGCCCGGCGGCCGGCTCCTCCTCGCGGTAGTACTGCTCGCCGCCCGCGCAGTACAGGCCCTCGTGGTCGAGCAGGTGGAAGTCGCCGCGCTCGGCGCCCGCCCGCCGCACTCCGTCGAGGTGCCTGCGGTCCGCGCTGGTGCGGTCAGGCCATCGCCGCGACCACCGGCGACGGGGTGGCGGCGGTCGCCTCGGCCACGTGGTCGCGCAGGGCCTCCGCGAACGCGGCCGCGGGCACCCAACCGTCCGCCTCGCGCGCCGCGCCGGGCAGTTCGACCACCACCAGCGGTTCCCCGGCGATCTCGACGCGGTCCCCCGCCGGGTAGGCGTGCAGCCGCGGCACGCCCGGCCACACCGGCACGTCCGCCTCCGCCCCACCGACCAGGGTGACGCGCAGCGCCATGACCTGCTCGTCGCCCGCCGCGCGCGGGTCGACCCGGACCTGGTGCACCCGCACCGCGCGGTCCGCCACCAGAGCCGCGACGGCGCGGGCCAGGCCGGCGCTGACCGCGATCAGCCGGGCCCGCCGCTCGATCTCGCGCAGCCGATCGCTCCCGGCGACCTCGTGGGACCGGCCGCGCTCGTCGCGGACCGCGACCGCGGTGGGCGCCGGCCCGGCGAACCACTCGCGCGCACCGGCCTCCACGTCCGTCCTGCTCGCCACGACGACCCCCTGTCCCAAGTGAGAGATGCTCACAAATACCAGGTCGGGGAGTGGATCGCCACCGCGCCCAGGCCGGCCCGGCTCCCGCCCGCCGAACACGAGGAGCCTCGCCGTGGAGCTGACCCGGGTCGACGACCAGGTGCGCCTGGTCACCGGCACCAACGTGAACTGGGCGCTGATCAGCGACGGCTCGGCGCTCACGCTCGTCGACGCCGGCTACCTCAACGACTCGGCCGCGCTGCCGGCGTCCATCGCCGCGATCGGCCACCGACCCGAGGACGTGGTGGCGATCCTGCTCACGCACGCCCACCTCGACCACATGGGCGGCGTCCCCACCATGACCCGCCGGTTCGGCACCCCGGTCCTGACCGGCGCCGAGGAGGCCCGCCACGCCCGCCGCGAGTACCTGGAGCAGATCACGCCCGCCCGGGTGCCGCGCCAGTGCGCGCGGCCGGCCGGGCTGCGGTGGGTCGCCGCGACCGCGCGCGGTCGTGCCCCACCTCAAGATGTCGCTGGACGAGGTCACCGCGGTCGAGCCGCACGTGCCGCTGGACGTGCCGGGCGGCCTCGTCGCCGTGCCGACCCCGGGTCACACCCGCGGCCACACCGCCTACCTCATGCCGGCCGCCGGTGTGCTGTTCAGCGGCGACACCCTGGTCACCGGCCACCCGCTGTCCCGCCTGGGCACCGGCGCCCAGCGGCTCCCGTCGGTGTTCAACGAGTCCGAGGCCGGTGTCACCGCGGCCGTCGCGAGCCTGCGCGACCTGCCCGCCGACACCCTCGCCCCGGGGCACGGCGAGCTGGTCCGCGCGCCCCTCGTCACCCTCGTCGACCGGGCCCTGAACCGCTGACCCACTTTCGGCACCTCTAATCCACCTGGATGGGTGGTTTATGCGCCGCATCTCCGCAATTCGGATGTCGGGCACCGGCACTCAGGGGTCGGGTGGACGACGATCGGCCCGTGACCGCAACTCCGATCTTCGACGAACTCGCCTCGCGCTACCTGTCCGAGGAAGCCGCGACAGGGGGCCGGGCGCCGCGACCGCCGCGCACGCCCGACGAGGACGAACCGCAGTGGCCCGGCGTCGGCGTGCTGGAGCAGTGGTGGTCGCAGTGCGCGCGGACGGTCGGCTGATTCACCGCGTCGATCCGGGCGGCCCGGAATGCGCAACGCCGAGCCCCGCCATCCGGGGCGATTCATTCGAGGTGACCGGGAAAACCGGTGCTCGAAAGGTCGCGGTCGGTCGGGGCGCCCGGTTCACCCGTCCCGGGATTCGTGCGCCTCGCGGAACTCCTCGACGACGTGCGCGGGCAGGCGACCCCGGTCCGCCAGGTCGTGACCGTTGCGCCGGGCCCATTCCCGGATGGCCCTGGACGTGGCGCTCGGCCGCCTCGGCGTGCGCCGCGCCGCCGCCGTGACCCGTCCCGAGCGCTTGCCGACCTTGTCCGCGTGGGCGATGAACAGCGCCAACGCCTCGTGCAGGCGGCGCGCGTTCCCGGCGGAGAGGTCGATTTCATAAGACACCCCGTCCAAACCGAACAAGACCGTCTCGACGTCGCCGGTCGAACTCCCGTCGAGGTCGTCAACCAACCGGACCAACACCTGTCGCGCCATTCGGCACCTCCCACCGCATCTTCTCGCGCTCAGGGTAGCCCGTTTGTGATCGCTGGATCGGCACAATTGAAAACGAAATCTGTTCATATCGCTTCGGCCTTGCGCATTCACGGCGTGCTGTCCGGGGTGAATATCCGGATGGCCTGCTGTTTTCCACGGGAGGGAGGGCGCCGCGCCCGGTGGGCCGGTTCCGGTAACCCGCCGATCGGACCGGCGCCGCACCGCCCTCGAAAGGCTGGGCCATTCGTGTCCCCGCGCCAGCCGGGTCACCTGTTCGGGCGTGATCCGCGCACCCAACGGGTAAGTTCGCCCTGTCGTGGCGTCTTCGGAGGAGAGGGCGTGAGGTGGCGATGACGGCGGTGGGGTCCGGCCTGCGGACCGCGGTGGAGCCGATCGACGAGGGCCGGGCGGTCCTGCTGGCGATCGGCGGTGAGGTGGACCAGGCGGCGGTCGAGCGACTGGACTGGGCGTTCGCCGAGGGGCTCGGCACGGCCACGCGCGCGGGCGCGTCGCTGGTCGTGGCGGACCTGGGCGAGGTCGAGTACTTCGCCTCGGTGGGGATGACCGCCCTGCTGCACGCGCACGAGCGGGCCGCGCGGAGCGGGGTGGAGCTGGTGGTCGTGGCGCCCGCCAGGCACCTGGTCACCACCCTGCTGGTGATGACCGGCCTCGACTCGGTCGTCCGCCTGGTCCACTCGGTCGACGCCGCGCTGGCCGGGCGGGGCTGACGGCGGGGCGGCGCGACCAGGGCGCCGGCCCGGTCGCACCGCCCCCGCACCCCGGTCCGGGGTCCGCCCGCCTAGAAGCGGATCACGACCCGCCCGCGCAGTCCGCCCGCGTCCATCACCCGGTACGCCTCGGCCGCCTCCTCAGGCGGATATTCACCTGCCACGCGCAGTCGCAACCCGCCCGCCGACGCCAGGTCGCGCACCTCCTCCAACCAATCCGTGCGCTCCAGGACCTCGACGACCATCACCCGGTGGACGGTGATCCCGCGCTCGGTGCCCTCGGGCCGCCAGCCGCGCACCACGACCACGCCGCCGCCGTCCTTGAGCGCGCCGAACACCCGCTCGTGCAGCAACGCCGTGTCGTAGACCCCGTCCACGCCCCCGGGGAAGCGCTCGCGCACCGCGTCGGCGAACCCGTCACCACGCGGCACCACGTGGTCCGCGCCGAACCCGAGGACCAGGGGTTCGTCCTCGGGCTTGGCGTCCGCGACCACGACCAGGCCCGCCTTCTTGGCCAGCGGGATCACGTAGGAGGCCAGCAACCCGGCGCCGCCGGTCACCGCCAGCACGTCACCCGGCGACAGCCCGAGCACGTCCAGGCCGAGCACGGCGGTGAGCCCGTTCATCGGCAGCGTCGCCGCCTCCGCCGGTGAGGCGCCGTCCGGGACCCGCACCACCGATGCCTCCGGCACGACCAGCAGTTCCGCCTGCGCCCCGCCCTCGGGGCGGCGGGGCGAGACCGCGGCCATCACCTCGTCGCCGACCCGCAGCCGCCGGACCCCGGGCCCGACGCTCTCCACCGTCCCGGCCGCGTCCATGCCGGGCACCCACGGCGGCGGCAGGTCCGGCACGCCCATCTCCCGCAACCCGATGTCGGTCGGGTTGACCGCCGCGGCCCGCACCGCGATCCGCACCTCGCCCTCGCCCGGCTCCCGCACCTCGCGGTCGACGACGGTCAGCACCTCCGGTCCGCCCCGCTCGGTGACGCCCACTGCCCGTGCCATCGGTGGCCTCCTCACGTCGTTCCTCCCTGCCTACCCGGTATCGCCGGGCCGCGCGCGCCCAACCGCCGAGGAGACCGGGCCCACCGGACGCGCCCCCCGGGGTCCGACGCGGCGGCCGACGCGTCCCGCAGCCGGACCGGTCGTGGCCCGCGGGTTTGGCCGCCCCGGCTCGTGGCACCCCGTGCGGGAGTGCCGGTCCACGGCACCTCGTCCAGCGGCTGGAACGTGCGGACGTCGGCCTCCGAACACGGGCGCCGACCAACCCCGGGTCGCCCCCTGCCCGAATTCCGGCAGGCCGGGCGGTGTGGACGGGAACCGGGACCGAATCCACAGTGGAGGCAGGGGATGGCGTTGAGAACGGCGAAGCGGGAGGAACCCGGCCGGGTGCGGCGGCGCGGGCGGGTGCTCGGCCTGGTCAGCCTGGGACTGGGCGTGGCGCAGGTCGCGGCACCGCACGCGGTGCGCAGGCTGAGCGGGGTCGACGACTCCGCCACCACCCGGGCGGTGGTGCCCCTGGTGGGCGCCCGGGAACTCGTGCACGCCGCCGGGCTGCTCGCCGGCCGCCGCGTCGGGCCGTGGTCCTGGACGCGCGTCGCGGGTGACGCGATGGACCTCACCAGCCTGGTCGTGGCGCTGGGCAACCGCCGCGGGCAGCGGCGCGGCCGCCTCGTGGGCGTCACGGGCGTGGTCCTCGGCATCACGGCGCTCGACGTGCTCACCGCCGTCCAGGCCACCCGTGCGACAGGAAGAGGAGGAACCGTGGAGCTGACCGCCACGACGACCGTGAGGCGACCGGTGGAGGAGGTGTACTCGTTCTGGCGCGACCTGGAGAACCTGCCCTCGTTCATGGGGCACCTGGAGGAGGTGCGCGTCACCGGCGAGAAGACCAGCCGCTGGCGGGCGACCGCGCCGTTCGGGCGGACCGTCGAGTGGGACGCGGAGATCACCGACGAGGAACCCGGCGTGCGTATCGGGTGGACCTCGACCGGCGACGCGGACGTGCCCAACACCGGCAAGGTGTGGTTCGTGCCCGCGCCGGACGGCGAGAGCACCGAGGTGCACGTGGTCATGGCCTACGAGATCCCCGGCGGGAAGATCGGCAAGGCCGTCGCCCGGTACTTCGGCGAGGAGCCGCACCAGCAGGTGGACGACGACCTGCGCCGGCTCAAGCAGGTCCTGGAGACCGGCGAGGTGGTCCGGTCCGACGGCGCGCCGTGGGGCAAGCGCGCCCGCGAGGAGTTCCCGCAGCGGCCCGCGCAGCCGCTGTCCCCCGAAGAGTTGGCGAAGGGAGCACAGGCGTGAAGGCCGTCACCTGGGCGGGGCGCAACAGCGTCGAGGTGCGCGAGGTGCCCGACCCGAGCATCCTCAACCGCCGCGACGCGATCGTCCGCGTCACCTCCACCGCGATCTGCGGCTCCGACCTGCACCTGGTCGACGGCTACGTGCCGACCATGCAGGACGGCGACATCCTGGGCCACGAGTTCATGGGCGAGGTGGTCGAGGTCGGCCCCGGCGTCGACGCGGCCGAGCTGCGCGTGGGCGACCGCGTCGTGGTGCCGTTCCCCATCGCCTGCGGCGGGTGCGGCGCCTGCGCGGCCGAGCTGTACTCGTGCTGCGAGAACAGCAACCCGAACGCGGGCATCGCGGAGAAGATGTTCGGCCACCCGGTCGCGGGCATCTTCGGCTACTCCCACCTGACGGGCGGCTACGCCGGCGGGCAGGCCGAGTACGTGCGGGTGCCGTTCGCCGACGTCGGGCCGCTGAAGATCGAGTCCGACCTGACCGACGAGCAGGTGCTGTTCCTGTCCGACATCCTGCCCACCGGCTACATGGGCGCGGAGATGTGCGACATCCAGCCCAGCGACGTGGTGGCCGTGTGGGGCGCGGGCCCGGTGGGGCAGTTCGCCGCCGACAGCGCCCGGGTGCTCGGCGCGGCGCAGGTCGTCGTCATCGACAAGGAGCCCTACCGGCTGCGGATGGCGGAGGAGGCCGGGCACACCACGATCAACTTCGACGAGGTGGACGTCCGCTCCCGGCTGCTGGAGCTGACCGGCGGGCGCGGCCCGGAGAAGTGCATCGACGCGGTGGGCCTGGAGGCCACCCACGGCAGCCCGCACATCGCCGCCTACGACCGGGTCAAGCAGGCCGTCCGGTCCGAGACGGAGCGCCCGCACGCGCTGCGCCAGGCGATCCTGTCCTGCCGCAGCGGCGGGGTCGTGTCCGTCATCGGCGTGTACGGCGGGATGCTGGACAAGTTCCCGGCCGGCGCGTGGATGAACCGATCGCTGACGCTGCGCACCGGGCAGACCCACGCCCACCGCTACCTGCGGCCGCTGCTGGAGCGCGTCGAACGCGGTGAGTTCGACCCGACCCGGATCATCACCCACCGGATGCCGCTGACCGAGGCGCCGCGCGGGTACGAGCTCTTCAAGCAGAAGCAGGACAACTGCGAGAAGGTCGTCCTCACGCCGTGACCCGCGTGCGTGGTGGCCGGTACCGGCCACCACGCACGCAGTCCTGTGTGGACGGTCCGATCACGTCCGCCCGTCCCGCCGCCGGTCGAGCCCGGCGAGCCGGACCACCGCGGCGAAGCCGTCCTCGGTGCCGGGCCAGTGCGCGCGCACCGCGCCGAGACCCGCGCGGCGCACGACGCCCCGCAGCACGACGACGACCACCACGGCGTCGTCGGCCTGGCCCAGGACCGGGATGAAGTCGGGGACCAGGTCGATCGGCAGCGCCAGGTAGGCCAGCAGCAGCACCAGCCGGACGCGGACACCGCGCGGCAGGTCCCGGTCGGTGGCGAGCCCGCGCAGCAGGCGCACCACGTCGGGCAGCAACCGCAGCGCCTCGCGCAGCAGCCCACCGCGCGGCCGCAGCACGGCCAGCGCCGCGATCAGCGCGAGCCAGCTCAGCAGCAGCCCGGCCGCGACCCCGAGCGCCAGGTCCCACCACGACGAGCCGGTCATGATCGGGTTCCTCCGGTGCTCAGGGCGTCCTCCTCGGACTCGACCGTCCCCGCCGGCCGCGGACCGGCCGCCTGGATTCTCCACCACCCGGCGCGAACCGGGGCACGGGCCGGCACCGGGGCCGACGACCCCCGCCGCACGACGCCGGCCACCGGTGCCGGCCGCGTCCGGGCATCGGCCGGGCGGCTGTTTCGAGGTCGTCCCCCCGGGTAGTCGGAGGCCAGTTGCACCAGCAGAGGAATGGGGAACGATGAGCGACACGACCACCGTGGACCGGCTGCGCACCGCCCTGTCGGACGTGGCCTACCCGGCGGCGAAGGAGCAGTTGGCCGACCACGCCTCCCGCAACAACGCCGACGAGGACACCGTGTACGCGGTGCGCTCCCTGCCGGAGGGCGTCTACGACTCCTTCGACCAGGTCCTCGGGTCCGTCGCGATCGACGAGCGGCGCGACTGACCAGGGGACCCGGGAGGGCCTTTCACGCCCCGGCGAGCCCGGCCTCGTAGCCGGCGATCACCAGCTGCGCCCGGTCGCGGGCGGCCAGCTTCGCCATCAGGTGCCCGATGTGGGTCTTCACCGTGTGGCGGCTCAGGTGCAGGTGCTGCTCGATCTCGGTGTTCGACAGGCCCCGGGTGATGAGCGCGAGCACCTCCCGCTCCCGCGCGGTCACCCCGTCCAGCTCGCGGCGGGGTGACCGCGGCGCGCGGACGAAGTCCGCGATGAGCCTGCGCGTCACGCTGGGCGCGAGCAGCGCCTCGCCGGCGGCGACGGTCCGGACCGCGTCGAGCAGCCGGGCCGGCGGCACGTCCTTGAGCAGGAAGCCGGCCGCGCCCGCGCGCAGCGTCCCGTACACGGCCTCGTCCAGGTCGAACGTGGTCAGGACGAGCACTTTCGGCGCGCGGGGGAGCGCGGTCAGGTGCCGGGTGGCGGCGATGCCGTCCAGGTCGGGCATCCGCACGTCGAGCACGGCCACGTCGACCGGCACCCGCCTGGCCAGCGCGCACGCCTCCCGGCCGGTGCCCGCCTCGGCCACCACCTCCACCCCGGGCTCCGCGTCGAGCAGCGCCCGCACGGTGGCCCGGTACAGCGGCTCGTCGTCGGCCAGCAGCACCCGGATCGGGCCCGTCACGGCGCACCGCCCAGCGGCAGGGTGGCGCGCACCTCGAACCCGCCGCCCGGCGCGGCGCCCGCGTGCAGCGCGCCGCCGTGCAGGTCGACGCGCTCCCTCATGCCCAGCAGGCCGTGCCCCGGCGGGCCGGGCCGCGCCGTGCCCTCGTCGACCACGGAGATCACCAGCCGGTCGTCCTCGACGGCGGTGGTGAGCCGGCAGCGCGGCGGTCGGCTGTGGCGGCGCACGTTGGTCAACGCCTCCTGCGCGATGCGGTGGGCCGAGACCCGCACCGAGGTCGGCAGCCCGGACAGGTCGGCGTGCCGGGCGGTGACGGTCACCCCGGCCGAGCGCGCCTGCTCGACCAGCCGCTCCAGCCCGTGGTCGGCCGGCGGGTCGCGCAGCGCGCCGAGCACGGTCCGCACGTCGGCCAGCGCGGAGCGGCTGACCTGCTCGATCGTCCGCAGCGCCGCCTCCCGCTCGCCGGGCCGGTGCTCCGCCAGGTGGTTGGCGACCGCGGCCTTCATGGCGATCAGGCTGAGGTTGTGCCCGACCACGTCGTGGATGTCCCGGGCGATGCGCAGCCGCTCCTCGGCCAGCGCCCGCGCGGTCCGCGCCGCGGCCAGCTCGGCGGCCCGCCGCCGGCGGTCCCGGACCACCGCGGCCGCCGCCCAGGACCCGGCGATCACCACCGCGCTGTAGAGGAGGGCGGGCACCGGGGTGGTGTCGAACGACTCGGCCCCCTCGGGCCCCGGCACCAGCGGCAGGCCGGGCACGACCGCCACCGCGACGCCCGGCGCGGCCACCGCGACCAGCGCCCCCAGCGCGCCCACCGCCCCGGACCGGGCCGAGACCAGCGCCGGCGGGTACAGCGCCCACGCGAGGGCCAAGGCCACGACCTCCTGCCCGAGACCGGTCACGACGGCCACCGCCCCGGCCAGGGCCACGCCGACCAGCACGGCGACCGGCCACCGCCCGCGCACCGCGAGCGGACCGCCGAGCGCCGCGGCCACCGCCCAGGCGAGCGCGTCCGGCTCCGGAGACCGGAGGACCGCCCACAGCACGACCACGCCGGCGGCCACCACGTCGACCGCCCGGCGCGCCCCGGGCCCGAGTGCCATGCCGCCACCGTAGCCGGGCCGGCGCGGGCGGAACTCGGACCGCGGTCCGATGTCCGGGGACCCCGGCCGGGCCAGGCTCCTCGGGTGCTCAGCGTGATCCTCTCCGCCGCGGTCCTCGCCACCGCCGCCCCCGTCGCACCACCCGTCGTCGACCCACCCGCCGTCGACGCCGCCGCCGTCACCGCCGTGGTGGAGGAGCACCGGGAGCGGACCGGCCTGCCGGGCGCCGCCGTCGCGGTGACCCGCGGCGACACCGTCGTGCAAGCCGCCGGGTACGGCCACACCCCCGACGGCGAACCGATCTCGGCGCACACCCCCATGGCGGTGGCGTCGGTCAGCAAGTCCTTCACCGCGCTGGCCGTGGTGCAGCTCGCGGAGCGCGGCCGGCTCCGGCTCGACGACCCGGTGCGCGCCCACCTGCCGGAGTTCGAGATGGCCGACCCGCGCGCCGCCGACATCACCGTGCGCCAGCTGCTCGACCAGACCTCGGGCCTCTCGGACACCACCCACCGCTCGTTCACCGGACCGGGGGTGCGCACCCTCCGGGAGGCCGTGGCGGCGATGCGCGGCTCCACCCTGGCCGCCGACCCCGGCACCCGCTGGGAGTACCACAACCCCAACTCCCAGCTGGCCGCGCGCCTGGTCGAGGTCGTCGCCGGCCTGCCGTTCGACGAGCAGCTGCGGCGCGGGGTCTTCGCGCCGCTCGGGATGCGCGACAGCCGCACCGTGAACACCGACCGCGACCTGCCGCCGACCGCCCGGGGCCACGTGCGGGTGCTCGGCGTGCCCGTCGCGGCGCCCGAGCCACCGGCCTTCGGCAACGGCTCCGGCGGCGTGCTCAGCACCGCCCACGACCTGGCCGCCTGGCTGATCGCCCAGAACAACGGGGGCCGGGGGCCCGGGGGAGCCTCGATCGCCACCCCGGAGTCCATCGCCGCGACGCACACCCCGTCCGGGGTGTCCGACTCCTACGCCCTGGGCTGGTCCGTCGGCGTCACGGACTCCGGCGCGCCCCTGGTCGAGCACGGTGGCGACCTGTTCACCTCGACCGCCTACCAGGCGCTGCTGCCGGGGTCCGGCCACGGCATCGCGGTCACGGCCAACGCGGCGGCGGGCGCGGCGCGGGAGCTCGGCGCGCGGCTCGTCGCGCTGGTGGAGGGCAGGCAGCCGCCGTCGTCGGGCGACCCCGGCCCGATCGTCGACGCGGTGCTGCTCGGGCTCGCCGCCGGCGCCGCGGGCCTGGCGGTCCGGGGTGTGCTGCGCGCGCGGCGCTGGGCCGCCCGCCGGCCCCGGTGGACCGCCGCCCGCCTGCTGCTCCTGCTGCTGCCGCTGGTGCTCGCGGTGACGCTGCACCGGGTCGTGGGCTTCCTCTACCGGGGCCGTGACGTGGCCTGGCTCCAGGTCGCCTACCTGTTCCCGGCGTTCGTGCTCGCCCTGCTGGTGACGGCGGCGGGCGGCGTCGCCGTGCTCACCGCCCGGGGTGCCGCGCTGGCCCGGGGGACCGGTGGCCGGCCGGCGGCGGGGTGAGGCCCAGCCGGGCCGACCTCAGCGGGACCGACCTCGGCGGGACCGAGCCCCGCCGGGCAACTCCAGCGGGGTCGACCCCCGCCGGGCCGACCTCAGCGCGGCGAGTCGACCACGGCGGTCTCCGCGGTCCAGGCGCGGGCCTGCCCGCTGAGGGTGATGCCCAGGCCCGGCCGGTCGGACAGGTGCATCCGGCCGCCGCTGATCTCCAGGCGCTCGTCGAACAGGGGGTGCAGCCAGTCGAAGTGCTCGACCCAGGGCTCACGGGGGTAGGCGGCGGCGAGGTGGACGTGGATCTCCATGGCGAAGTGCGGCGCGAGCTGGAGGTGGTGGTGGTCGGCCAGCGCGGCGAGCCGGAGGAACTGGGTGATGCCGCCGACCCGGGGCGCGTCGGGCTGGAGCACGTCGACGGCCCCGGCGCGGATCAGCTCGTAGTGCTCGGCGACGCTGGTGAGCATCTCGCCGGAGGCGACGGCGGTGGTCAGGGCGCGGGTCAGCTCGGCGTGCCCCCGCGTGTCGTGGGCGTCGAGCGGCTCCTCGATCCAGACCAGGTCGAACTCCTCCAGGGCGCGGCCCACCCGCAGGGCGGTGGGGCGGTCCCACTGCTGGTTGGCGTCGACCATCAGCGGCACGCCGTCGCCGAGGTGCGCGCGGACGGCGGCCACGCGGCGCAGGTCCTCGGCCGGGTCGGGCAGGCCCACCTTGATCTTGACGCCGCCGACGCCGGAGGCCAGCGTGCGGGTCGCGTTGTCCTTGACCTGCCCGATCGACTCGTGCAGGAACCCGCCGGAGGTGTCGTAGCAGCGGACCGAGTCGCGGTGCGCGCCGAGCAGCTTGGCCAGCGGCAGGCCCGCGCGCTTGGCCTTGAGGTCCCACAGCGCCACGTCGAACGCGGCCAGCGCCTGGGTGGCGGCGCCGCTGCGGCCCACCGAGGCCCCGGCCCACACCAGCTTGGTCCACAGCCTGCCGATGTCGTTGGGGTCCTCGCCGACCAGGTCGGGCGCGACCTCGCGGGCGTGGGCGAACTGCGCGGGCCCGCCGGCGCGCTTGGCGTAGCTGAAGCCGACGCCCTCCAGCCCGGCCTCGGTGCGGATCTCGGCGAACAGGAGCGCGACCTCGGTCATGGGCCGCTGCCTGCCGGTGAACACCTTGGCGTCGCTGATGCCGGTCGGCAGGGGCAGGGTCACCGAGGACAGCGCGACGGACTCGACCCGGTCGTGGGCGACGGCGTGGGGCATCGGGCTCCTCCTCTGCGGAAATCACGTACGTGAATTCCGGCGGCATTCGTCGTATTGACACCCGTCAACCCCGATCGTAACGTCCCAGACCAATGTGGAAAACGCTTACCAACAGTGCTGCCAACGATTCCGCGCGTCCTGGTTCAGCCCCGTGAACACCGCGACCCGGAGCGCCGCCCCGCGCCCGGGTGCGCCCGATGGGAGAGTCGCCGTGCCGCAACCCGACAAGCGCAGGTCGTCCCACCACCGGGGGTGGCGCGTCGCGCTGACCGCCCTCCTGCCCGGCCTCGTGGTGGTGGCCGGCGCCGCGCCGCTCGCCCGAGCCGCCGACCCGACCACCCTCGTGGTGGCCACGAACGGCAGCGACGACAACCCCGGCACCGTCGACCGGCCACTGAGGTCCATCCAGAGAGCGGTGGACCTGGCGCAGCCGGGGACCTCGATCCTGCTGCGCGGCGGCACCCACGCCGTGACGACCAACGTCCAGATCCTCAAGAGCGGCGAGCCGGGCCGGCCCATCCGACTGGCCAACTACCCCGGTGAGCGCGTGGTCGTGGACGGTGAGAACCTGCCCGCCTCCCACACCCCGGTGGGCGGCAGCATCCCGCGCGCCGAGCGGGGCGTGTTCCACCAGGAGGCGTCGTGGTGGCACGTCTCGGGCCTGGAGATCACCCGCGGCCCGTACGCCTGGTACTGCGCCGGCTGCAACAACAACGTGTTCGAACGCCTGGTCACCCGCGACAACTACGAGAGCGGGTTCCAGCTCCAGGGCGCGTCCAGCGACAACCTGATCCTCAACCTGGACAGCCACGGCAACCGCGACCCGCGCAAGAACGGCGAGAGCGCCGACGGCCTGGCGGTCAAGGAGGGCTCCGGCACCGGCAACGTGGTGCGCGGCGCCCGGCTGTGGAACAACGTCGACGACGGTTTCGACGCCTGGCTGTTCACCTCGCCCATCCGCGTCGAGAACAGCGTCGCGTACGGCAACGGCTACAACCGCTGGAACCTGCCGGACTTCTCCGGCGACGGCAACGGCTTCAAGCTGGGCGGCGGAAACCCGGCCCCCGCCGCCGCCCACACCCTGACCAACACGATCGCCTACGGCAACGCCGCGCACGGCTACACCGACAACGGCAACCCGGGCGCCATGACCCTGACCCGCAACACCGCGTGGAAGAACGCCAGGACCGGCTTCACGGTCGACCGCTCCACCTCCCGGCTGACCGGCAACCTGGCGGTGAACAACGCGACGCCCGTGTCGCTGGGGTCCTCCACCGGTTCGGGCAACTCCTGGGACGTCAAGTCGAGCTGGAAGGACGCCGACCTGTCGAGCACCAGCGCCTCCACCCTCACCGGCGCGCGCGACGCGAACGGCGACATCCGCTCGTCGAACTTCCTGGTGCCGAAGAACCACCCGAACCTCGGGGCGCGGATCTGACCGGGGGCGGGTGCGACCCGGGCTCCCGGGCCGCACCCGCCCCGTCACCGCGCGCAGGAAGCCCGCCGGGCGGTCCGCGCCACCGCGTCCACGTCGGCCGCCGCCCACACCTCGTCGGGGAACGTGGCCCCGCCCCGGCCCGGGGCGGAGGCGCGGAGGAACGCCCGGCGGGCAACGGGGTGTGGCACGGCTCTGCGGGGTACCGGTCGGGTGATGCGCGGAATGGTTCCCCGCGCCGGGGGAACCTGCCGGTGGGTGGCCGGGAACCGGCGCCGGCACGGAACTCGGGCGAAGGTCGGTGACGGCGCTGTGGACCTCACCCCGTACGAGCGGCGGCAGCTCAGGAAGATCCGGCGCTGGTTCGAGCACACCGACCCCGGGCTGGTCGCGCTCCTGTCGGGTCGGCCTGCGGCGCGCCGGGCCGTGCGCCGCCGCTGCGCCCGGCTGGTCGTGGACCTGCTCGGCGCGGTCTGCCTGGTCGCCGGCGTGGTGGTCGCCCTCCCGCTGCTGCTGCCCGGCTTCCTGCTGCTCATGGCGGGCGCGTGCCTGCACACGGCGGCCTGCCGGCACGACGAGCTGCTGCGCCGGGTGGCGGGTCGCTGACCACTTCGGCTTCCCCGTGTCGGGCCGGTGACCTGGGGTGATGGTGGATTCACCAGCCCTGGGGGTCGTATGATCGGGCTCGGTCTGGCACCCTGGGGTGTTAACCGAGTCGGTGTTGCGGTCCGCCGCAGGACTGGCACCTATCTCGACCGGTGGCGATTGACGAGGTGAAGGGCCCCGGCACGGGTGCCCGAACAATTGTGCAGAACAGTGGTCGCGTAGTCCAGCAGTCCGTCGTCGGCGACGACACGGGCTGGTCCAACGCGCCTTTTCCGGCCCTGGTGGCGGACGCCGACGGCGCCGTCCGGGGGTTGAACGACGCCGCGAGGCTGTTGTTCCCGCGAGCCGTGGTCGGCGACCGGCTCGACAAGAGCTGCGCCCCCTGGTTGGCGCGCGCCCACCACGAGTTCACCACGCGGGCGAACCGCGGCGGCGAACCGGTGCGGGGCCCGGTCGCCCTGCGGAGCTTCGAGGCGCACCCGATCAGCGGTGACCGCGGCGCGGTGGTGTGGTGGCTGGTCGAGGACACCGACGTGCGCCTGGCCCGCGAGCAGCTGCGGGTGGAGCGGGAGCGCGCGGAGCTGCTGGGGCGGATGTCCTCCGCCCTGTCGACCTCGCTGCACCCGGAGCGCTGCATGGAGGTCACCGCCCGGCTGGCCGCCGACCACCTGGCCGACGCCGCAGTGGTCATCGCGCCCGGCAGGTCGGGCGAGTACCCCGTGACGCACTGCGTGCGCGACGAGACCTCCGCGCACTCGGTGCTGTCCTTCGACCCCTACGACGTCCCGGGCCTGGGCGAGGCGCTCCAGGGCTTCCCCCCGGTGCCCTCGCGCTGGCTCGACCCGTTGTCGGCGCCGACCTGGCTGCTGCCGGGCGGCTTCGGCGAGGTGGCCTCGATCGTGGTGACCCCGCTGCCCGGGCACGGCGTGCCCGCCGGGGCCCTGGTGCTGCTGCGCGGCGCGGGCCGGGCGCGGTTCACCGAGGACGAAGAGGCGTTCGCGCGGCTGTTCGCGGCCCGCGCGGGCGCGGCGATCTCGGCGGCGCGGATGTTCGCCCAGCAGGGCGCGATCACCGAGGCGCTGGTGGGCGACCTGCTGCCCCCGGTGCTGCGCCAGGTCGACGGGGTCGAGTACGCGGGCCGGTACCGGGCGTCGGTGGACGCCGAGCGGATCGGCGGGGACTTCTACGACGTCCACCCGGCGGCGAACGCGGACACCGAGGAGGGCGAGGCCCTGGCGGTGCTCGGCGACGTGTGCGGCAAGGGCCTGGCCGCGGCGGTGCTCACCGGCAAGGTGCGCACCACCCTGCACGCCCTGCTGCCCCTGGCCGACGACCACCAGCGGGTGCTCGGCCTGCTCAACAACGCCCTGCTGACCTCGCACAACAGCCGCTTCGTGACCCTGGTGCTGGCCTCCGTCCGGCGGGTCGGCGCGCACGTGCGGCTGCGCCTGACCAGCGGCGGGCACCTGCCGCCGCTGGTGCTGCGGACCAACGGCGAGGTGCAGGAGGTGGCCACGTCGGGCACCCTGGTGGGGGTGTTGCCCGAGATCACCTCCACCACGGCGGACGTCCTGCTCGCCCCCGGCGAGACGTGCCTGCTCTACACCGACGGGATCACCGAGGCGCTCGGGGGTCCGATGGGCGACGAGATGTTCGGCGAGCAGCGCCTGCGGGACGCGCTGGTGGACTGCGCGGGGATGCCCGCCGACGCCATCGTCGAGCACGTGCACATGCTCGCCTCGCACTGGGTCGGCACCGGCGAGCACGACGACATCGCGGTGCTGGCGATCACCGCGCCCCGGGGCAGGCACCTGACCGCGGTCGACGGGCACGGACCCGGCCGGTACACGGCGTGACCACCACCGACACGGCGGACGACTGCGCGGGACTGCTGTGGTCGGCGGTGCGCGCCGGCGACGAGCACACCGCGACCGACGCCGTCCTGGAGGCGTTCGCCCGTGGCGTGGCCGCCGAGGTGCTGCTGCTGGACGTCATCGCCCCGGTGCAGCGCCGGGTCGGCGCGGAGTGGGCCGCCAACCGGCTCACCGTGGCCGAGGAGCACGCGGCGACCGCGATCAACGAGCGCGTCATCGCGGCCCTGACCCGGGCCCTGCCGCGCCTCGAACCGCACCTCGGGCGGATCGCCGTGGCCTGCGTGGACGGCGAGTGGCACGCCCTGCCCGCCCGGCTATTGGCCGAGGTGCTCCGGCTGCGCGGCTTCCGCGTCGACTACCTGGGCGCGCAGGTGCCCACGCCGCACCTGATCACCCACCTGCACCGGACGGGCCCGGACGCCGCGGCGCTGTCCGGCTCGCTCGCCACGAGGCTGCCGGTCGCGCACGCCACCATCACCGCCTGCCAGGCCGCCGGCGTGCCCGTGCTGGTCGGCGGCAGCGCCTTCGGCACCGACGGCCGCTACGCCCGCCTGCTGGGCGCCGACCTCTGGGCGCCCGACGCCCGCACCGCCGCCGACCACCTCGCCGCGGGACCCCTGCCCCTCCCGCGCAACGGCCACCAGCCGATCGACGACCTGCCGCACCTGGGCGACCAGGAGTACACGATGGTGTCGCGCACCAGCAGGCTGCTGGTCAAGGCCCTCTACACCGGCCTGGAGGACCTGCTGCCGGTGATGCGCGACTACACCGAGGCGCAGCGCAGGCACACCGCCGAGGACCTGGCCCACATCGTCGACTTCCTGGCCACCGCGCTCTACACCGACGACCGCGGCATGTTCACCGGGTTCATCACCTGGACCGCGGGCGTCCTGCGGGCGCGGGGCGTGCCCGCCGCGTTCCTGGTGCCCGCGCTGGACCTGCTGGCCGCCGAGCTGCGCGACTTCCCGCGCGCCAGGGGCCTGATCACCGCCGCCCGCACCGACCTGCTCCAGGTCCTCGGCACCGGGGTCTCCGGTACCGGGGACCACCACGCCCAGCCCCACGACGCCGACCCCGGAACAGCCACATGAACCCACCGCGCGCCCTGACCTGCACCACGACCGCAGTCGACGGCGGCACCGCCCACGTCGCGATCTCCGGGGACATCACCTACGACAGCGGTGACCGGCTGCCCGCCGCGGTGGCCGAGCTGCTCGCCGCGCACCCCGTCCGGCACCTGCACCTCGACCTCACCGACCTCGGGTTCTGCGACTCCTCCGGGTTGGGGGCGCTGCTCACGGTGCTGCGCGCGACCACCGCGGTGGGGGCCGAGCTGCACCTGGACAACCGGCCGCCCTCGCTGGACCGGCTGCTGCGGCGCACCCGCACCTACGACCACCTGACGCGTGCCGCCAGGCAGGAGCGCAAGGAGCGGCTCGACCACTGACGGCGTAGCGCGGGCTCGGCCCGGGTTCCCGTGCCACCCGGTGAGGGTGGTGCGGAACCAGGCGCCGTCAGCGCGGCACGCGCCGCTGCCCGGGTGACGATGGGCGGCCCGGTGTCGGCGGGCCGGTGCTGTGTCGGCGGGGCCGGTGCTCAGGTGGTCCCCTGGAGCCGGCGCTCCAGCTCGACCAGTTGCGCCTCGACGCGCGCGGCGAGGTGGGGCCGTTGCTGGGCCCGGTACATGTCGACGGCCTCCTGCCACGCGGCCCGCGCCTCCTCCGGCCTGCCCAGCACCGAGAGGGGGTAGCCCATGCCCTCCAGCGACTCGACCGCGCCGTAGGTGTGCTCCAGGTCGCGGAAGATGCCCAGCGCCTCCTGGTACATCGCCAGCGCCTCCGCGGGCCGGCCGGTGCGGTGCTCGATGTAGGCCAGGCTGTCGAGGGTGGCCGCGATGCCGTTGCGGTCCCCGTGCCGCCGGTGCAGGGCGAGGGCCTGCTCGCAGTAGTCCCGCGCCCGGTCGTACGCCTCCAGCTTGGCCGTGTACCAGCCCGCCATGTTCAGCGCGACCGCCTCGCGCGAGTAACCGCCGTCCATGGTGCGCAGGACGTCCAGCGCCTTGAGCGTCTGCTCCAGCGCCCGCTGCCACTCGTCGTCCAGCTCCCACGCCCACGCCAGCGCGATGTGGGTGTGCGCGAGCAGGAAGCTGTCGCCGCTCTCCTCGGCCAGGGCGATGGCCCGGTCCAGGTGCTCCATGGCCTCGTCGTGCCTGGTGAGCTTGGCGTAGGCCCAGCCGAGGTTGCGGTGGACGAGCACCCGCGTGGCGTGGTCGGCCGCGTGGTCGGCGGCGGTCAGGGCCTCCTGCCACAGCCTGAGGTTGTCGTTGAGGTGGCCCCGGCGGACGTGGAACGACGTCAGGACCAGCGCCAGCCGCCACACCGGCGGCCACCAGCCGATCGCGGCGGCGGCGTGCTGCGCGGCCAGCAGGCAGGCGTGCTCGGCCTGGAACCACTCCATCGCGGCCGGGTCGTCGGCCAGCGGCACCGGGTGGCAGCCGGGCACGGGCGGGTCGACCTGGACCGGGGTGCCGTGCGGGTCGAGCAGGCGGTGGCCGGTGTGCGCGGTCTGCACGTAGTGGTCGACCACGTGGCGCAGCGCGGCGTCCCGGTCGGCCTCGGGGAGGTCGCGGCGGGCGGCGTCGGCGGCGTAGCGGCGGACCAGGTCGTGCATCCGGTACCGGCCGCGCACGTCCCGGGCGACCAGCGACGCCTGCTCCAGTTCGCGCAGCACCGCCCGGGTGGCGGCGGGGGACAGGCCGATGAGGTCGGCGGCGGCGTGCAGGCCGGTGTCCGCGCCCGGCGCGATGCCGAGCAGCGCGAACGCGGTCGCCTGCGGTCGGGTCAGCGCTCGGTGCGACCACGACAGGACGGTGGAGATGCCGGCGGCGGGGTCCTCGTCGAGCGCCTGGAGACCGAGGTCGCGCAGCTCGGCGGCGAGAGCGCTCAACGGCACGTCGGAGCGCATGCTCGCGCGGGCCGCGATCACGCTCAGCGCCAGCGGCAGGCCGCCGCACAGCCCGATCAGCTCGTCCACCGCCCGCTGCTCGGCGGCCACCCTGGCGCGGCCCAGGCGGGCGGACAGCAGGGCCCGCGCCTCGGCGTCGGGCAGCACGTCCAGCATGAGGTGCGCCGCGCCGTGCGCGGAGATCAGGCCGCTGAGCTGGTTGCGGCTGGTGACCAGCACCAGGCACGAGTCCGTGCCCGGCAGCAGCGGCACGACCTGGGCGGTGTCGACGGCGTTGTCCAGCACCAGCAGCATCCGCTTGTCGGCGATGAGCGAGCGGAACAGCGCGGCCTGGGCGTGCGGCGCGACCGGCACGCGGCCGGGCTCGACGCCCAGCGCGTCGAGGAACCCGCGCACGGCCACCGCCGGGTTCATCGGCTCCCGGTCCGGGCTGAACCCGCGCAGGTCCACGAACAGCTGACCGTCGGGGAACCGGTCGGCGTAGCGGTGGGCCCAGTGCAGGGCCAGCCAGGTCTTGCCCATGCCGCCCGATCCGGCGATCGCCGAGATCACCATGGTCCGGGCGGTGCGGGTGGCGCCCTCCAGCGCCGTGTCCAGCCGCGTCAGCTCGTCGTGCCTGCCGACGAAGGAGGTGGGCGGGGCGGGCAGTTGCCGCGGTGTCACCGCTTTGTCGGCGGTGGGTGGGGTGTGGGTCGGTGGCTGGTGGGTGGGTGGGGTGAGCAGGGACGGGTCGGAGTTGAGGATGCGCCGGTGCAGGTCGCGGAGCTGGGTGCCGGGGTCGGTGCCCAGCTCGGAGACCAGGCGGGTGCGGAACCGCTGGTAGTGCTCCAGCGCGTCGGCGGCCCGGCGGCCGCGGTAGAGGGCGAGCACGTACTGGCCGGCGACCCGCTCGTCCAGCGGGTGCTCCACGGCCAGCCGCGACAGCTCGGCCACCAGTTGCTCGCCCTGGCCCCGGCGGAGCCGGCAGTCGATCAGGTCCAGCTCGGCGCCGAACCGCTCCTGGTGCACCCGGTCGCGCTCGGCGGTGGCCCACGCGCTGTCCACGCCGGTGAGGGCTTCGCCCCGCCACAGGCCCAGGGCCGTGGTCAGCAGCTGTTCCACGCCGGCGTCGTCGCCGGTGGAGGCGGCGGCTCGGGTTCTCAGGTGGTGGAAGCGGTGCAGGTCCACGGCGGTTCGTTCGACCAGGAGGGCGTAGCCGCCGGAGCGGTGGATCAGGGTGGAGGTGGTGGGGCTGGTGCTGTGGGCCAGTGCCTGGCGTAGGCGGGAGATGTAGCTGGACAGGGTTGCCTGCGCCCGCCTGGGCGGGTCGACGCCCCACACCCGTTCCACCAGCCGTTCGGCCGGTACCACCTGGTTCACGTCGACCGCCAGCGCGGCCAGCACGCACCGCTGTCTCGCCGGGCCCAGGTCCACCGCCCGCCCGCCCACCTGGGCCGTCACCTCTCCGAGCAGGCCGATCCCGACCGCCATCCCACCTCCGGTAACCGGGTTGACCAGGGCATTCCAGCATCGCTCAAACGGAACGCAAGATCGATAGCGGATAGTTGTCCATCGAGGCGACCCGTTGACCTGGGGGAGCGGGTCGCCTCCTCAAGCCTCCCACAACCGCCGGTGGTCCTCGCTCGATCGGGGGACCTGGGGAGCGGTTCGCGTCACAGTTGAGTGCCATCGCGCGCACCGGGTAACCCCCTCCCATGAGTGTCCACGAGGGACACGTGCGGAGGAGGTCTGGCGGTTATGGGCATCGGTGACAAGTTCGACGAGCTGAAGGACAAGGCCAAGGACGCCCTGGGCCAGCACGGCGACAAGGTCGACCAGGGTATCGACAAGGCTGGTCAGGCCGCCGACGAGCGGACCGGTGGGCAGCACTCCGAGCACATCCGGCAGGGCACGGACAAGGCCAAGGAAGGGCTGGACCGGTTCGGGCAGAAGTGACCGCTGCTGTGGGGGCGGTGGTTCACCGGTGATCGGTTCACGGGCGGAGAGATAAGAGCGGCGCTCGCCGCTGGGCAGGCCGCCGGGGGAGAACTGCGGGCTGCTCGTGTTCTCCCGTACGGCCTGCCTGAGGCAACCACACTTGTCAAGGGTCCCGCGAAAGGCGTGCGGGACCCTTGACAAGTGTGGTAGGGCTGCGCCCAGGCCATACGGGAGAACACGAGCGGCATGGGTGTTCCGGGGTGTTGTGCTAGTCCGGTAGTTCGGCCCAGACGACCTTGCCGTTGTCGTTGTGGTCGGTGCCCCAGTCGGAGCTGAGGGCGGCCACGATGATCAGGCCCCGGCCCCGGGCCGAGTCGACCTGGATCGGTCTCTGCTGGGGTGGGGTGGAGGAGGTATCGGTGACCTCGATGCGCAGTCCGGCGTCCGTCCTGGAGACGGTCAGGCCGATCGGGCCCTCGGCGTGGTCCACGGCGTTGGACACCAGTTCGGTCACCACCAGGGCGGCGTCGTCGGCCACGTCCTCGGAGAGGCCCCACGCCGACGCGGCTTCCGCCACCGCTTCCCGTGCGCGTGCCGACGAACCCGCTGTGGCGGGCAGCGTCATGGCCACCGGCGCCGCTGGCTCGTTGCGCACATCCGCTCCCGTTGATCGGCTGTCACCGCATCGTCGCACATCCCCCGACCGCGTCACCGACTGGTCGTGCCGAAAGCGGCGTGCCGGGGGTTCGGTGTCGGCGTTCGGTTCCTCGGGTGGCTAGGCTCGGGCCCCATGGAGTTGCGGGTGCGCAGTGAGGTGCGGGGCGGCTGGACTGTCCTCGCGGTGTCGGGCGAACTGGACGCGGACACCGTCCCCGTGCTCTCCGACCTCCTGGAGGAGAGTTCGAGCGACCGGGTCGTGGTCGACCTGAGCGGGGTGCCGTTCATGGACACCACCGGGCTGTCGCTGATGCTGGACTGGCACCGGCGCCTGGAGGGCGTGGGCGGGGAGTTCCGGATGGCCTGCCTCCAGGCGTCGGTGCACAAGTTGTTCCGGTTGACGGAGTTGACCGAGGTCATGCACATCCACGACTCGGTGGACTCGGCGACGGTCGGTCGGTAGCCGGTCAGTCCTGCTCCAGGCCGAGGTAGAAGGCGATCAGCCGCAGCAGGTGGTCGGTGTCCACGGGCTTGGTCACGTAGTCCGTGGCCCCCGAGGCCAGCGACTTCTCCCGGTCGCCCTTCATCGCCTTCGCGGTCACGGCGATCACCGGCAGGTCGGCGTACCGGGACATGGCCCGGATCGCCGCCATGGTCGCGTTGCCGTCCAGCTCCGGCATCATGATGTCCATCAGCACCAGCGCCACGTCGTCGTACTGCTCCAGCGCCCGGACCCCGGTGATCCCGTTGTCCGCGTAGATCACGTTGAGCCCGTGCAGCTCCAGCACGGAGGTCAGCGCGAACACGTTGCGCAGGTCGTCGTCGACGATGAGCACCTTCTCCCCGTGGAACCGCATCGGCGGCGGGGGCAGCTCCTCCGGCGCCACCACGGACTCGGTGGTGGGCTCGGCGGGCGCGAGCAGCTCCGGCAGCTCCTCCGGCTCGACCACGACCGGCGGCACCAGGCCCTGCTCGCCCAGCGGCAGGTACAGGGTGAACGTCGAGCCGACGCCCGGTTCCGAGCGCACGTCCAGCCGCCCGTCGAGCAGGGCCGACAGCTCCCGGCTGATGGACAGGCCGAGGCCCGTGCCGCCGTACTTGCGGCTGGTGGTGCCGTCGGCCTGCTGGAACGCCTCGAAGATGACCGACAGCTTCTCGGCCGGGATGCCGATGCCGGTGTCCTGCACGTCGAACGCCACCGAGCCGTCGATCACCCGGATGCGGAGTCGGATGCCGCCGTCGTGGGTGAACTTCACCGCGTTGGACAGCAGGTTGCGCAGGATCTGCTGGACCCGGTGCTCGTCGGTGTGCAGGGTGGGCGTCACGTCCGCGTCGACCACGACCCCGAAGTCCAGGCCCTTCTCCGCCGCCAGCGGCAGGGTCAGCGCCTCGACGTAGGCCACCAGGTCCGACACCCGCACCGAGTCGGTCTGCACCTGCATGTGCCCGGCCTCGACCTTGGTCAGGTCCAGGATGTCGTCGATCAGCTGGAGCAGGTCGGTGCCGGAGGAGTGGATGGTCCTGGCGAACTCGACCTGCTTGGGGTTGAGGTTGCCGTCGAGGTTGTCGGCCAGCAGCTTCGCCAGGATGAGCAGGCTGTTGAGCGGGGTGCGCAGCTCGTGGCTCATGTTCGCCATGAACTCCGACTTGTACTTCGAGGCCGACGACAGCTGCCGCGCCCGCGCCTCCAGCTCCACCGAGCCCGCCCGCAGCTCCTCGGTCAGCCGCTGCGACTCGACCAGCAGGCTGTCGGTCCGGGCGTTGGCGAGCATGGTGTTCACGTTGACGCCGATGTTCTCCTTCAGCTGGTCCAGCAGGTCCAGGTGGACCTCGGTGAACTCGCCGAACGAGCCCAGCTCGATCACGCCCAGCGTCTCGCCCTGGAACACGATCGGCAGGATCACCAGGTTCGAGGGCGGCGCCGCGCCCAGGCCCGAGGTGACCTCCAGGTACCCGGCCGGCACGTCGGTGACGAGCACCGTCTTCTTCTCCACCGCGACCTGGCCGATGAGGCCCTCGGCGCGCTTGAACCGGGTGGGCCGCCCGTCGCGGGGCGACCAGCCGTAGGAGGCGGTCAGCTCCAGCACCTCGGACTCGCCGTCGACCAGGAAGAACGCGCCGTGCTGGGCGGAGACCAGCGGGGTCAGCTCGCTCATCACCAGCGACGCCATCGCCCTGAGGTCCCGGTGTCCCTGCATCTGGCCGGACAGCCGGGCCAGGTTGGTCTTGAGCCAGTCCTGCTCCTGGTTGGCGCGGGTGGACGCCTTCAGGTTGCTGATCATCCGGTTGATGTTGTCCTTGAGGTCCGCGACCTCGCCGGAGGCGTCCACGGTGATCTGCCGGGTCAGGTCGCCCGCGGTCACCGCGGTGGCCACCACGGCGATGGCGCGGACCTGGCGGGTGAGGTTGCCGGCGAGTTCGTTGACGTTCTCGGTGAGGCGCTTCCAGGTGCCG